>JAUYJO010000223.1 GCA_030700315.1 Gallionella sp.
GGAATTTCCCACATGGGAGCAGATTTCATCGCATCCATCTTACCGGATGGCCTTCATGATGCCGAAATCTGGGGTGTCGTCCCACTTTCTATCGGAAAAGAGCCATCGTTTTTGGCTGGGTGTGACAACCGGATAAGCACGTAATGAACTATTTGTGCTCATCTATCAAACCGCCAGCAACGACCCCACCGCCGCAATATCCGCATGGGTCTCGGGGTGGCGGCTGCCGCTGTGGCGGGCGTTTTCGGGCAATACGATGATGTGCGTCTGAATGCCTGATTCACCGGTCAGCGTATAGCTTGGCACGGTTTCTTCATGCCCGCCCACGCGCGCTTTCCATTCCCCGTCGGCGAATTCGATATCGCGATTGAGCAGGAACAGCAACACGGCTTTTGCATCGTCGGAAAACAGCATCAGGTTGATGTCCGACTGGATGCCCGCCGTGCCGCTCAGCACCGAGCCGGTCAGGTAGGGATGAAACTCCGCCAGCAGGCGCATGGTGGCGATGGCTTCTTTGCGCAGCTGGCGCAGGATGCCGGGGTGGCTGTCGTGCTGATAGAGCGCGAGGTAGCTGTGCAGCGCGTCATCCACTTCCTGATTGCTGGGCAGGTGCTGGGTATCTGCCGCGCCGAGCTGCCGGGCGGCCTTGCGCTTGGCGAAGGCATGGTCGGTGATGCCATCTTCCGCCATCAACTTGGCGGCCTGATGCGCCAGTTGCACGCGCATCAAATCGCGTTTGCAGGCATGATTTCTGGTGTTGTGTTCCTTGTTCATGGGCGTGTATTTTATGGCTATATCCGGATCAAAGTAGCTGATCCTTGATGATGTCCGTCGGCAGGCTTTCTTTGCTTGGCGTCCCAGGCATGGCGTGATCGGGCATGGCGTGCTCGGACGGAATATTCTCCTGATAGAAATATTCGACCAGTGAACCGTTTTCGTCGCGATACCCTTCCTCGTTGATGCGCACGGCCGCCATGTTGTCCGGCATGGCATATTCGGCCTGCGGCACTTCCTTGAGCGCTTTTTCCATGTAACTCATCCATATCGGCAAGGCTGCGCCGCCGCCGGTTTCCTTATCGCCCAAGCTGCGCGGCTGGTCGAAACCCATCCAGGCAATGCCGACCAGTGTAGGCTGGAAGCCGCAAAACCAGGCATCGACCGAGTCGCTGGTGGTGCCGGTTTTTCCGGCCAGATCCTGGCGGCCGAGCTGCATGGCGCGACTGGCGGTGCCGCGCCTCACCACGTCCTGCATCATACCGATCATGGTGTAGGCATTGCGCACGTCGATAACCTGGCTTGCATTTTCGCCCGCTATGGCCGGCCTGGCTTCGCTCAACACATTGCCGTGCGCATCTTCGATACGCTGGATGAAATAAGGGGTGACACGGAAACCGCCGTTGGCGAAAATTGCATAACCGCCCAACATTTGCAGGGGGGTAACGGAGCCAGCGCCCAGCGCCATGGTCAGGTAAGGCGGGTGTTTGTCCGCGTCGAAGCCGAACTTGGTGAGGTAGTCCTGGGCGTATTGCGGCGTGATGGACTGCAAGATGCGTATTGAAACCAGGTTTTTCGATTTGGCCAACCCCTGGCGCATGCTCATCGGGCCGGCAAATTCATTATCATAATTTCTTGGCTGCCAGGGTTCGCTGCCGGTCTCTTGCTCATCGAAAAACAACGGTGCATCGTTGATCACCGTAGCGGGTGTGAAGCCTTTTTCCAGCGCGGCGGAATAAATAAAAGGTTTCAGGCTCGAACCCGGTTGACGCCACGCCTGTGTGATGTGGTTGAATTGGTTGCGGCTGAAGCTGAAACCGCCGACTAGCGCGCGGATAGCGCCATCGATCGGGTCTGCGGAAACCAAGGCGGCCTCCACTTGCGGCAACTGGCTGATTTGCCAGACACCCTTTTCGTCTTTCCGCAGGCGGATGATCGAGCCGGAATTGATGCGCTGGTTCAACGCGACCTTGTCGCCCAGCGCGCGCTGGGCGAAGCGCAGCGCCGCGCCGCTGACTTCGACCGTTTCCCCGCCCTTGCAATAAGCGCGAACCCGCTTGGTCGAAGCTTCCAACACTACCGCAGGGATCAGGTCGTTGTCGTCCGCTGCCTCTTGCAGCGCTTCTTCCAGATATTCTTCGCTGCGCCCCTTTTTTAAGTCGACAAACCCCTCCGGGCCGCGGTAACCGTGGCGGCGGTCATATTCCAGCACGCCGTTGCGCACGGCCTGGTGCGCGGCGAGCTGTTCCTGCTGGCGTATGGTGGTATACACATTGAACCCTTGAGTGTAGGCCTCTTCCTGGTATTTTTCATAGACCGCCTGGCGAACCATTTCCGCGATGTAGTCCGGCTTGATGCCGGGTTCCTGATTTTTGCTGCCGTGCTTGGCTGCGATGGGTTGCTGCTGCGCGAGATGAAGCTGCTCATCATCGATAAAATGCAGTTCATGCATGCGGCGCAGCACATAAAATTGGCGCAGCGTGGCGCGTTTCGGGTTGACTACCGGGTTGTAGGCGGAGGGAGCCTTGGGCAGTCCGGCGAGCATGGCGGCCTCGGCTATCGTGACCTGGTCGAGCGGCTTGCCGAAGTAAACCTGTGCGGCCGTCGCAAAGCCGTAGGCGCGCTGCCCCAGGTAAATCTGGTTTATATAAAGTTGCAGGATTGCGTCCTTGCTCAGATTGTGCTCGATCTTGAAGGCGAGCAGCACCTCGTTGAATTTGCGCGTCATGGTTTTTTCCTTGGAAAGGAAAAAATTGCGCGCCACCTGCATGGTGATGGTGCTCGCACCCTGTTTCGCGCCGCCGGAAGTGAAGTTGGTAATGGCGGCGCGCAACACGCCGATATAATCTACGCCGCCATGCTCGTAGAAGCGTTCATCTTCGGCGGCCAGAATGGCTTTTTTCATCACGTCGGGAACTTCGGCAATTTTGACTACGGCACGCCGCTCTTCGCCGAATTCGCCGAGCAGTACGCCATCCGCGCTGTAAACGCGCAGCGGGATCTTGGGGCGGTAATCGGTGAGCGACTCCAGTGAGGGCAATCCCGGATAAGCCAGCAAAACTGCCAAGCCAAGCAATATCGCCGGGAGCAAAAGCAGCGTCAACGCTGCAAGAACCGGGAGAAGCCAGCGGCGAAAAGACATGGGCGGTTGTCCGAAAAGAGGAAAAAGTGCTAAGTATGCGAAATTATATCGGCTCCGGGAAAAAATGACCCCTTAAAAAATAACTTTACATAGATTATAGTTATTGCTAGGATTTAAACCACTTTATACGGAAAAGCTCTAAACGGCCTATGCCCAAAGTAAATTTTGACATCCCGCTGGACTTTTTGCAGACCAAGACACCGCCCATGATTGGGGTGGATATCAGCGTATCCTCGGTCAAAATGGTCGAGTTGGCCGAGTTGCCCAAAAAAGGCGGCTATATCGTAGAGCGTTATGTGATCGAGTCGCTTCCCAAAGACGCGGTTACCGATGGCAACATCAATAATCTTGATGCCGTTGCGGAAAGCCTGCAGCGCGCCTGGAAGCGGTTGGGTACGCGCATCAAGAACGTCAGTCTGGCGCTCCCCGCTGCGGCGGTGATTACCAAGAAAATTCTGCTGCAAGCCGGTATGCGCGAGGAAGACCTGGAGTACCAGGTCGAATCCGAGGCCAACCAATATATCCCGTTTGCGCTGGAAGAGGTCAACCTGGACTTCCAGGTGATCGGCCCGGCTCCCGGCAATCCCGAGGAAATCGAGGTGCTGTTGGCCGCTTCGCGCAAGGCCAACGTCGAAGATCGCGTCGCTGCTGCACAGGCGGCGGGGTTAAGAGCGCTGGTTGTCGATGTTGAGCCCTATGCGGCCGAAACGGCTTTTGAACAGATCAGCGCCCAGTTGCCCGACGGCGCGGTGGATAAATGTGTCGCGCTGATCGATATTGGCGCAAGCGTGATGAATGTCAATGTGCTGCGCAATGGCCAGTCGGTGTACACCAGGGATCAGCAGGTCGGCGGCGACCAGTTGACGCAGCAGATTCAGGTGACGTTCGGCATGTCCGCCGAAGATGCCGAATCGGCCAAGCGCAACGGCGGGTTGCCGGATAACTACGAGAGCGATGTCCTGTCGCCTTTCCGCGAAAACGTCGTGATGGAAATTGCCCGCGCGTTGCAGTTCTTTTTCACGTCGACGCAGTACAACGAAGTGGATTACATCGTGCTGGCAGGCGGCAGCGCGGTGTTGCCAGGTTTGGACGATGCGGTGGCGACCCGCACCCAGGTGAGCACCATGGTGGCCAACCCGTTTGCGCTGATGACGCTGTCTGGCCGCATCAAGCCGCGCCAGTTGCAGACCGATGCGCCCGCGCTGATTGTCGCTTGCGGGCTGGCGATGCGGAGGTTCGACCCGTCATGATACGCATAAATTTACTGCCGCACCGCGCCGAAAAGCGCCGTAACCGCCAGATTCAGTTTGCCGTGTTGAGCGCGATTTCAGTGCTGCTGGGTGCGCTGCTGGTGGCCTTCGTGCATGCCTGGCTCAGCGGCGAGATATCCCATCAGGAACGGCGCAACAAATACTTGACGGATGAAATCGCCAGGCTGGACAAGCAGATTGATGAAATCAAGAAATTGCGCGAACAAACCGCCTCCTTGCTGGTGCGCAAGGATGCCGTGGAAAAACTCCAGAGCGACCGTTCCGACGTGGTGCATTTGTTGGATCAAATGTTGCGCATCCTGCCCGAGGGCGTCCACCTCAAGACACTCAAGCAAACCGGCGCCAGAATTGCTCTGGTCGGTTATGCGCAGTCCAATGCGCGCATTTCCACCTTGATGCGGGCGATTGAAGATTCGCCTTGGCTGGAGTCGCCCGCACTGGTGGTCATCACGGCGTCCGGTGCCGCCAATGCGCGCGCGAGCCAGTTTACGCTGACATTTAGTTTGACCAAGGCCGCGCCGGCGCCCCCACCTGCCAAGCCTGTCAAAGCCGCCAAACCTGGCGGCACAAAGGGTTGAGTGCCATGATAAAACTGGACGACTTCAAAAATCTGAACCCCAAAAATCCCGGTGCTTGGCCATGGCTGGTCAAGATAGTGGTTTTTATTGTACTGTTCCTGGCCGTGGTTGCCGCAGGCGCGTGGTTTGATTGGCAGGATCAGTGGGAAAGCCTGAACAAGGCCAAGCGGGAAGAAGAGAAACACAAGGAAACCTTCCTCGCCAAAAAGAAGGAAGCGATCAATCTGGACTTGATCAGAAAACAGCTCACCGAGACACAGGAATCTTTCGGCGCCTTGCTCAAGCAACTGCCCAGCAAATCGGAAATGGATGCGTTGCTGACCGACATCAACCAGGCGGGTTTGGGGCGCGGCCTGCAGTTCGAATTGTTCCGCCCGGGAGCCGAGAAAGTAGTGGGCTCTTTCGCAGAGCAGCCCATCACCATCAAAGTGTCGGGCAGCTATGACGACATCGGAAAATTTTCCAGCGATATCGCCATGCTGCCGCGCATCGTCACGCTGGAGAATATCTCGATAAGCCCGGCTGGCGGAAAGACGGCGGCGGATTCCATCTTGACTATGGATGCCACGGCCAAGACGTTCCGCTATCTGGATGAACAGGAATTGGCTACCCAGAAAAAACTTGCCGCACCCGCCAAGGGCAAGGGGGCGAAAAAATGAAGATCATCCACTTTTTTCTGGCTGCGCTATTGCTGACAGGCTGTAGTAGCGAAGAGTTTCAGGATTTGCAGGATTTCGTCAAAAATTCTGGCGCGGGCATGCGCGGCAAAATTGACCCTCCCCCCGAGGTCAAACCGTATGAGCCTTTTATTTATAACAACGAAGGCAATCCGCAAGCCAACCCGCCGCAAGCCAAACTGCCGGATCCGTTCAAGCCGCGCAAACCGGAATTGCAGGCAGGCCGCAGCGGCATGAATCAACCGGACATGGAACGCCCGAAAGAAGCACTGGAAGAATTCCCGCTCGAAAACCTCAAGATGGTCGGTTATCTGTCGCAGCATAAAATCGCCCACGCGGTGATTCGCGCTCCGGACGGCAAGCTGCATCGCGTAAAAGCGGGCAATTACATCGGATTGAATTTTGGCTTGATAAGCGAAGTGACCGATACGGAAGTGATCGTTAAAGAAAAAGTGCAAGACAGCGCCGGTGATTGGTCTGATCGGGTGAGCAGCCTGCAATTACTTGAATGATTTTAGGAGTGGGACAATGAAACAATTCGATAAAATGGTCAAGGGTATGGCCCGGAGCATGTTGGGCTTGCTGGGGCTGCTTGCCGCATTCGGCATGTTGGGCGCCCAGGCGCACGCGGGCGCGCAAAACAGCATCACCGCGCTGAGCGTCGTCAGCGCAGGCAGCGGTTCGACCGTCATCAAGGTCGAACTGGCTCAGCCGCTGGCCAATGTGCCGGCAGGCTTCACCATCAATACCCCGCCGCGCATCGCGCTGGATTTTCCCAATACCGCCAACGGGCTGGGGAAATCGGTTCAGGATTTCAGCGAAGGAGACTTGCGCAGCGCCAATATCGTGCAGGCGGGCAACCGCACCCGCCTGGTGATCAATCTCGGGCAGATGCTGGTCTATGACACTAAAATCGACGGCAACAGCCTGTTGATCACTTTGCAGGGCAAGGCGGTGGATCGGGCCGCAACCGGCAGCGCGACCCGGTTTGCCGAGGCCAAACCGGGCGCGCAAAAGCATACCTTGCGCGACATCGATTTCCGGCGCGGCAAGAATGGCGAAGGGCGCATCCAGGTCGACCTTTCCGATCCCGGCATCGGCATCGACATCCGCCAGCAGGGCACGGTGCTGATCGTCGATTTCCTTAAAACCGGTCTGCCGCGCAACCTGCAACGCAAACTGGACGTGATCGATTTCGCCACGCCGGTGCAAGGCGTGGATACCTTTGCGGAGGGCGACAAGGTGCGCATGGTGATCGAACCCAAGGGAGTGTGGGAGCATGCAGCCTATCAGACCGATACCAGATTCATCGTCGAGGTCAAGCCGGTTGTAGAGGATCCGGACAAGAAGGAAAAAAGCAGCCAGAGGGGTTATGTGGGCGAGAAGCTGACGCTCAATTTCCAGAAAATCGATGTGCGCGAGGCGTTGAACGTGATTGCGGATTTCACCGAGCTGAACATGGTGATCAGCGACACGGTGAGCGGCAATCTCACCTTGCGCCTGAAAGACGTGCCCTGGGATCAGGCGCTGGATATCATCTTGCAGAGCCGCGGTCTGGATAAGCGCCAGAACGGCAATGTCATCCAGGTGGCACCGCGCGAGGAAATCGCCGCCAAGGAAAAGCTCAATTTGACCGCACGCCAGGAAATCTCCGAGCTGGAAGAATTGCGCACCGAGAGCTTCCAGCTCAGCTATCAAACCGTCGCCGAGATGATCAAATTGCTGACGGACGCCAAGCAGCCTGTCCTGTCGAAGCGCGGCAGCGCCGTGTCCGATGCTCGCACCGGCACAATATTTGTTCAGGATACGCCTACCAGGCTTGAGGAAGTGCGCAAAATCATCAAGCAGATCGACGTGCCGGTGCGCCAAGTGTTGATCGAAGCGCGCTTTGTTTCGGCGGGCGATTCATTTAACCGGACTTTGGGCGGGAAACTGAGCTACAGCGGCCCTGCGGTCGGCCCAGGCATGGGCGATGCGGTCGGTTCCGGCCCCAATGCCATGCGCGCGCTCGGGCAGCCGAATGTGAACCTGCCCGGCGCCACCAGCGGATTGGGCGGGTTGACGCTGTCGTTGTTCAACCCGATGGCCACCAAGGTGTTGACGCTGGAATTGACCGCCTCGGAACTGGACGGCAAAACCAAAAACATTGCCAGCCCGCGCGTGGTGACCAAGGACAAGGTTGCAGCCACCATCTCGGCTGGCACACAAATTCCTTACCAGCAAGCCACCAGCAGCGGCGCCACCAATGTGGCCTTCAAAGATGCTGCTCTGAGCCTCACCGTGACCCCGCAAATTACCCCGGATGACCATATCAACATGCAGGTGACGGCCAATCAGGACACCGTGGGAACAGTTTATAGTGGCGTGCCGAGCATCAATACCAAAAAGGTAAACACAGAAGTGCTGGTCGAAAATGGCGGCACGGTCGTGATCGGCGGCGTCTTCACCCAGGACATTACCAGTTCTACCCAGAAAGTTCCGCTGCTGGGGGATGTGCCCGTGGTCGGCTGGCTGTTCAAGAATGAAATCAAGAGTGACGACAAGTCGGAGTTGCTGATTTTCATTACCCCCAAGATCATGAAGGACGAGATCAACTTGCGTTGATTTTGCGAGAGCGGGTTAACGTGAAACAACCCAAACCCCTCCCGGCCTCCCCTTGTCAGGGGAGGAGGTGGGCTCTCCCCCTGACAAGGGGGAGCTGGAGGGGGTTTGAGGTTCGGAGTAAAACGCGAACAATTTTTCGAAATGTTTCATTATCAGAAGTGGCTACTGCCATGCCCGTTAGGCTGGGCGGGATAGCGTGGCAGGCGAATAACCCAGCCAGCAAGTATTGGGAAATAAAAATTATCGTGGGATGTTTTTTGCAGGACTGTCATTAATTGCGCGCTTAGTGTGAATCGGGAGACTCAGGTGTTAAATCATTTTTTCAGTAAAAAAATTGGCGGATTTTCGGCATGGTTTTTGTTGGCGGCAAGCGTTACGCTGCTTGCGGGCTGCGGCGGAGGCGGGTCGGGAACCGCTACGGGCACACCGTCGGGCGGCGCTACTGCAGCCACTCCAAGCATAGCCGTCGCGCTTACCGATAGTGCCGGTGCAACGGTAACGACACTGCAAGGCGAGTCCCCCGCAACAGTAAAAGCAACCGTGAAAAACGCTGACGGTACCGCCGTTTCGGGCACGATCGTGACATTCAGCACGGACGCTGCGTTGGCGACGCTGAGCCAAACGACAGCGCTGACCGATGCCGCAGGCGTCGCTACTGTTGCCGTTACCATGACTACCAACAGCCCTCCGGGCGCCGGCACCATCAATGCCAGCGCTGACGTTGTCACAACGACCGGCACGACACCGGTATCGGCCACAGGGTTCGCCACCTATTCGGTGGGCGGATCCTTTGCGGGTGCGGCAAGCCTGAGCGTGGCGCTTACCGATAGTGCCGGTGCAACGGTAACAACGCTACCCGGCGGCGCTCCCACAACCGTCAAGGCTACTGCGAGAGATGCAGCCGGCGCACCCGTTGCCGGCATAGTCGTCTCTTTCAGCACGGATGCCACCAAGGCGACCATCAGTCCGGCAACAGCGCTGACCAACGCCTCCGGCATCGCTACCGTCACTATGATTCCGGCCAGCTCCACTGCCTCGGGAGCAGCCGTAATTACCGCAACCAGTCAAGTTGACACCAAGGTAGTCACGGGGTCAAAAGGGTTTGATGTGGTCGGTTCCAGTTCCGGAGCGGCAAGCTTGACCGTGACGCTTAGCAGCACCTCGGTTTCCAGCAGCGCTCCTGTAACAGTGACTGCAACGTTGAAAGATGTTTTTGGCGTTGCCATAGCCGGTGAAGTCGTCACCTTCAGCACGGACGACACTATAGCTAAAATCAGTCCGGCGACGGCGCTGACCAATGCCTCCGGCGTTGCCAGCGCTTCCCTGAGCCCGGCCAGTTTGACCGCATTAGGCGCGGCGGTAATCACTGCGACCAGTAAAGCGGGCACGACAGAAGTGACGGATACCAAGGGATTCTCGGTGGCGGGCAGCTCGCAAACAGGCATTGCGGCTTCCATTGAACTGTTAATTTCAAATACGACCATTTCCAGCGGCTCCAGTGCAATCGTGACCGCGCTCGTGAAAAGCGCTTCCGGTGGCGCCGTATCGGGGGCAGTCGTCACCTTCAGCACGGACGCCACGTTGGCCACAATGAGCCCTGCCTCGGCGCTGACCAATTCCTCCGGCTATGCAAGCATTACCCTGAGCCCCGCTACCACGACATCATCAGGCGCGGCCTTGATCACGGCGACCGTTCAAGAAGGCACTACGGCAATAACGGCATCCAAGGGATACGCGGTGGCGGGCAGCGCGCCCACACCCACTACGGCGGCTTCGCTTGATCTGTCAACATCCAGCATATCGGTTAAATCGGATGGATCGACATCTGCAACCATTACGGTCATCGCGTTGAATGCCGCCAATGCAGCGATGCCCGATATAACCGTAACCATGCGGGCCGATAGTGGAGTTTTGGGGTCAGCGACAGTCGTTACCGATGCCGCAGGCAAGGCGACAGTGACCTTTACTTCGGGCGCCAACAAAACCAACCGTACCGCGACTATAACGGCAACGGCAGGAACGGCATCCGCACAGATTCCCGTGCTGGTTGTGGGCTCCACGGTCACATTGGAGTCGAGCGGAACCACGCTTTCCGACGATGGCGGATCGCCCGTGACGTTGACCATTACCGCGAAGGATGCAGGCGGCAATGTCGTACCCAATGCTACCGTCACTATGACCAAGACCGGCACGGGCAATGTGACACTCACGCCAGCCTCGGGGGCGACGAATGCCAGCGGCCAGCTCGTCGTTACCGCTACAGGAGTCGCGGGCGGATCGGGTTCGGCGCATATAGCAGCGTCAGTATTGGGCGTGACGGCGACAACCGACCTCACCGTAAGCTCGACCGCAGCCACCTTTGCCATCGATCAACTAACACTGAGAAGCCCATCAACATCAAGTAATCCGACAGTTATCGCTAATACACCCGAAACCGCCATGAAAGTTGACGCTTCTCTGCAAGTTGGCGATTCTCTCGTTGTGCAGGTTAATGCTCCCACCTCAACCAATGTGACTTTCGCCACCACGATAGGCTTATGGAACGGCACCAGCTCGGCAGTGACGGTGACTTCTGTTGCCGGAAAAGCAACGGCCACGTTGACCTCAACCACGGCCGGCGCTGCCAATATTCAGGTGTATGACACAGCAGACCCGACTAAAAGTGACACGCTCATCGTGAGGATGACACCTGTTACGCCTTACAGCATCACGATTCAAGCCTCCCCCAGCGTGGTGAGCAGGAGTGTAGGCACGACTACCGGCGCCTCGACCCTGATAGCCATGGTAAGGGACGCAACAGGTGCGCCTATGGGGGGATGGCCGGTATCATTCTCGATAATTAACCCCACTGGCGGGGGCGAAACCGTGTCGCCCGTGGTGGTATATACCGCATCGAAACCAACAACTGATCTTAATGTGGGCGAAGCGCGTACTTCGTTCATTTCCGGATCGTCGTCGTCCGGTGCGGGGGGCGTCAAAATTCGTGCGGCGGTGGTGGGTACTACAGTCGCGACGAATACGATACCCTCCGGGAATGACGTGGCTGTTATCATCGGCGGCACGGCAGGGTCGGTGTCGTTTGGCATGGCAACCGCGTTGACAGTGGATGCGTCCACCGCGAACTATGTTCTGAAAATGTCTGTTTTGGTGGCCGATTCCAACGGCAACCCGGCCCCGCTTGGAACAGTGGTCAACCTGAGCGTTTGGCCTATAGCCTGGAGCACTGGCAGTGGGTGCGCGGTCGATCCTGATGGTCCAGCCACAGGGACTTTTCTAAACGAAGACGCCAACGAGAACTTGATCCTCGATCCCGGTGAAGACGGTGTCAGAACTTATTATGTTGGTGGGGCAAGTGCAGCGGGCGGCAGGCTGGATCAAACTTTGAGCCCGCCCAATTCGGCTGCGGGGACATTGCCTGGAACGGTCACCACCGACGAGAATGGTGCAGCAGCGTTCGAGCTGACTTACCCCAAGAATAGTGCAATTTGGACATGGGCCAGAATCCGTGCCAGGACGGTTGTACAGGGCACCGAAACAGTAGGGCAAGTCATCGATCAATTGGCGCCGCTCAACAGTGACGTTAATCCTCTTTGCATCCTGCCGCCTTCACCCTATGTTTTCTAGATAGGACATGAGTTGATTGCTCTCATGTGTCTTGCCGGGCAGCAGTATATGTCTCGATAGATTGAAGCTGGGATAAGGGGAAAACGCCAGGGAGACTTCGGTCTCCCTGGTTATTTCAGCGCAGAGTGGTTGGTTCGCTCCCTTGGATTTTTGTTATATTGTTAAAACACGCGGCACACAAAGACAAATGCTTATGATGGGCTATCCCTCTTCGCCGGATAGGCGGCTGGCCGCGCGCTTGGCGCAGCGCGGGTTCACCCTGATTGAAATCATGGTGGTCGTGGTGATTCTCGGCATATTGGCCGCGCTGGTTACGCCAAAATTGATGGGGCGCACCGATGACGCGCGCCGGGTTGCCGCCAAGCAGGATGTCGCCACCCTCATGCAGGGGCTCAAGCTGTACCGGCTCGATAACCAGCGCTACCCGACCACGGAACAGGGCTTGCAGGCGCTGATCGCCAAGCCTGCCAGTGGGCCGGAGGCCAGCGGCTGGAAAACCGGCGGCTATCTCGACAAGTTGCCCAAAGATCCCTGGGGCAACCCCTACCTGTATTTGTCGCCGGGCATAAGGGGTGAAATAGACGTGTTCTCGCTAGGAGCGGATGGACAGGCGGGGGGCGACGGCAACGACGCCGATATCGGATCGTGGGAATTGTAACCGGGCGAGTTTCTGCTGCACCGGTTGTTGCCCGTGTGCGGGTGTTGCAAAGGAAAACGGCGCGCGGCTTTACCCTGCTTGAACTGCTGGTGGTGATGGTCATCGCGGGCATCATGCTCGGCATGGTGGCCTTGAATGCGCTGCCGGACAGCCGACAGGCATTGCAAAACGACGCGCAACGGATTGCGCTGCTGCTGCAACTGGCGCGCGATGAGGCGATTGTGCGCAACCGCCCGATTGCCTTCGAGGCCGATGCGGGGAGCTACCGTTTTTTGCTGCGCGAGGGCAATACCTGGCAGGCGCTGGCGCAGGATGATTTGTTGCGCGAGCGCGAATTCAAACGCGCGCCGGTCGCGCTTTCCATCAGCCCGCTCTTGTTGGCGCAAACCGCCCCGTTGCGCATCATCTTCGGCCGCGAACCGGTCGATAAACCCTTTGTCCTGACCCTGACCGCCGGCGATGCGCAAGCCGCCATCCGCGCCGACGGCATCGGGCATTTCGTGGTGGAATGAGATGCGCCAGAAACACCTCACATTCTTGTGCCCATCCAGCCATCGCAACGCGGGTTTTACTTTGCTCGAAGTGCTGGTGGCGCTGGTCATCGTCGGCACCGCACTGGGCGCCAGCCTGCGCGCGATCGGCAGCCTGACGCAAAACAGCGGCGACTTGCGCGCTTCGATGATGGCGACCTGGTCGGCGGAAAACCGGCTGGCGCAAATCCGTCTGGCGCGCGAATGGCCGGCGCTCGGACAACGCAGCTTCGCCTGCGCGCAGGGCGAGTTGCAACTGGTCTGCGAGGAAAATGTATTCGCCACCCCGAACCCGTTTTTCCGCCGCGTCGAAGTGAGTGTCTTTGACACGCAAGGCAACGATGCTGCGCAAAATACCGGACGCCGCATTATCAAGCTGGCGCAGGTGGTGCCCAATGCGCAATAGCCGTGAGCCAAATTTTTAGAGGTACACATAAAAGTGTTGGGATTTATCTTGCGTAGGGCGGATGAGCCGAAGGCGTTATCCGCCGGATGTTCCGTTGTAGCCAGGCACACATACGGCGGAAGGCGCTTCGCTTTTCCGCCCTACATGCCGCTGAATTTCGTGTTTCATCGGGTCATTCATTGAACAATACTTTCGAATGCACGCGGGTTACGGGCAAGCACTGCGGGACGTGTGCAGTTGCGCCGCCAGCCCGTCATCAACACCGCCACAGGGGCATGACGCTGATTGAATTGCTGGTCGCCATCAGCGTGCTCGCGGTTATCGCCGTGCTCGGCTGGCGCGGCCTCGATAGCATCGTGCGCGCGCGCCTGGCGCTCACCGTTGATCTCGAACAGACGCGCGGGATGCAGTTGGCCTTCGCACAGTTGCAAAGCGATTGCGCGCATCTGGCCGATGCCAGCGTCCTGCCGAAGCGGATGCCGCTCGCCGCCGGGCAGGATCGGCTCACGCTGGTGCGCACGGTGTTTGCCGACAATCAACCGACTCGGCTGCAAGTGGTCGCTTACCGGGTCAAAGAGGGTGTGCTGACGCGCCGCGAATCGGCAGCGACGCGCGATTTGACCGAGCTGGATGCCATGTGGCGCACTCTCGCGAGCGACATCGAGGCAAGCCAGGGGCCGTCCGACAGGATCGGTGCCGGCGTGGTGTTGCAAGCGGGTGTGGACTCGCTGACGCTGCGGCAATGGGCTAACGGCGGCTGGCGCATGGGAGACGATAGGTTGTCTGCGCCTGCCGGCATACATGCTGCCGGTATAAATGCGGGATTGCTTGTGCCAAGCGGATTGGAAGTCGCCCTGCAATTGCGCGGGCGCGATACCCGGTTGCTTAAAATATTCTTGCTCGGGGCGGCATGAGCGTGCGTTGCGTCTCGCATCACCGACAACGCGGCATTGCGGTCATCACCGCGCTGCTGCTGACGACGCTGGCGATTACCCTGGTCGCCAGCCTCTTCTGGCAGCAGCAGGTACAGGTGCGCGCGATCGAAAACCAGCAGTTGCAATTGCAGAAACAATGGATACTGCGCGGCGCACTCGACTGGGCCAGCCTGATTTTGCGCGAGGATGCGAAGCATTCGAGCGCCGACCATCTGGATGAGCCGTGGGCGGTGCCGCTCGCGGATACGCGCCTCGACCAATATGTCGAAAACGGCTCAGCCGATGACACTATTTCCGGGGCGACATTATCCGGCGGCATCAGCGATGCGCAGGCGCGCTACAATTTGAACAATCTGTACGCCAATGGAGCCATCGACCCCGCCGAGGTTGCCGTTTTCGCGCGGCTGCTCGATAACGTAAAAATGAATGCGGCACTGGCGCAGGCAACCGCCGAGGCACTGGCGGCGGCGCAGCACCCCGGCGAGGTTGGCACGGAGATGAAACCGCAGGTTGCCGCCGTCAATAATGACGGCCAGCCTGGCCCGCAACCGATGAATCTTACGCAACTGGAAGATTTGCTGGCGGTGTCGGGGTTTTCCCAGGAAATGCCGGGGTTTTCCCCAGAGATGCCAGGCTTTTCACAGGAGATGCCAGGCTTTTCCCCAGAAATGATCGACAAGCTGAAAAATTTTGTGATCTTCCTGCCGCGCGCCACGCCGCTCAACGTGAATACCGCGCCAGCCGAAGTGTTGGCGGCCCGGTTCGAGGCGCTCTCGCTGGACGAGGCGACAGCGCTGGTGACAATGCGCAAGACGGCCAGTTTTCGCGATTTGGCCGATTTTACCCACCGTTTGCCGGACAAGTCTTTTGCCGCAGCAGCCAACCAGGCATCGGTCGAAACGCATTATTTTCTGGTCGATGGTAAGGTGCGCATGAACCGCGCCGCGCTGGACATGCAGGCGTTGATCGAACGCAATGGAGCCAATACCAAAGTTATCTGGATTCGAGAATACTAGCGAATTTTCGCGTTATTTATGAAGCACACAGGCCAGCACAGGCCATGTTTTAACCCGACCTGCGTCCGAATGGCACGGGTTAATGGGTTGGGTTAAACCCAGATAATCCATTAGCTCTTGAGGCATTGCGAAATCAATGGGTTGTAGGTCGGGTTTTAACCCGACATGTCGGGCTGAAGCCCGACCTACGTCCAAATGGATTATCTGGGTTAAATCTTGCGCACAAACACCTTGGATTTTCGCTGGTAGTTGTAAAGCGACTTCTTTTGCGCGGGCAGCTCGGCGACATCGCTTTCCTTGAAGCCACGCTCGATGAACCAGTGTGCGGTACGCGTGGTGAGCACGAACAGCTTCTTCAACTCCTGCGACTTGGCCACGGAAATCATGTGGTTGAGAAGAGCTTCGCCGTAGCCGCGATCACGGCATTGCGCGTCCACCGCGAGGCAGGCTAGTTCGGCGGCGACTTCGTCCAGGAACGGATACAGCGCGGCGCAACCGATGATGCGGTGACCGTGTTCCAGCACCACAAAGCGCGCGATTTCGCGCTCCAGCAGTTCGCGCGAACGCCGCACCAAGATGCCCGCCGCTTCCAGCGGGCGCAGCAGTTCGAGGATGCCGCCGATGTCCTCAATGGTGGCCGCGCGCAGGGTGTTGAGCGTGCTTTCCACCACCATCGTGCCGATGCCGTCGTCGCTGAACAGCTCCTGCAACACCGCCCCGTCGGTATGGCGGCTAATCAGATGGGTGCGCGCCACGCCGGCCTCGCAGGCGCGAATCGCGCAGGGCAGGAACAGGCTCACGTCGTCCGTCAGTTTGCGCTTCGCGTCTAACACGTCTTGCGCCTCGGCGATGGTAAGCTCCTTGAGCAGTTTGCCTTTTTTGTCCTGCACGCCGTCCGTGTCCATCAGAAAGACCAGCTTATCTGCATCCAATGCGATGGCGGTGGCGGTGGCAACATCTTCCAGCGTGACGTTGAAGACCTCTCCGGTGGGCGAATAACCGAGTGGCGAGAGCAGCACCACTTCGCCGAATTCCATGCGATCGTTGAGCGCCGCGACATCCACCTTGCGCACGCTGCCGGTATGCATCAAGTCCACGCCGTTGACCACGCCGATAGGTTGCGCGGTGATGAAGTTGCCGCCCGCCACGCGGATATCGGCATTGGCCATCGGAGAATTGGCCAGCCCCATCGACAGCAGCGCTTCGATCTCGACACGCACCCGACCGACCGCCTCTTTCACGCATTGCATGGTTTCCGCGTCGGTCAGGCGGATGCCCTGATGATAGGTGTCGCCAAGATTGTTTTTCGCCAGATGCTGCTCGATCTGCGGGCGCGCGCCATGCACCAGCACCAGCCGGATGCCGAGTGCGGCGAGCAGGTTGAAATCGTGCGTCAGCTCGACAAATTTGCCGTCCGCGACCACCTCGCCGCCAAACGCGATGACGAAGGTCTTGCCGCGAAAGGCATTGATGTAGGGCGCGACGGAGCGGAACCAGGTAACGAAATCGGCGGGTGCGACGGTGGCAGGCATTATGGAATCTCCCTCATGGAATGCGCTATCTTGCACGGCTATGCTTCATCTAGCAACTGATGGAACTACTAGCCATCTGACTAACCCAGCAAACAACGCTGGGCAAGTCATTGGTTATGCCCGGCAATCGCCCAGTTCTCGTCGGGCAGTTCGTCGAAAGTGATGTATGTGTATGGCTTGGTAAGAAGGGTGAAGGGTAAAGAGGGAAGAGATAAGGGAGAAGGGTAACAGCAACCCAGGGGTTGCCCCTTCTCCCTTCTCGAATCAAAAATCCCCCCATAGCGTTTGCAGCGCAGCCAACCCGGCCACCGCCGCAGTTTCGGTACGCAACACACGCGCACCGAGGCGAATCGGGGTAAAGCCACACAGTAATGCGCTGTCGCTTTCCGCCACGGTAAACCCGCCCTCAGCGCCGACCAGCAGCACGGCACGGCCTGGCGGTTTGGCTTGTGCATGCAACGAGGTTGCGCCTTCCGGCAGCAGCATAAATTTGCGGTCAGGCGTGGCGCGCACCTGTTGCAGCCACGCCATGATGTCCAGCGGCGCATGGACCTCCGGCAACCGGTTGCGCCCGCATTGCTCGCAGGCGGAGATGGCGACCTGCCGCCAATGTTCGAGGCGCTTGGCGGCGCGTTCGGCGGACAAACGCGCCACGCTGCGTTCGGTATCGAGCGGCTGGATTTCAGCAACACCCAGCTCGGTGGCCTTTTGTATCACCCAATCCATTTTTTCGCTGCTCGACAAGGCTTGCGCCAGCACCACGGGCAACGGCGATTCGCGGTTGGCGCCGACTGCGGCAATCTCGCCGACAACCACGCGCTTGCCACCCGTTTCGGCTATCACGCCGTGGCATTCGTTACCGATACCGTCGAACATTTCCACGCGGCTCCCCTCGCGCAAGCGCAACACGCGCGCGGCATGGTGCGCCGCTTCGGGCGGCAATTCAAAAGTACCGCCGAGCGGCAAGGGTGGAGTGCAATAGAAACGCGGCATGGTCGAGTCGCTAATGAATAAGGGCATTGGCGTGATGATATAATGCCGCGACAATTTTTGTCAGGGATATGAAATGGTCAGCCTGCAACCCCCGTTGTGCGATTTTGGCTGGAAAGCCCGTGATTTCGACCTCGCCGGGGTGGACGGCAAGCGCTATAACCTCGCACAGGCGCGCGGCCACAACGGTCTGCTGGTGATGTTCATCTGCAACCACTGCCCTTATGTCAAATCCATCCGCGAGCGCATCGTGCGCGATACGCGCGAGTTGCAAAATCACGGCATCAACAGCATCGCCATCATGTCCAACGACCCCGCCGAATATGAAGAAGATTCCTTCGATAACATGAAACAAGTGGCAAACCAGTTCGGCTACCCTTTCCCTTATGTGTGGGACGAAACCCAGCAGGTCGCGAAGGGTTACGGCGCGGTCTGCACGCCGGATTTCTTCGGCTTCAACGCCAATCTTGAACTGCAATACCGGGGTCGGCTGGACGCATCGCGCAAGGATGCCGTGGCGGATGCGCCGCGCGATTTATTCGATGCGATGCTGCAAATTGCCCGGACCGGGCAGGGGCCGCGCGAACAAATCGCCAGCATGGGCTGTTCCATTAAATGGAAAGACGCAGCATGACGCTGCCCGCAACCCGTGGCATGAGCGCGACACTCAAGGCGGTGATCGCGGCCGTGAAGCTGGTCGCGGCGGAGGAAATCATGCCGCGCTATCTCAAGGTGGCGCACCAGCGCAAGAGCGATGGCAGCCTGTGTACCGAAGCGGACATCGCCGCGCAGGCCGCTCTGACCAGGAAGCTGCAAGCCATTCTCAACGTGCCGGTGTTGGGCGAGGAAATGCCCGCTGCAGAGCAGCGCGCAATTTGGGAAGCCGGCAACGGCGAACTGTGGTGCATCGATCCTATTGACGGAACTTCCAATTTCGTGCGCGGCCTGCCCTATTTTGCGGTATCCGTCGCGCTGTTGCGCGAGGGCAAGAGCCAGTTGGGTGTGGTGTATGACCCGGTAGCCGACGAAGTGTTTGCCGCCGAATCCGGCAAGGGCGCATTTCTGAACGGCGCAGCGCTGGTGAAACGCGAAACGATTGGGTCGCTGCAGCAGGCTCTGGCCAATGTCGACCTGAAGCGCCTGAGCGCCAGACTGGTCACCCAACTGTCCTCCAATCCCCCTTATTGTTCGCAGCGCAACTTTGGCGCGAGCGCGCTGGACTGGTGCTACACCGCAGCCGGGCGCTATGACCTGTATCTGCACGGCGGACAGAAGCTCTGGGACTATGCGGCCGGCACGCTGGTTTTGTGGGAAGCGGGCGGCCATGCCTGCTGCATCGAAAACGACGATTTCGCGCAGGGCGATATCTGGCAACGTTCGGTGATCGCTGCCAGCGACCAGAAGCTGTTTGAAGAATGGAAGAACTGGATACGCGCGCAGCAATAAACCGGGAGGTGTCGTGAAAATACTAATACTCGGCGCGGGGCAGGTCGGCTCCACGGTGGCGGAAAGCCTGGTGGGCGAGGCGAACGACATCACCGTCGTCGACTCCGACGGCGACAAACTGCGCCAGCTACAGGAGCGTCTGGATTTACGCACCCTGACCGGCAACGCGGCGCACCCTTCGGTGCTGGAGCAGGCCGGTATCGCCGACGCCGACATGCTGCTGGCGGTCACGCAAAGCGACGAAGTCAATCTGGTGGCCTGCAAACTGGCGGCCACGCTTTACAACACGCCGACGCGCATCGCCCGCATCCGCGCCACCGATTACCTGGAACGCCCGGAAGTCTTCAGTGCGGATAATTTCTGTGTGGATTTCTCGATCTGCCCGGAGCAAATCCTCACCGAATACATCGTCAAGCTGATCGAATTTCCCGAAGCGCTGCAGGTGCAGCGCTTTTCGCAAGGCAAGGCGTCGCTGGCTGCGGTGCGCGCCGTCGAGGGCGGGCCGCTGGCGGGCAAGCCGCTGAATTTTTTGCGCACCCACATGCCGCAAATCGAGACCCGCGTCGCGGCGATTTTCCGCAAGGATGGGCCGCTGATCCCGGAAGGCAATACCGTGATCGAGGAGGGCGACGAAATTTTCTTTATCGCCGCGACCGGCAATATCCGCAGCGTGCTCAACGAAATGCACCGCATGGACAAGCCCAACAAGCGCGTGATGATCGTCGGCGGCGGCAATATCGGCCGACGCTTGGCCAAAACGCTGGAGCAGCACTATCAGGTCAAACTGATCGAACGCAATAAAAAATCCTGCGAAAGCCTGGCGGGCGAATTGTCCAACACGCTGGTGCTCAACGGCGACGGCACCGACGAAAAGTTGATGCAGCAGGAACATATCGACGAGGTCGACGTGTTTTGCGCGCTCACCAACGATGACGAGAACAACATCATGTCTTCGCTGCTCGCCAAGCAGGGCGGCGCGCGCAAGGTGATCGCGCTGATCAACCGCAGCGCCTATGTGGATTTGTTGCAGGGCGGCAAGATTGACATCGCGCTATCCCCGGCGCAGGTCACCATCGGCTCGCTGCTCGCCTACGTGCGCCAGGGCGATGTGGCGGCGGTACACTCGCTGCGGCGCGGCGCGGCGGAAGCTCTGGAACTGGTGGTGCACGGCGACCGGCTATCCTCGCGCGTGGCAGGGCGGCTCATCGGTGAAATCGACCTGCCCAAGGGCGCGACCATCGGTGCAATCGTGCGCGGCGACCAGGTTATCATGGGGCATCGCGATGTGCTCATCGAGGCGGAAGACCATGTCATCGTGTTCGTCATCAACAAGGCGATGGTGAAGAAGGTCGAGAAACTGTTTCAGGTCAGCGTCGGGTTCTTCTGATGCGGCGCGCACTGACCGTTATTCACGCCTTGGGCCTGATGCTGGTGGTGTTCAGCGCCGCCTACATCATGCCCGTGGCCACCGCGCTGATCTATGATGACAACACCCTGCTGCTGGATTTCCTGCTGGCGATGGTGTGGACCGCCTCCGCTGGTGTGCTGATGTGGATGCTGACCCGCCGCCACAAGGGGGAGCTGTCGATCCGCCACGGCTATCTGCTGGTGGTGACCATGTGGACGGCGATGCCACTTTTTGCCACCATCCCGCTGCTGCTGGCGATTCCGGGTTTGTCCTTTACCGACGCCTATTTCGAGACCATGTCCGGCATGACCACCACCGGCGCGACGGTGCTGGTCGGGCTGGATAATTTGCCGCCGGCGATCAACGTGTGGCGGCACGAACTGCAATGGCTGGGCGGGCTGGGCGTCATCGTGCTGGCGGTGGCGGTACTGCCGCTGCTGGGCATCGGCGGGCGGCAATTATTCAAGGCGGAGATGCCCGGGCCGATGAAGGAATCTTCATTGTCGCCGCGCATCGCCGACACCGCGCGCAATTTGTGGGTGGTGTATGTGGCGATCACCCTGGCCTGCATCGGTGCATTAAAATGGGCGGGAATGGGCTGGCTGGATGCGGTGTGCCACGCCTTTTCAGCGATGGGGCTGGGCGGCTTCTCCACGCACGATGCCAGCGTCGGCTATTTCAATTCGCATTTGATTGAATTTATCATTATCGTGTTCATGCTGTTTGCGGTGGTCAACTTTGCCACCCATTTTCTGGCGTGGCGCGGAAAAACGCTAGGTATCTATTGGCATGATGCAGAGGCAAAAGCAGCCATCGGTTTGATCCTCGCCAGCTGTTTTGGTATTGCCATTTTCTTGTGGTGGAATGGCATCTATCCCGATTTTTTAACCGCACTACGCCATGCCAGTTTCAACGTGGTGTCGATCGGAGCAAGTTCCGGGTTTGCCAGCGCGGACTATGGCCAGTGGCCGATTTTCGCGTCGCTGTGGATGCTGTTTGTCGGCTGCATCGCCTCCAGCTCCGGCTCGACCGGCGGCGGCATCAAGATGATCCGCACCCTGGTGCTGGTGAAACAAGCCGGGAGGGAATTTCTCAAGCTGTTGCACCCGGCGGTGGTGAACCCGATGAAAATCGGCGGCCATGTGGTGCCGAACAGCATCGTGTTTGCCGTGCTCGGATTCATCTTCCTGTATTTCATAACCATCGCCACGCTAACCTTCGTGCTGCTGATCAGCGGCATGGATTTTCTCACCGCCTTTTCGGCGGTGGTGGCCTGCGTCAATAATTTCGGCCCCGGCCTGGGGCAGGTCGGGCCAGCCAGCAATTACCAGGGGCTGACCGATTTCCAGACCTGGGTATGCACGTTCGGCATGCTGGTCGGGCGGCTGGAAATTTTCACCGTACTGATCCTGTTCACACCGCATTTCTGGCGGCGGTAATTGAGGCGTAGGACGGATAGCTTTTCATAGCCATCTGGCAGTTCTCGCACACCTCTGCCGGCATCCGCTTGAACATCGCTGCGGTTTGGCCGCGCTCCAGCGTAATGCTGGCAACCACTGCGTGTGTATTCTCGCGTTTGCAAATTGGATGCTTCGTGGTTTGACCTCATTGTCTTGAGATCATCACATCACTCAGGTTCGAATCAGTTTTCGACGCGTTTAAAGCCCAGCTCAATCGAGTCGATCCTATTTATTTTGCGAATTACGCTATTTGTCGTGCTCGACAAAGATCAGCTTGCCCGTGTCAAACCCCAATGCAGCGGCTTTTTCGACAAGACGCTTTTGGGTCTCTTGATTCATCCGGGGTGTGCGCGACAAGATCCACAAATAGGATTTATCGGGCCCGCTGACCAGTGAGTATTGGTAATTCTCGTGATCCAGTTCAACCACGACATACGCGCCATAGAATGGGCCGAAGAAAGACACCTTCAGATAACCACGGTCGGCGCCCTCAACAAAATAGGCCTTGCCCTCGGCCTCCTTCCATCGCTGTTTCTGTGCGTCGTAACCGCGATTGATCACCCGGATGCCACCGTCATCACGCATGCTGTAACTGGCGCTTACCTTCGAAAGGCCGCGCTCAAACGAATGGTCCAGCCGGGCAATCTCGTACCATTTGCCGAGGTATCTGTCCGAATTGAAATGATCAACAGGCTGGAGGTTCTCGGGCAGCCCGACACAGCCTGTTAACAACAAAGCGAAGGCACTCAGGATCGTTCTCATCATTTTACCTTCCTCAATGTCTATGGCGGGGGATAACTTGCAGAGGCTCTTGCACCCTTGGGCGTTACGCCCTGCCCAAGCTGAAACCGTGGTCCCCAATTATCGGGAAAGCTATTGCGTTGCTGACCCCGTTTGCTCTGCGTTTCATCTGATTAATCAAACTCAAAACAATTGTGATGCCGACCCCATTAACCGCGTTCGATTTGTGAATTGAATTCGATAACCTGCATGATACCCCCTGGCTTACAACTTTCGCACCGCATCGCCGTATTTTGCCACGGCTTTATCCACCGTCAGCAACAGCAAACTTTCCACCCTTGCCTGCGCTACAAGGATGCGGTCGAACGGGTCTTTGTGCAGGGGCGGCAACTCATTTACGGCGACGGCGTGTTCGCTGGTGACAGGCAATTCGCGGTAGCCGTTGACCAGCAGCATGCGCCACAGGCGGCGCGGGTCAACTTTGAAGTCTGAGCGCTCAAGCCCGTTCTTGATACTTATTTCCCACAGGCTGGCGGAACTGAAAACGAGGTGGTTCGCGGGGTCAAGCAGCAAGGCGCGCGCCTTGGCCGACAGCCGCTTGGGCTCGCTTGCGGCCCACAGTAACAAATGGGTGTCGAGCAGCAGGTTCAAGGGCACCTCAAGACTTGCGCCCGGCAAACAGGCTTTCGATCTCGCCGCACCCCATCTGATCGAAATCGTCTGGCACGGAAAACTCGCCCGCCATGAAACCGAGGCGGCAGGCTGTACCCGCTTCTGCCTGTTCCAGTGGAATGACTTTGACCATCGGCTTGCCCGACTTGGCGATGATAAATGCCTCGCCCTGCGCGGCCTGCTCGACCAGCTTGGAAAGCTGGGTTTTTGCATCGTGGATATTGACGGTAAGCATGGCGCCCTCGATGTGAACTAATGGCGGTTAGTCTACATTAAGCAGGCGAAATGGCAAGTGACTGGCAGATGATCGTTTTGTTGATGCCAACGAAACGAAGGGACGGCCTATTTCCGCTTGTCAGCAGCGGGAGGCGTAACAGATTTGCGCGTAACGAAAGGCGTGCCGGTCTGCTCGGCCAGCTTGCGCGCCTTCTCGGAAGCGCGCATCAACGCCTGCGGAACCTTTTGCAGGTCCGGGTCTTTCAAATGCGAAACAGCTACTGATTTCATTTATTTTGTCCCTCCTCTATCAGAACAGCAGGTGTGTCGGAATTATCGTATAGCTGCCAGCTATCCACCAGCAGCTTGTAACGCTCAAAATTTGCAATGCCATGCGCGAAGCGGCGGCGAATGACCTCTTCGGGGACATTATGCCCGCCCTGAGTCACACGCGTTGCGACACGCTCAATGGCGATCTCGACATCCGGCAAAGACAGGAAGACCAGCTTCACCGCGTAGCCCGATGAGCGCCAGACGGGAATCATCTGCGCATAGGTCAAACCGGAAAGCGTCGTCTCGAAAGAAAAGCTTTCGCCGTGCCTCACGTACTCCGCAATCGTTTCCAGCATTATCCGCCCTGCTTTAAAGGCGGCCACATCAGGTGCGAAAGGCGACAACCCGGCGGCGATCAAATCGGCATTCACGAAGTTGGGCAACTCCGCATCGGTCGGCAGGAACTCGCGCGCAAAGGTCGTCTTCCCCGCACCGTTCGGCCCGGCGATGATGACGATGCGCTTGGTGTGTGCCGATGAATTCATGATTTCCATTTAACGCAAAGCTATTGCGATGCTGACCCACATTCGCCCGTCATGTGATCAGGCTGCCTTTTCCAGCACGGAATCCGGCATCAGCCTGTTCTGGTACAAGTCGGCGATGGGGAAGCGCAAATCGTAATCGCCCCACACTAATTCGCCGTGCTCGATGCGAAACGCAGCGAAGCGTGATGGTTCGAGATAAGCGCGAATATCGGGGTGACGCGCAAGCGACAGGAAAGGTTTGAAATCCACCGTCTGCACGGTGCCGTCATCGAAAGATAGACGCAGCGCATATTCGCCGACCGGCTCCGCCGCCGTGATGTTAAGAGTTGCAGGAATCATTTCAGCCTCCTTGTGATGCGTTCCGATACGGGTTTTGTAAGGTGCAATAAGCGTAGCGCATTGCACCAATAACCACCATGCGGCGCAATGCCCGTTGGTTATTGCGCCCTACGCGGACTCCGATACGATAATGCAAGCCCCCGGCAATTTTTTACTCATCACCAGTTCATCTCATGGCGTGGCACGTCAGTGCCGAGATCGTCGTCCGTTATTTCATCTGAAAAGTCTGCGCTCAGGGTTCCAGCAAAAGCTGCGAGAGAGAGCGCTGTATCTTTGGGGTGTACGGGCACTTCCAACCCCGCGTTGTGCTTCCCTCTAATACCTTTCCCGAGGTCTTCGCGACGATATTCAGCGCGCATCTCTTTTGCTTTCTTCATAGACATATCCTTCATGCTGTTGGCTGTTGGAATCAGGTCGGTTTTCATTTTGTGATTTCCGTAGATGCTTCAAGCATTGCACAGTGTTTTTGCATTTTTGAAAACTATTGCGACCCTGGCACCTTTGATTCGGAGTAACAAAGGCTGAATTATAGGGGATGGTTCAGGCGGGAGTTTATTGCGATGCTGACCCATTTAGTTCCCCATTATCCGATTCCGGTACGTTTGGTTGCTACTTCTTCCCAATGGCATGGAAATAAATCAGAAACCGTAGTCTGTTCCTGAGGTTCACATGTCACCAGTAACTCAAAAACAATTCGACTCCGGTACCTTTAGTTTTTTAGTTCCTTTAATTCTATTGCGACCCTGAAAATCATCTAGCCGACCTCCCACCGCCGTTGGCGGTGGGGTTATAGTGAGCTTGCGTACTTACTTTAACCAACAGGATGCCGAAATGAAGTATAGCGGAATTGATTTACATTCGAACAACAGCGTTGTGACGATAACAGACGAAGAGGATCACGTGATTGCCGAAAAGCGATTGCCGAACGACCTGACAAAGATCGTTGAATTTCTGTCGCCGTGGCGCGATGAACTGAAAGCGGTTGTGGTCGAGTCCACCTACAACTGGTACTGGCTGGTTGACGGATTACAGGAGGCTGGATTTGTGGTGAAGCTGGCCAACACCGGTGCCATCAAGAAATACGATGGCCTCAAGCACAGTGGTGACGAAGCCGATGCCCGGCAACTGGCGCACCTGCTGCGACTGGGCATCCTGCCCACCGGCACCATCCTGCCACCGGAGCAGCGGGCGCTACGAGACCTCGCCAGAAAGCGCATGCAACTGGTGCGCAGCCGCACAAGCCACATATTGGCCATCGAGAACATCGCGGCGCGCCAGCGGGCGATGAAGATCAACAGCAACCAGGTCAAGCGGCTGACCGCCGATGCGGTGGATCAGATGGGGCTGCCGTCGGATGTGGCTCTGGCGGTCAAGAGCAACCTCGCGGTGATCATCACGCTTAACGAGCAAATCGACCTGCTGGAAAAGCGCTTGCAAGAAAAGATCGGAGAACGAAAGGAGTTCATTTTACTGAGCAGCGTGCCGGGAATAGGTCGCATTCTGGCGACCATTATTCTGCTGGAAATGGGGCCCATCGACCGCTTTGCTTCCGTTGGTAACTTTGCTTCCTACGCGCGTTGCGTCGACAGCCAACACATGAGCAACGGCAAGAAGAAGGGCGAAGGCAATACCAAGAACGGCAACAAGTATCTGGCCTGGGCGTTTGTCGAAGCGGCCAACTTCGCATTGCGTTTCAATGCCGAAGCCAAACGGTTTTACGAGCGCAAGAAAGCGAAGACGAACACGGCGGTAGCCACCAAGGCGTTGGCGCACAAATTGGCACGGGCGTGTTACCACATGCTGAAGGAGAACAAACCCTTTGATGTGGCACGCTGTTTTGCATGAGTTTTGACGGTGGCGGCAAGCCCGGTAAGGGGCCTGGAGCAACAGCCACGAGCCTGAATGGGATACCGTCAGCCGTCACCCGAGCAGTAAAGGCGGATCGCCTGCAACGCGAGCCAGCAAGGGGTTGGTGCCTGAGTCGGCAACCACGAATCTGTGATTACTATAGTGGACCCTGTTTTCAAGACAGCAGTTTAAGATGTGCGCTGTCATAAAGGAAGAAAAGAAATGAGCGAAGCGAAGAAGCGTAAAACCCACACCCCGGAGTTCAAGGCGAAGGTAGGTTTGGAGGCGTTGCGAGGT
>JAUYJO010000233.1 GCA_030700315.1 Gallionella sp.
GGTGATTGGCGCCCCGGTGACCAGCGCGTGTTTTATGCAGATGTTACAAAAGCTGAGAAAGAATTGGGATGGAGACCAAAGATCAGTGTGGATGCAGGTGTGCAGATGCTGTTCGAGTGGGTGAAGGATAATAAAAGTTTGTTTTAAATCAAAGAACCGCCGATCTCTCGGCGGTTCTTTTTTTCGGGCAATTACATACTTCCGAAATATTTCTTCCAGAAGAACATGACGACCATTCCAAGAATGACCGGGCCGAGGAAGGCGGCAAAGGCTGTAAAGAAGCCTGTCAGGTATCCACCGACGACGGGGAAGACGCCCAAAGAACCGGCAGCCGCGGTGACGATCAGGAAGCGCAGGCCGAAGTTCATCACATCGGATGAATCGAAATAGAACAGGCCGACCAGCAGCCCGATCGCTGCGAAGACCATCGCCAAGATCGCGTTCTGGAAGCCTAACGTGCCTGCCACGCTTGCGACGAGGATGCCTGCCACATACAGCCACTTCCACAGAGCGCCCATATCATTGCTTGACGATGCGGACTTTGATTGTGTTTTCTTTGTTGCCATTGTTATTCTCTCCTTGTTTATACAAATGGATTTGTACGTACACTTAATGGGTTAACCCCCGAGAAGGGAACAAAGTTTCTGTATTTTTCTTCCCAAAAACAAGTCTATACATCTTCCCGCGTTATAATACGCATTGCCTTATCAAGATCATGACCGTGCTCACATCTTATCGCCGCACACAAGCGGACTGATGATCTGCACGGAGCGCCTCGCACGGCCTTTCGTCAAACGGGGTCAACAAGTCACCGGATTTGGGGGAATAGGTTTTCGATGTAATTGTTGGGGACCTGCACGATGCCGATAGAATTACCGAAGCAGGCGTGCAAATGTTGTTCGATTGGGTGAAGAAGAACAAAGGTTTGTTTTAACTTTATACTAGGAGTGACCATGCAGGAATTCTTTATTACCCTGGCTGGGATGTTTATCCAGTCTGTTCCCAATTTTATGGTTGCGCTTTTAATTTTGGCGGCAACTTACTACCTTGCAAACCTGTCAAGCCGTCTTTTGAAAAGCGTACTGGTTCGACAGAACGCCGAACCCGGCGTATCCCATCTCCTTTCCCGAATTTTGAAGTGGGTGATAATTGCCTTTGGGTTGATCGCCGCTTTGCAGAGATTCTTCGATGTCACTGCTTTTCTGACGGGTTTGGGCATTATCGGCTTTACGGTCGGTTTTGCGCTTCAGAACATCATGCAAAATTTTGTTTCGGGGATCATCCTGCTTATCCAACAGCCTTTCAGGATGGGGGACAATGTGAGTGTTGCAGGAAATGAAGGAACAGTTTTGAAAATTGGCTTGCGTACCACCGAAATGAAAACATTCGATGGACGTATCGTTTTCCTGCCCAATGCAGAGGTGCTTTCCCAGCCGATCATCAACTACACCCGCGCCGTTCTGCGCCGCGTGGAACTGCCGATCGGCGTATCCTATGATGCAAATCATGAAACTGTCCGCAAAGCTATTCTGGAGGAAATAAAAAGCGTTCCGGGCTATCTAGGCACGCCTGATCCGCTTGTTCTATTTCACACCTTTGGAGATTCATCCATTGACCTGAATGTATTATTTTGGGTGGATACCACGATCAGCTCTCACATCGTTGCAAAGGATGTTGCATTGACAAGGATCAAACAGGCGTTTAAGAGGAAGAACATTGAGATCCCATATCCCACCTGGAGTGTTCGGATGCATGAGGGTAAGCAGGGCCAGCGTGGAAGTAAATGAAAATACTGACAGTGCTCACCTATTATCGTCCGCACACCAGCGGACTCACCATCTATGCTGAACGCCTCGCGCGTGCATTTGTCAAACGTGGTCATCAAGTTACTATTATGACCACGCAATATGATCCGTCCCTTTCTCGCGAAGAGGTGATGGATGGCGTGAAAGTCATTCGTGTGCCGGTTGCAGCGCGAGTCAGCAAGGGTGTGCTTGCGCCAACTTTTGGACTCGTGGCTACAAAACTTGTCTGGCAGCATGATGTCGTGCAACTGCATCTCCCGCAATTTGATGCGCCCGGCGTTGCCCTCCGCGCGCGTCTTTTTGGCAAGCCCGCTGTGCTCACCTATCATTGCGATCTGCTCCTGCCGCCCGGCGCGTTC
>JAUYJO010000241.1 GCA_030700315.1 Gallionella sp.
GCTGTTGCAGGAAGGCATCGGCGACACGATACGGGTGTCGCTGACGCCCGAACCGAACGGCGATCGTACGCGCGAAGTCATCGTCGCCCAGGAAATCCTGCAGACCATGGGCCTGCGCGCCTTCACGCCACTCGTGGCGGCCTGTCCCGGTTGCGGGCGCACCACCAGCACGGTATTCCAGGAGCTGGCGCAAAGCATTCAGGCGCATCTGCGCGCGCAGATGCCGCTGTGGCGCGAACGGTATGACGGCGTGGAAAACATGACCGTCGCGGTGATGGGCTGTATTGTCAACGGCCCCGGCGAGAGCAAGATGGCGAACATCGGCATCAGCCTGCCGGGCACCGGCGAGAGTCCCGCCGCACCGGTGTATATCGACGGCGAAAAAGTGCTGACCCTGCGCGGCGACAACATCGCGGCGGAATTTACCCGGATTGTGGATGAGTATGTGGAACGGAAATACGCGAGCAGACCGTAGCCGTCGTAGGTCGGAAAAGCGCAGCGCCTTCCGACACCTCCACGTCGGATAGCTTTGCACAGCGAATAATTCACGACCAAGCATGAACCTCCTCAAAGCCCTCGCCACCATCAGCAGCCTGACGCTGATTTCGCGCATTCTCGCCTTCGTGCGCGACGTGCTGATTGCGCGAATTTTCGGTGCGGGCGCGGCAACAGACGCATTTTTCGTCGCGTTCAAGCTGCCCAACCTGCTGCGCCGCCTGTTCGCCGAGGGCGCGTTCTCGCAGGCGTTCGTGCCGATCTTCGGCGAATACCGGAACCGGCGCGGCCACGACGAGACAAAACTGCTGGTCGATCACGTCACCACCATGCTGGCGATCATCCTGTTCGTGGTGACGCTGATCGGCATCGTCGCCGCGCCTATCCTGGTGTATATCAGCGCGCCCGGCTTCGCCAAGGATGCGGAAAAATTCGACCTCACCGTGCAATTGTTGCGCATCACGTCGCCGTACATCTTCTTCATCTCGCTGGTGTCGGTCGCGGCGGGCATCCTCAACACCTACAACAAATTCTGGGTGCCGGCGTTCGCCCCCGTGCTGCTCAACCTGTGCTTCATCGGCGGCGCGCTGTGGCTCGCGCCTTATTGTGATCCGCCGATTCTGGCGCTGGCCTGGGCGGTGTTCGTCGCGGGCATCGTGCAACTCGCTTTTCAAGTCCCGTTCCTGAAGAAGATCGGCATGTTGCCGAGCATCCGCTTCAGCCTGAAAGACGAAGGCATGTGGCGCGTCATCAAACAGATGGGCCCGGCGGTGTTCGGCGTGTCCATCGCGCAGATCAGCCTGATCATCAACACCATCTTCGCCTCGTTTCTGGTGGCGGGCAGCGTGTCGTGGCTGTATTACGCGGATCGCTTGATGGAATTCCCTGCGGGAGTTTTGGGCGTGGCCATCGGCACGATATTGCTGCCGTCGCTTTCCAAATGTCATGCAGACAACAACACGGCAGAATACTCGAAGCTGCTGGACTGGGGTTTGCGCCTGACCATCATGCTGACGCTGCCCGCCGCGCTGGCGCTGGGCATGATCGCCGTGCCGCTGCTGGCGACCTTCTTCCAGCATGGCGCATTCGCCGCGCACGACGTGCTGATGACGCGCAATGCGCTGGTCGGCTACAGCGTCGGGCTGATCGGCATGATCCTGGTGAAAATCCTCGCCCCAGGCTTCTACGCGCGGCAGGACATCAGGACGCCGGTGAAGATCGGCATCGCCACGCTGATCGCCACGCAACTGATGAACCTCGTCTTCATCGGCTGGCTGCAACACGCCGGCCTGGCGCTCGCCATCGGGCTGGGCGCGTGTTTCAACTCCGCGATCCTGTTCCATTTTTTGCGCAAACATGGCATCTACCAGCCGGAGCCGGGCTGGGCAATATTCTTCGCCAAGGTTTGCCTCGCGCTGCTGGCGCTCGGCCTCGCGCTGTGGTTCGGCATGGGCACCGAGCAAAGCTGGCTGACCCGCTCGGGCTGGGCGCGCATCCTGCACCTGGCGGCGCTGGTGGCAGGCGGTGTAGCGATCTATTTTTTCGTATTGTTTGTGCTGGGTTTCCGCCCCAGGGATTTTTCCAAGCGCGGAGTGAATTGATAAAACTGATTGAGGGCAGCGATGAGCGATTATTCATACAATGTTGAAGAGGCCAGTTTTGACGATCTGGTGGTGGCGCGCTCGCACGAGATGCCTGTGCTGGTGGACATCAGCGCGGATTGGTGCGCGCCGTGCCGGGTGTTGGCGCCGCTGTTGCACAAGATGGTTTTCACCTATGACGGCAAATTCCTGCTCGGAATCGTGGATGCCGACGAAAACATGAAAATTGCCGGGCGGCACAAAGTGCGCGGTTTTCCAACCGTCGTGGCCTACAGTCACGGGGTGGAGATCGACCGCTTCCATGGCTCTCAGACCGAGGGGCTTTTGCGTGGTTTCATCGATCGCGTAATCGAGCGGCACGAAGCCGCTCGCAGTGATGAATAGCTCTGTTTATTTGTCGTTCAGCAAAACAATTCAAAGCCGAACATCCCGCTGTGATTTTCCAAACTTGCGGTGAGTTGGAGCTAATGGCGGTTTCGTGCCAATTGCTGCTACTGACGAACAGCAGCTTTCTGGCCGCGTAGTTTCAGTGGTGTGGCAATAGCAGTCGGTCGCCCCTGGATTTAGACGAGGCTGCATTCGTATAGTGCGCCGCGCAGGGCAAACGCATTAAAATTGTCAGGCAAACAAAACGTTGCAGCGGAAGCTGTCATCCCAAGCAGCCTTCAAACGTTTTTTCTTAATGCTGAGTTTGGAAGACTCTTTCTGAAACAGATTGAGACATAGGTGGCGGATCG
>JAUYJO010000003.1 GCA_030700315.1 Gallionella sp.
ACTGTGCGAAGGGCATATCGAAACTACCACATTATCATGTAACCATTCGTTCCTTATATTACTCGGTGGTTTCGATACGTGCGAGAAGAGCACTCGCCCAACTCGACCACCAGATTATCTATGATATTACTCATTACGCGTCACGAATTACGAATGCCTAATCTCTAATTCTCTAATCTCTTGCCCTCACGCCTTCCCCTCACAACCCAACTTATCCATCCAGTGCATCACAGCCTTGCGCGTTGCATCTCGGACGAAGACATCCAGTTTGCCGGGATCGTACTCATCGCGGTGAGCGGACAAATACTCAAACTTCGCGTCAATCAATGTGTGCTTTAATTCAGTGGACACATTGAACTTCGCGCCGCCAGCTTCCAGCAATTTCTTGATGTAATCATCGGGCAAGCCCGTCCCACCGTGAACAACCAGCGGTGTCTTGATTCCATTGCCATTCAACATTTTATTGATGATTGCCATGCGCTCGAAATCGATCTTCGGGTTCTTGGTCTTATACACGCCATGCGCTGTGCCGATAGCGGGGGCGAAAATGTCCACGCCTGTGCGTTCGACGAACTCTATGGATTGTTCGGGATTCGCCAACTGCGCTTCATCTTCTGCAACTTTGATCTGGTCTTCCACGCCGCCCACAGTTCCCAGCTCGCCTTCCACAGAGATGTTGCCGACCTTGTGGCAGTAATCCACAACTTCCTTGGTCTGGCGGATATTCTCTTCGTAGGATTGCTTCGAAGCGTCAATCATGATGTTGGTATAGCCGGCATCCGCGCACTTCTTGCAGTAATCAATGGTGGTGCAATGATCTAGGTGCAGGCAGACAGGCACGGGGGCGGAAGCGGCGAGAGTCCGATAGATCGCCACCATCATATCCGTCCCTAAAAATTGCGACGGCTTGACGGAAGTCTGAACGATCACGGGTGCTTTCTTTTCGATGGCGGCATCTATCACCGCTTCAAATTGAAGCAAATCCGTGATATTGAACGCGCCGACAGCATACCCGCCCTTCAGCGCTTCAACCATGATCTCTTTTGCATTTACGATTGACATAGTTTTCTCCTTATGCTAGTTTTGGTTTTATTGAAATTGTCAAACTATTAAAAAGGATGAAGACCTTTGATATTTGACCTGCAACCACATTTATCCTTCATCCTTTCTCCTTACTTATTTCTTCTTCTTCCCTGCATCCTTCAACCACTGTTCCCAGCGATAATCCGTCACATGCTGGCGGAAACGCGCAAACCACAGGTCTGCATATCCCTGGAAATCCTCTTCCAATTTGGAAATACCTGTTTGTGTCGTGCCCCACATGGACTCGTGCAACTCAGACATGGGCCACATCAGGCGCAAACGCGCATATTGCTTATCAGTCACTTCTCCGAAGTACTCATACAGGAAGCTATCCACCTGTTCTTCATTCAAACGATGGTGGTGTGAGAAGTTGGCAAGGTCAAAGAAGATATCGCCCATACCTGCATATTCCCAATCAAGCAATCGGATCTCGCCAATATCACCAGGCACGTCTTCTTCGAGCCAATTTAAATTCAGCAAATCATTGTGTGTAGGGGTTGGCGTGTACAGATCTTTCGCCAAAGCCTTCTCGACATCCTTTGTCTTTTGCATGATCCAATCCCAGTCATACGGAAATTTGGCGTTATTTTTTCTGGAAATCTTCTCCAGCATCTCCACACGTCGGAAGACATTGAACTCACCTTTTAACTTTGGTCCCCGCCTGTGAAAGAGTCTGATCTTTTTTGCAATACGCGCAAGATAATCAGACTGCTTGATCACATCGGGTGGAATGACCTTTCCAGTTATAAAGCGTGTCACGATGTAATTTTCAGGCTCGATAAAATACACAACTTCAGGCGCGATTCCCAGTTGACCCGCCGCGTAGTTCGCCGCATATTCTACGTCACGTTTAATACCCAGTTGGTCTGTCCCCTCGCCTGCGAGTCGAATCACATACGACCTGCCGTCTGCATCAATCCTGAAATTCAAGTTTGTGATCCCGCCGCTCAAAGGAGTCTTCTTTATATTTTTCGACCCGGCGAGAAATGGAACTTTTTCAATGGCTTTATCAATGGCGAGTGTTGACATGGCATTATCTCCAAACAGGGTTAGAATTTTAACTT
>JAUYJO010000014.1 GCA_030700315.1 Gallionella sp.
TATCCACGGGCAGGCGCGATGACTCGTTGAACGGCCCGCCGCGATCGCGCTCGACCACCCACAGGTCGGTGTCGGTGTTTTCGATGAGCCACACCCCGTCCGCTGTATTGCCCGCGAAAATACCGTTCATGATGAGCACGATGGCGAACAGCATGCCCACGCCGACGATGGTGGCGATAAACTTACCCAGGTGGCGCTGGACGTCCTTGATGGCGAGATCCATCTAGCGGTTTCCTTCAGTTACCGGACGCACGCGACTGCCAGCCCGGATGCCGGCAGGCAGGCTGATCACCGTTTCACCGGCCTTGAGCCCCTCGCGCACGATCACGAACACGCCGTCGCTGGCGCCGGTCCGCACCGACCGGAAGACGGCGCGCCCGTCCACCACCACCAGCACACCGAATTCGCGCCCCTGCTGAAACAGGGCCGAGGCTGAAATTACTATCCCCTTCTCTTCACCGGCATGGATCACGACTTGGGCTTCCTGGTCGATGGCGAAGCGCTCGGGAATATCGCGGAAGGCCACGTCCACCTCCAGTTCACGGGTCGCCGCATCGGACTGGCGGTTGATGCGTGCCACTTCGCCTGACAGTTCCTTGCCGCCGCGCAGGCGGATCGTGGCCGGCTGGCCTACCTCGACCTGCCCCACCACTGATTCATCAATGCGTGCCGCCACCCACAGCTTGCGGGTGTCCACTATGCGGAAGATGGGCGAGCCCGGCACCACGGTATCTCCTGCCTCGGCATCGCGGACGACGATCAGGCCGTCCATGGGCGCGGTGATACGGGTGAAGGTGTGCAGCGCGCGGGCATAGACGGCTTCCTGCGCGGAGGCTCGCGACTCGGCTTGGCGTGCCCCGAGTGTGGCGGCGGCGCTGGCTTCGCCGCTCTGCGCTGATCTCAATACTGCGGCGGCTGCGTCCATGGCTGCCTGGGAAATAAAACCGGAGCGAAAGAGTTCCTGGTCGCGCCGGTAATTGCTTTGTGCAAGCTCCATGTCCGCCCGCGACTTGGCAAGTGCCGCCTCTGCTGCCGCGATGTTGTGCTGCGAGGCGGTGGACGCTGCCGCCGCCCCGCTTGCTTTGGCGGCGGCATCGGTGTCATCCAGCAAGGCGAGAATCTGCCCCGCCTTGACACTATCCCCCTGATCCGCATGAACCTCCTTCAATATTCCAGTGACGCGGGTGCTAACCGTGACCTGAATGCGGGACGCCACCACGCCGGGGCCGCGCACTTCGAGTGCGACCTTGCCTTCCTTGGCTTGGATCACTGCCACCGCAGGCGCGTAAAAAAATACGCGGTAAACCAGCAAGGTAATAAGCACTGCGACAACCGACAATGCGAGAATTATTTTCCATTTTGGCTTCATGATTCCGACTCCAACTCCAAGGATTCCATAACAAGCCGCGCTACGGAAGCAACCCGGCCAGCGATAGTTGGCCCGATGAGATAAGCGCGCCACGCCTCCACCGTGCCGATGCCGAACAAAGCGGGGGAAACTTCCCCTTTGGCGACCTGGGTTACGGTCACCTGTATCGGCGCGAGCGGGCCGCTCTTCAAAGCCACCCAGATTAAGGCAAACAGCAGCACAATACCGAAGGCGGCAAACCAAATCTGTCGTGGCAGAATCATGGGAATTTTCATCGTTTTTCCTGAATGTGAGCTAGATAAAAGATTTCTGGGAATATGTCAGTGGAGTGCCTGATTGATTTCAGCCAATCCATCCTCGCCCAGCAAACCTACCGCCGCCTTCAGGCGCAACTGGCTGAGGAGGTAATTGTATTCAGCCTGATACAGATCGCGACGTGTCGAGTAGAGTTGTTGCTGCGCGTTCAGCACATCGAGGTTGGTGCGTACCCCGACTTCCTGCCCCAGTTTGCTGGCTTCCAGGGCGCTCTCGCTGGAGGTCAGCGCCTGCTGCAGCGCCCTGACCTGAGCGGTGCCGCTGGCCACGCCGAGATAGGCCTGGCGGGTTTGCAGCGCGACGCTGCGGCGCGTGCTTTCCAGTTCCTGCCGGGCGCGCTCGCGATTGGCTTCCGCCTCGCGCCACCTGGATTGAGTCGCCCCACCCTCAAACAAAGGCATATTCAGTTGCACGCCGATGCTCTTGCTGGTGTTGTCGCTGCCCACGCCGAAACTGCCACCATTGGCATTGCTGTTGGAATAATTCGCCACCAGGTCCAGCGTCGGATAGTGTCCGCCGCGGTTGCGCGCCACTTCCTTCTCGGCAATCTCGGCGCCCGCTTGTGCGATGGCGAGTTGCAGGCTGTTCGACTGGGCATCGCCCACCCACTTTTCCATGTCGGCGGGCTGCGGAGCCTCGAGCCTGAAGCCCTTGTCGAGGTGTTTGAGGTCTTTTGGCATCGCGTTGATCAGTTGCTGCAACGCGCGTTTCCTGATTTCCAGGTCGTTCTGCGCGGCGATCTGCTGCGCGCTGGTCAGGTCATAGCGCGCCTGCGCCTCGTGGATGTCGGTAATGGTGGCGCTGCCCACCTCGAAGTTGCGTTTGGCCTGTTCCAGCTGTTCGGAGATGGCGGTCTTCTGCGCCTCGGCAAGCTGCACGCTGTCCTGCGCGATCAATACATCGAAGTAGGTTTGCGCGACGCGCAGGATCAAATCCTGTTCGGCAATCCTGAATTGCGCCTCGGCCTGCGCGACCTGCAACTCGGCTTCGCTATAGACCAGCCAGTTCTGCTGGCGGAACAGCGGTTGCGTCAGGTTCACGCCGTAGCCGTGGCTGTTGTAGCGAAAATTGTCGCTTGGCGGGAAGGCACCCTGAGACTGGACTGTCTGGTCGTTGAAGGTGCTGTTCGCACTGAGGCTGATGCTGGGCAGCAACAGCGCGCGGCCTTGCGGCAGTTTTTCCTGTCCGGCCTGCAGTGTGGCGCGCGCGGCGGCAAATACCGGATCGTTCGCCTGGGCGGCACGGAAGGTTTCCAGCAGGTCGGCGGCTTGCGCCCAACTGCTCGCGCCGAGCAATGTTGCTAATAGAAGTGATAATGGCTTGAGTTTCATCGGTTCTTTGCACAGTTTTAATATCAATTTTTCAAATGCTATTGCTCGCTCGGCAACCCAATCAGGTTTCTGTTGAAACAGAGTCAGTGTTTGTCCAGCCATGATGGCGCCGAGAATTCCCGGTGCGCATCAATGTATGGCTGAAGGTCAGTGCCCCCGCCCCATGGCACCGCTTCCCTGCATTCCCCGCCCACCTCCCTGTCCTTTCTTTTGCTCCCGCATTTGGTTGCGAAATTCCTCTTCTTCCGTTGCGCTCATGTTTGCGGTACGTTTCCGCATCTCATCCCGAAAAACGTTGCGGTCTTCCTCACCCATCTCATTGGGTTTCAGCTGCATCAATTCCGCCGTGTCCAGCGTGGAGAAATCCTGCGCCGCAAGAGCGTTCAAACTAACGAGGCATAACGCCACTGTGGCAGCCTGCATCAATTTTTTAACGTACATATTTGCTCCTTTAAGTTTGAAGTAACCATCGCCCGGGGTGCTACTGACCGGTATTTAATAATTGCTCATCAAGCAATCTTCAGAACTGCATCGGCATATTCTGACCGAAGCGAGCGTCCAATATTTCTTTCTGTTGCGGCGTCAAAACTACATATAACTGCTTCATGGCTGTCGCCGCGATTTCCATACTGGCCGTACGTTGCTTCATGAGCTGGATACGCTCGCCGATCCGGTCAGCTGCGGGTTGTGTCGATTGCGCGCTGCTTGATTGCCGCATCCGTTCCTGCATCGCAGACATCATTCCCACTCTTTGCTGCTTGATAGTTTTGGCGAATGTTGCCCATGCTGCTTCCTGTTTGGAATCAATGCTCAGATCTTTTTTCATTTGTGCCAGATGGCTGTCTATCTGAGCTGGGTTAGCCATTTTTTTACCGGCCATCGCGCATCCTTCACCTGGCCCCATGCCCATGCCGGTTGCGTAAGAGGTAGCCATCGCGCCAATGCCGAGGGCGGTGATAACGGCCAATACCATTTTCTGGGTACGTTTCATCATTGATTCTCCATCTAGAAGGGGTTAATTGCTTTGCAGCGAAGCGTATTTAACCGCAGTGGTGTAAACGGCATATGTCAAAACCGCTCTTTTTTGTAACTTACTGTGACAAGTTGCTGACCTTAGCGTG
>JAUYJO010000026.1 GCA_030700315.1 Gallionella sp.
GATTGACGCCGCGCTCCAAAACCTTACAATCCCCATAAGCACCGCTCTCCACAGGTTCAGTCCAACGAGGTTTATCCGCCGCCGGCAGGTTGGCGCGTTGAATAGGCTTGGGAGGGGCGGCGGATAAACGCTATTCGTTAGCCCCCAAGTCCGCCATAGCCTCTTTCGGTTTATTGGGCAGTACATGCTCCACATCAAAAGTCTTAGTACCTCTTCTTCGGTCAATATAATTCGGAAAGCTAACCCTATTTGTCTGTTCAGCACCATCTTCAAGATAATGTCCAACCCTCGCTAGAATTTGCAGTAAATCTTGCCTTTTCAAATCATTGAAGTTGACATTTCCAATGGTATCAATCTTCTCTTCAAACTTATCTATCCAACCTTCAATTAGGACTTGAATATCTGCAATGGGCTTATCACGAACTGATCGAGCGATGTTAAATACTAAATCTCGAATATTGTCATAGGTATTTTCTTTTCCATTGATGGTTCGTGCAGCCGCGAAGTAATCAAGATAATAGCTAATCGCACGAATCTTTTTATCAGCATCGCTGGCCGTATCGTCTTGCTTTACGGTGGCAGCAATTACCATCGTCTGCAAAGTGAGGTCGCGCGAGCCATTAAAGTACACATGCGAGAAATGTTCGTCGAATTGCTTTTCGGCTTTCTTTATTTTTATGTAGAGCTCAACGAAAAAGGGGATGGTCGATGTAACCAAATTGAAATAGTCATCTGAATTGTTCAGGCCCAATCTATCCTTATTGTCCGCCACCCAGCGATGGTAACCATCCCCGATATTTTCAAAATCTCCAGGTTTATCGCCCTTTTCCTTGCCTCTAATTGAACCTGCATATTTTGCTCTAAGCCAAGTCTTAAAGAATGCCGAATCCTCATCACTACCCAACTCACGAAGAGTACGAATGCATTCATTCCATTTTGTGTGAGCAATCTTATTTCGCGAATCATCTTCAATAGCAGAAAGTAAATACCCTTTCAGCAAATCAATCGGACTTAGCTTAAGACCACGATCATTCATGGTCACAAAGACTTTATGCCCATCCTGTTCCCCAGGCACCCCTATCTCAAATAGATATACGCGCTGCGTTAAATAGTCTACAAAATATGGTTTCGCGGCGTCATCAAGTGCACTATCGAGAAACGTGTCTATCAGTGTGTAGAGTTCATAAATTCGTTTGGAGCCAACATCCAACTGCGGAATCACTTCGACAGCGTCGTCAAAATCCTCATCTGAACTAATCTTGTCATTTGGCTCAGCAAGTAAATTAAACAACTGTGCGCGAGGGTCATCGAAGCCTATGTTAAAGGCAAATTGACCGTAAATTTTTTTCCGTAGCAATGGCTCAATATCCGAAATTTCTAACGCCGGAGCCGTTTTAGATAATTTATTGAAATATGCAACCAACATTGCAAGAGAAGTAATTCGTTGTTGTCCATCAACGATTGATTTTGCGCCCGTTTCACCAGGTGTTGTGATTATGGTTCCAAGGAAGTAAGGAGGATATTTCTTAACCTCCGTCCGACCATGGGTCGATTTATAACTCACGAAGAACGCTTCTTGAATATCGGAAAGGAGTTCTCGAAGATGCTTATGTTCCCACTTGTAGTCTCTCTGATAAGTTGGAAGCGCAAAACTTTGCTGAAGGCACTCGCTCACTGTACGTCGGTCAAAGGTGATTTCCACTGTAGTTTGTCTCCTGAATAGCATCGATTAGACATTAATCCAAAAAGTGTCGTAACAATCGGGGGGCACGTTTTCCGCTGCTCACCTGTCCACCACCCACTCGCCACGCTGCTTAATTTCGTCATGCATCGCATCCGGTGCTAGGTCTAGCTCGCCCGGCCATGTGACGGCACCCACCACCACGGGGGGCTCCAATGTTCCGGAGTCGATTTCATTTTAGCTCCATCAAAAACAATTTCACTCCGGTATCTTTGGTTGCTATGTATGGCCTGTCAATTCATCAGGCCAATAAGAATAAGGATTTTTGTTACCTACTCCAGCGCGGGATAGAGCCTGAAAAACCCGCTGATAAAAAAATACCCAACAAGGCAATCGAAGTCATGCGTCTGCGGCAGGATTTTTTCCAGCCGCTTGCTCAGGGTGTTGTCGCCCTGATTGGTCAGGAATTTTTTCGGGGCAACTGGGGGCGGCGCTGAAACCGGCTGCGGCTGATTATGATCGTCGGACATTTAAGATTTACATTTCCTTGAGTATGCTGGACAAAATCGGCATTCAAACCATGCACGGCTGGCGAAGTATATTCACATTGCGCCATCTATTCCACATTTTTAGGGAGCCCCTCGGGGCGGATGGGAAGCGTGGCAGAATGTGCGGGAAAGGAGCAGCGCAGCGCGACCCCGCGAAGCCTACAGGCTTGGTTACATTTGATGCCTCCCCGCTAATCCGCTATAATGCGCATCAATTCAAAGCGGGATGGACACACGGTTCGTCCCGCTTCTTTATGTCAACTGCTTTGGGAGTATTCCGGTGCCGCAAACTAACGGTCATGGCAAGCACGCCACCCCTGATTATGAAACTTGCCATGACCGTTTCCCCCTATCCAACTTTCCCCCGCAAGCGGGAGAAAGTGCAAACGAATCGCTACGCGAGTTTCACGTTAACCCTGCCATTCTTGTGCTTGCCGAAGGCACGGTATTTCGGGGTGTTGCCATCGGGGCTTCCGGCAGTAGCGCCGGTGAGGTGGTGTTCAACACCTCGATGACCGGTTATCAGGAAATCCTCACCGACCCATCCTACTGCAAGCAGATCGTCACGCTGACCTACCCGCATATCGGCAACGTCGGCGTGAATAGCGAAGACGTGGAGTCGCGCCAGGTGTTTGCCAGCGGCCTGGTGATCCGCGATCTGTCGCTGACGGTAAGCAACTTCCGCAGCACCCAATCGCTGCCCGACTACCTCAAGGCCAACAACGTGGTGGCGATCGCCGGGATCGACACGCGCAAGCTGACGCGCATCCTGCGCGAGAAGGGCGCGCAGAACGGTTGCATCGCCACCGGCACGGACGAAGCGGCGGCGCTCGCGGCGGCGCGCGATTTCGCCGGACTGGCCGGAATGGATTTGGCTAAAGAAGTTTCATGCACCGATCCCTACTCGTGGACGCAGCGTGAATGGGAGTTGGGCGTGGGCTATCCCGAGTTGGCACATTCCGAATTTCATGTGGTGGCTTACGACTTCGGCGTAAAGCGCAACATCCTGCGCAAGCTGGCCGAGCGCGGTTGCCGCATCACCGTGGTGCCGGCGCAAACCCTGGCTGCGGAGGTGCTGGCGCTGGAGCCGGACGGCGTATTCCTGTCCAACGGCCCCGGTGATCCCGAACCGTGCGACTACGCGATAGCCGCGACGCGCGAGTTCATCGATGTGGGCGTACCGCTGTTTGGCATCTGTCTCGGCCATCAATTGATGGGCTTGGCGGTGGGTGCGAAGACAGTAAAGATGAAGTTCGGCCATCGCGGCGCGAACCATCCGGTGCAGGACATGCAAAGCAAACGGGTAATGATCACCAGCCAAAACCACGGCTTTGCGGTGGATGCGGCGACGCTGCCGGCAAATGCGCGCGTCACGCATGTCTCGCTGTTCGACGGCACCTTGCAGGGTTTCGAGCTGACTGACAAGCCCGCGTTCTGCTTCCAGGGGCATCCGGAAGCCAGTCCGGGGCCGCACGATGTGGATTATTTGTTCGACCGCTTCGTGGCGATAATGGAGGCAAATCGTGCCTGATAAAAAGCCCGTTTTGCTGCCCGGACAAATTATCGAAGGCATTGAGGGACAAATTTATTCCTTGCGCGGTCAGCGGGTGATGTTATCGCACGATCTGGCCGCGCTCTATCAGGTTGAGACTAAAGTATTGATGCAGGCAGTGCGACGCAACATCGAGCGATTCCCCGAAGATTTTTCTTTCGAACTTACCAATCAAGAGGTTCGGATACTAAGGTCACAAATTGTGACCTTAGAAGGCGGGTTGAGGACGCATGCACCCCATGCTTTCACCGAGCAAGGTGTTGCCATGCTTTGTAGGGCGGATGAGCGTAGCGTTATCCGCCAAATGGAATTCTCATACGGCGGAAGGCGCTTCGCTTTTCCGCCCTACAAAAAATTTGTCGCACAATTCCAAGTGGTATTTGAAGCGATCCGCGAATTGATGACCCCTCCTCTGCCGCCCTCCAAAAAACGCATCGGTTTTATTCAAGATTAATGTGATATGCCAAAACGTAGTGACATTAAAAGTATCCTGATCATCGGCGCCGGCCCCATCGTTATCGGGCAGGCATGCGAGTTCGACTATTCCGGCGCGCAGGCCTGCAAGGCGCTGCGCGAAGAAGGCTATCGCGTCATCCTGGTGAACTCGAATCCGGCCACCATCATGACCGACCCGGACATGGCGGATGCGACTTACATCGAGCCGATCACATGGAAGATGGTGGAGAAAATCATCGCCAAGGAACGACCCGACGCGATCCTGCCGACCATGGGCGGACAGACTGCGCTGAACTGCGCGCTTGATCTGGCAAAACACGGCGTGCTGACAAAATACAACGTGGAGATGATCGGCGCATCGCGCGAGGCCATCGACATGGCAGAAGATCGCGAAAAATTCAAGCAGGCGATGACGCGTATCGGGCTGGCTTCGGCGCGCTCCGCGATCGCACACAGCATGGAAGAGGCGTTTCAGGTGCAGCAGGTAATGGGCTTTCCGACCGTTATCCGCCCATCTTTCACCATGGGCGGCAGCGGCGGCGGTATCGCCTATAACCGCGAAGAGTTTGTCGAGATATGCGAGCGCGGGCTGGAAGCCTCGCCGACACGCGAGCTGTTGATCGAGGAATCGCTGCTCGGCTGGAAAGAATACGAGATGGAAGTGGTGCGCGACCGCAACGACAACTGCATCATCATCTGCTCCATCGAAAACCTCGACCCGATGGGCGTGCATACCGGCGACTCGATCACCGTCGCGCCGGCACAAACACTGACCGACAAGGAATACCAGATCATGCGCGATGCCTCGCTGGCGGTGCTGCGCGAAATCGGCGTAGACACCGGCGGCTCCAACGTGCAGTTTTCCATCAACCCGGACGACGGGCGCATGGTGGTGATCGAGATGAACCCGCGCGTGTCGCGTTCCTCTGCGCTGGCCTCCAAGGCGACCGGCTTCCCGATTGCCAAGGTAGCGGCCAAGCTGGCGGTAGGCTACACGCTCGACGAGCTGAAGAACGACATCACCGGCGGCGCGACCCCCGCTTCGTTCGAACCCTCCATCGACTATGTGGTCACCAAAATCCCGCGCTTTGCCTTCGAGAAATTCCCGCAGGCCAACGACCGTCTGACCACACAGATGAAATCGGTGGGCGAAGTGATGGCGATTGGTCGCACCTTCCAGGAGTCGTTCCAGAAAGCCTTGCGCGGCCTGGAGGTCGGCGTACACGGACTGGATAGCAAGTACAGTGACCGCGAAGCAATCGTGTCCGAACTCGGCAACCCCGGACCGGAACGTATCTGGGCGGTAGGCGACGCGTTCCGTCTCGGCATGAGCGTGGAAGAAGTCTTCAACGTCAGCAAGATCGACCCGTGGTTTTTGGTGCAGATTGCCGACCTGATCCGGCAGGAACAGGCGCTGGCGGGGCACACACTGGAAAGCCTGGGCGCGGATCATCTGCGCACCTTGAAGCGCAGCGGTTTCGCCGACGCGCGCCTGGCGGCACTGTTAGGTATCGATGATGAATCGGTGCGCGCCTACCGCCATGCACTCGGCGTGCGCCCGGTCTTCAAACGCGTGGATACCTGCGCCGCCGAATTCGCCACCAACACCGCCTACATGTATTCGACTTACGAGGAAGAGTGCGAAGCGCAACCTACCGGCAACAAAAAGATCATGGTGCTGGGCGGCGGACCGAACCGCATCGGACAGGGCATCGAATTTGACTACTGCTGCGTGCATGCCGCGCTGGCAATGCGCGAGGACGGCTACGAGACCATCATGGTCAACTGCAACCCGGAAACCGTCTCGACAGACTACGACACTTCCGACCGGCTATATTTCGAACCGCTGACGCTGGAAGATGTGCTGGAAATCGTGGCGGTGGAAAAACCCATCGGCGTGATCGTGCAATACGGCGGCCAGACACCGTTGAAGCTGGCGCACGGCCTGGCAAGGAATGGCGTGCCCATCATCGGCACCACGCCGGACATGATCGACTGCGCGGAAGACCGCGCGCGTTTCCAGACCATGCTGCGCAAGCTGAATTTGAAACAGCCGCCCAATCGCACCGCAAGCAATGTGGCCGATGCGGTCGCGGGCGCAACCGAGATTGGCTATCCGCTGGTGATGCGCCCTTCCAACGTGCTGGGCGGTCGCGGCATGGAGATCATCCATGCGCAGCCTGACCTGGAACGCTATATGCGCGAGGCTGAAGAATTAGCCAAAATTTACCCGGAGCGCATGCCCATTTTGCTGGATCGTTTCTTGAACGATGCCATCGAGGTGGACGTGGATGCGATATCAGATGGTCGGCAAGTCATCATCGGCGGCATCATGGAACACATCGAGCAGGCTGGCGTGCATTCCGGCGACTCGGCCTGCTCGTTGCCGCCGTTCAGCCTGTCGCAGGAAATGCAGGACGAATTGCGCCGCCAGACCTTGGCGATGGCCAGGGAACTCAACGTGGTCGGTTTGATGAACGTGCAGTTCGCGATTCAAAATGACAAGATGGGGCACGGCACCGTGTATGTGCTGGAAGTAAACCCACGCGCATCGCGCACCGTGCCGTTCGTTTCCAAGGCGACCGGCGTGCCGCTGGCGAAAATCGCGGCGCGCTGCATGGCCGGGCAGACCCTGGCGCAGCAGGGCGTAACCAAGGAGGTCATCCCGCCGTATTACTCGGTCAAGGAAGCGGTATTCCCGTTCATCAAGTTCCCCGGCGTGGACACCATCCTCGGCCCCGAGATGAAATCCACCGGCGAAGTGATGGGAGTCGGCGAAACTTTCGCCGAGGCGTTTGTGAAATCACAATTGGCAGCCAGCGTAAAACTGCCCAAAGATGGTAGAGTATTTATCAGCGTGCGCGAAGAGGATAAACCCGGTGCAATGGAGGTGGCGCGCGCTTTAAGGGAACTCGGTTTCACCATTCTGGCAACGCGCGGTACGGCAGCGGTAATCAGTGCGGCAGGCGTTGCGGTGACGGTGGTGAACAAGGTGGCGGAAGGTCGCCCGCATATCGTGGACATGATCAAGAACGGCGAAGTCAGCCTGATCGTCAACACCGTGGACAGCAAACCTTCGGCGATGCGCGATTCGTATTCCATCCGCCATGCCGCATTGCAGGGACGGGTTACTTACTACACCACGCTGGCCGGCGCGCGCGCCGCCTGCATCGGGATGCAACACTTGACCGAGTTGCAGATATATGACCTGCAAGCGCTGCACAAACGTTTAGCCTCTAGCCGGTAGGGTGGGCTTTGCCCACCATGCCTGTCCTGAGCTTGTCGAAGCGGTCGGGCGTAGCCCGACCTACGACTAACGGGCATGGCAAGTGTGCCACACCTGATTATGGAACTTGCCATGCCCGTTTCCCTCACCTCAATCCTCTCCCGCAAGCGGGCGAGGAGGCGAACGAATCGCTGCGCGAGTTTCACGTTAACGACTAATAACTAACGACTAAGGAAGTATTGGCATGAGCAAAACCCCATTAACTCTCGTCGGCGCGGAACTGCTGCGCCAGGAACTGCACCGCCTCAAGACGGTGGAACGCCCATCGGTAATCGGCGCAATCTCCGAAGCGCGCGCGCAGGGCGACCTGTCTGAAAATGCCGAATACGACGCGGCCAAGGAACGCCAATCGTTTGTCGAAGGGCGCATCGTCGAACTGGAAGGCAAGCTGGGCAGCGCGCAGATTATCGACCCAAAAACTATCAACGCCGGCGGGCGTTGTGTGTTCGGCTCAACCGTGGTGCTGGAAGATGTCAACAACGGCGATGTCGTCACCTATCAAATCGTCGGCGACGACGAGGCAAATATCAGAGAGCGTAAAATTTCCATCAGCTCGCCGATTGCGCGCGCGCTGATCGGCAAGATGAGCGGAGATATAGCCGAGGTGATAGCACCAAGCGGAATGCGGGAATACGAAGTGGTGGATGTTCAATACATTTGAACGAGCCCGGTGAACGGGTTGGGCGTGCCACAACAACTACGACTTGCCGGCTTGTGCTGGCGCACTAAGGGAAAAATCACAAACGTACCGTTTGTGGTCATGAACCTCACGATGATGTAGGTCGGGATTCATCCCGACGGGGTTGGGTTATACGGCGCTCTGTCGGGATGAATCCCGACCTACGAAACCCACCCCCGGTTCATAAAAGGTACTTTTACAATTTCTGCCTCGCTAACCACTCCAGTCGACGCAATATTAGCCACGATACCAGTCATTTCCCCTGAATCGGACAAACCGGTATCCAAAAGACGGCTACAACAATCGGCAAACAATTTACCGAAAAATCACAGTTGCGGGTGGGCGCGCTCCTGCTTGCTGTGCAACTTGTTGAGCGCATTCAGGTAAGCCTTGGCGGAAGCCACCACGATATCGGTATCCGCGCCCTGCCCGTTGACGATCCGCCCGCCCTTGGCCAAGCGCACCGTCACCTCGCCTTGCGCATCGGTGCCGCTGGTGATGTTGTTCACCGAATACAATTGCAGCTCGGTGCCGCTATGGGCGACTTTCTCGATGGCCTGGAAGGTTGCGTCCACCGGACCGCCGCCTTGCGCATCGGCTTGGTGCTCGGTGCCCTCGATGCTGATGATCACGCGCGCCACCGGCAACACCCCGGTTTCGGAATGCGCGCCCATCGCCACCAGACGGTAATATTCGCTGACCTGCGCCACCGCCTCATCACTCACCAGCGACTGCAAGTCCTCGTCGAAAATTTCATGTTTGCGATCCGCCAGTTCCTTGAAGCGCTGAAACGCGGCATTGAATGCCTCCTCGGAATCGAACTCGATATTCAGTGCGGCAAAACGCTGGCGTAACGCATTGCGCCCGGAGAGTTTGCCCAGGGTCAACTTGTTGGCATTCCAGCCCACATCCTCGGCGCGCATAATTTCGTAGGTCTCGCGGTGCTTGAGCACGCCATCCTGATGGATACCGGACTCGTGCGCAAAAGCATTTGCGCCGACGATGGCCTTGTTCGGCTGCACCGGATAGCCGGTGATGCTGGAAACCAGTTTGGAAGTCGGCACGATCTGCGTGGTGTCGATGCGCGTGTCGAGGTTGAATATGTCGCGGCGCGTCCTTACCGCCATCACCACCTCTTCCAGCGAGGCATTGCCGGCGCGTTCGCCGAGGCCGTTGATGGTGCACTCGACCTGGCGCGCGCCATTCATCACGGCGGCCAAGGAATTCGCCACCGCTAACCCTAAGTCATTGTGGCAATGCGTGGACCAAACCACCTTATCCGAATTCGGCACGCGTTCGATCAATTCGCGGATGCGCTCGCCCCATGCGGCGGGAATGGAATAGCCCACCGTATCCGGCACGTTCAGCGTTTTTGCTCCGGCCCGGATCACCGCATCGAACACACGTATCAAAAAATCCATCTCCGAACGCACCGCATCCTCGGCGGAAAATTCCACATCGTCGGTATATTCCAGCGCCCACTTCACCGCGCTGACCGCGCGCTCCACCACCTGATCTTCGCTCATGCGCAACTTGTGCTGCATGTGTATCGGGCTGGTGGCGATGAAGGTATGGATGCGCCCCGACTTCGCCGGTTTGATCGCCTCGCCGGCACGGCGCACGTCGTTCTCCCCGGCACGCGCCAGCGAACACACCGTGGAATTTTTCACGGTTTCAGCAACGGCTTTCACCGCCTCGAAATCGCCCGGGCTGGCTGCGGCAAAACCCGCTTCGATCACATCCACGCCGAGTTTTTCCAACTGGCGCGCAATGCGGACTTTCATTTCCCGCGTCATCGCCGCGCCGGGGCTCTGCTCGCCGTCGCGCAAGGTAGTGTCGAAAATAATCAATTTGTCTGTCGTTTGATTTGGCATTTTATTCGGCATTTTATTTGGCATGATAAAACTCCAATGAGAATAGTTTAAACCTGCGCGGCCGATGCACGGTTAGCGCTTGTGAAAATAAGTGGTGTATGTGATTAGCGCGCGCGGCGCAGCAGCAGCGCGGCCAGCAGGCTGAACGTGGAGTGGAGTATCGCGATGTGCGTGGAAAAATGCATGGGCGAATATTACCAGTTTTACCGGCTCGCGCAATGGGCTGTTGTTTCATATTCATTCGCGCCAGCGCCCGCGCAATGCGCCCTGCTTTGCCGTCGTACCCCCATTTTTCAAAGTGTAGAGCACAACATTCCAGAGTAAGACAGCCGCATAAGTCAAACTTGGGGGTGATCCCCAGCTTAGCCGGGTCTTTACCTTACTCAATTAAATTCCAGGTTCGGTGCGCGATTCAACAATTCGGTGACGGCTTCCGCAACGGGGATGTGCTCGTAAAGGATGCGGTACACGGCCTCGCAAATCGGCATGGCAACATCCATGCGCCGCGCGAGGCGATGCACTTCGCGTGCTGTGTAAACGCCTTCGGCAACATGCCCGAGCCGATGCAGGATATCCGGCAAGCCTAGTTGCTGCACCAGCAACAGGCCGACCTGGCGGTTGCGCGACAGGTCGCCGGTGCAGGTGAGAATCAAATCGCCCGCGCCAGATAATCCGCTCAGTGTTTCGGGCCGCCCGCCCAGTTTCAACCCGAGCCGGGTAATCTCGGCCAAGCCGCGCGTCAGCAACGCGGCTCGCGCGTTAAGCCCCAGTCCCAGGCCGTCGCAAATGCCGGCGGCGATTGCCATGACATTCTTTACCGCACCGCCGACTTCCACACCGATCACGTCGTGGCTGGCGTAAATGCGCAGGTGGGCATGATGCAGGGCTTGCGCAGTGCGCTGCGCAAATTCCCCGTCGGCGGAGGCAAGCGTCAACGCGGTCGGCAGGCCACGCGCGACTTCCTGCGCGAAGCTGGGCCCGGACAACGCGCCGCAGGAAAATCCGGGGGGCAGTATTTCAGCGGCGACCTGGTGCGGCAGCAAAGATGTTTCCGCCTCAAAACCTTTGCACAGCCACACGACCTTGGAGCATCGCCCGGACAAAGCCACTTGTTGCAGCGTCACCCGTAGTGCCGCAGTAGGAACGGCGATGACCGCCAATTCGGCTGAGCCCAATGCGGCGGAGAAATCAGCATGCAGTTCAAGATTTTCCGGCAGCGGAATGTCCGGCAGATAGCGCTGGTTGCAGCGCGTGGCGCGCATCGTCTCGATTTGCGCGGCGTCGCGCGCCCACAGCGTGACGCGGTGGTTGGCGGACAGGCTGATGGCGAGCGCGGTTCCCCATGCCCCCGCGCCGATAACGGTAAGGTTCATCATCAGAAGACAGAGGACTGAAGACAGAGGACAGATTTTTGTGTGCCGCTTGCGGCACATTGGTTAAACGCGCGGCGCAGCCGCGACAGCGCTTCTGTCTTCTGTCTTCCGTCCTCTGTCATCTGGCTAGTCCCCCCAAACATCGGCGCTGCTCACATAGCCGATGTCCGTGTCCTGATGGCGCACCTTGATCCAGCCTGCGCCGGTTGATTCAAGATACTCCAGCGCCACTTGCTGGCGCACCTGAAACAGGCGCGACGCACCCAGCTCCGGTTCGGCGCGCACATCCAGCACCGGCGTCAGCGCAAACACATAGCGCTTGACGCTCAATGCGTTCTTTTCGATCCAGTACAACCCGCCGGAGCGGTCGCGCACCTTGACCCAGTTATCCAGCACGACAACCTGCTCGAAAGGCATGTAGCGGTTTACCACAAACAGCTTCTTCGCCTTGAGCGAAGGCGCGTCATAGAGTATCGCGCTGCTCTCGCCAACCGATACGTAATCCGCTGCGCGGGCTACACCCGCGCAGCACAACAGCCCGGCCGCAACAATCAAACCGACCAGTTTTACCAGAGACGGTGAATGCTGCGGCTTCATCAATGCGTGGTGACCGTCGCGGCCTGCGCCTGCTGTTGTTTTTGTTGCTGGTAGAGCGCATCAAAATTGATCGGGTTCAACAGTACTGGCGGGAAGCCGGCTCGCACCGTCAGGCTGGAAACCGCCTCGCGCAGATACGGGAACAGGATGTTCGGGCACATCACCGCCAGCAAGGTTTCCAAATCTTCGCCGGGGATGTTGCGCATCTGGAAAATGCCACCCTGTTTGATTTCGACCAGGAACATCACTTTTTCGCCGAGCTTCGCGGTCACGGTAGCCGTGATGACCACGTCGTATATGCCCTCCTCGACCAAAGAGGCCGCCGGTTGCAATTGAATATCGATTTGCGGGCTTTCGCGCTCCAGGAATATCTGTGGGGCATGCGGGACCTCCAGCGAGAGATCCTTGACATAGATTTTTTCCATGTTGAAAATGGGTTGTACGTTTTCTTGTGCGGCTTCAGTCATGTTTTTTCCTCCGTGGTTATAGTGCTAATAATTTATCCAATTCACCGGCCTGGTTGAGTGCTGCCAGATCGTCATAGCCGCCGACATGTTCGCCGCCGATATAGATTTGCGGCACGGTGCGCCGCCCGGTTTTTTCCATCATCACCGCGCGCAATTCGGGCTGCAAATCGACGCGGATTTTTTCGATGTCCCGCACGCCCTTGCGCTGCAACAACTGCTCGGCGCGGACGCAGTAAGGGCAGACTTTGGTGCAGTACATCAATACTTTCGCCATTACGCCTTCTCCAAGGGCAAATTGGCCTTCTGCCAAGCCGTTATGCCGCCCGCCAGAATATATGTCTGGGCAAAGCCGTGCTTGCCCAGCGCCGCGCAGGCCGCAGCGGAGCGATTGGCGGTGCGGCACACCACCACGATGGGCTGCTCCTTGTATTTTTCCAGTTCGCCGATACGCTCGTTGAGCTTGCCGAGCGGGATCAGCTTGGAGTTCAGGATGTTCCCGAGCTTGTATTCGCCCTCTTCGCGCACATCCAGCACCAGCGCATTCTTGTGGTTAATGAGCTGCAAGGCTGCGGGGCAATCCACTTCCTTGATGCCGCGAATGCGGTTGCCAAATATCGACCAGAACAGCATCGCGCCGCTGAACAATGCAATGGAAATCGAAAGAATATTATTGGTGACGAACTGCACGCCGGTACTCCCGTTCTTTTTGGAGGGCGAATTCTAGCAGAGCTGAAAAGCGTTCGGGGTCTTTCTCTGCCAATTCGCTCATCTGCCGCCGCGCATCGGCAAAATTGCCCGGATAGGACCAGATGGCCTGTTCCAGAATAGTTCTGGCCTGCTCCTGCTGCCCGGCCAGCGCCAGCAGCAGTGCCTGGCGGTATGCCACCACGCCGGTCGGCATGAAACGCATCACGCGGGTGTTCAATTCCAGCTTATCCTTGAGGTATTCTTCCTTGATCTCGATCAGCGAACTCATGAGCAGCTCGGCGTAAGGCGCCAGCAGCGACCCGCCATGCACCGCCACCAAGCCGGCCCGCGTGCGCTCGAAGGCGCTGCCGTCGGCCGCCGAAGCCTGTCCTGAGCTTGTCGAAGCGGCCGGGCGTATCGCCAGCGTCCGCTCCAGTTGCTGATAGCCGCTGCGCAGTTGCGCCAGCGTCATCAAGCCCAGCAACAGAATCGCCGCGACGGATAGACGCCCGGCATGGCGCAATTCCAAGCGGTAGCGCGTTTCATCCAATGCGCCCAGCAACACCGCCGCGACCGCGACAAAATAGGCATACCACAGCGGATATTCGAGCAGGCTGTGGATAGCCAGCACACCCAGTGCGGCATGCCCCCACCAGTGCGCGGCATCGAGCACGACGCGCCTCAGGCCGTAAAGCCAGATGCCCAGTGACCCGAACAGCACCAGCAAGCCCGCGCTGCCCGCTTCGGCCGCCAGATGAAAAACCAGGTTGTGCGCATTGTTGTACAGGCCGGTAATGCTGCCAGACTGCAATACCGGCAGCAACTGAAAATGCTGCCAGGCGAATTGCCCAAAGCCGACGCCCAGCCACGGCGACTGCACGAACATCAGCCCCGCTTCGCGCCACAGATACAGGCGTATCGCCCCGCTTGCCCCGTCGCCAAACAGACGCCGCATGGTATCGATACTGCCGTCCGCGCCAGCCATGAACGGCAGTTGCACGACCAGATGCATCACGGCAAACCCGCCAATCAGCAGCAGGCTGTAGCACAACAGCGGGCGCTGCGCGGCATCGCGCCGCGTCCACCACCAGGCCAGACCAGCCATCAGCAGCAAATACAGCCAGGAGCTGCGCGACCCGCTCAAGGTCATCACGAACAGCAGCGGCACTGTCAGCGCCGCCACATAGCCCGGTTTCAGCTTACGCAACCGCAACAGCAAACCGAGCGAAATCAGCCCCAGCGTGATGTAATTGGCAAAGTGGTTGGGCTGGGCGAGGTTGCCATAGACGCTGTGCGAGACCTTCATCACGATCACCGGATTCAGCGGTGTGGGCCAGCGGTAATGCTGCAATACCCCGATCATGGCGCTGAGTTCCGCGCCCATCAGCAAAAATACTGCCAGCACCAGCGCCATTCTTTCCATGCCGAAGCAGTCGCGCAATCTGGCACCGAGCACCATCAACAATGCCCCGAACAGCAAATATAATGCGTACAGCAAGGCCTGATCGAAATAGACCACCTTGCCCAGCCCCCATTGCAGCAGCAGCACGGAGATCAATCCGGCCGGCAACTGCACGATGCGCGGCATATCCGGCTGCTGCCAGAAGTCGCGCCCGGCCAGCAAGGTCAGCGCCAGCACGCCGAGCAGCGCGCTCCACCATTCCTGATAAAACGTGGTCAGCGGGTATTGATGACGGTAATGCAGAAAAGGCAAAACCCACATCAGCCCGACGATAACCAGGCTGAGATGGGTTAAGCCCAAGCCAAACGAATATGAACCTGAAACCGGGCGCAGGTTGGCCGCTTGACTCATTTTTGTGATTGCAGTTTTTCTGCGACAAACTCTGAGCGAGATTCCGCGTTATTCGGCTTGTTGTGTAACCGGCACCAAGACAACAGATCGTCAGAGTTGATGAAAAACTTTACCGCATTCACTCCAGCCTTCCTGATATCCGCGAGTACCTTGCCCGCCATTGCACTCCATTCGGTATAAGTCGCTTCAAAACGCTCTGGGTCTGTGGCGGCAGACTTCACGCGCGCCCAATTTTCTTCTGTGTACCATGTAACGCCAACCACAGAAGTTGAGGCTTGCTTCTTCGCTCTGAGCCGCTCTAAAAGACTTGGTTTTTTCATATGTGTCATTGCTCCGCCCATTTCAGATACGAACAAAAGGGGTAGTGTTCTCATGGCACTCGGTTAAGGGATTGCGGCTCCATAACGATGGAGTGGCTTGCTGCTGCGGCACGATAGCATGTAGGGCGGATGAGCGCAGCGTTATCCGCCGTATGCTGGCCTCTCGCACAACTTCCATTCGGCGGATAACGGCCTGCGGCCTCATCCGCCCTACGATTCATTTACGGTCAACGCTTAACCGAGTGCCATGAGGATCGTATTCGAATTGTTTTCTAACCCAATACAGTTTCCGCCAGCATCGCTGGCGATAAAACAGAAACGCCCCGGATTGTATTCCCGTAGATCTGGCCGAAATGAGTGCGGTCGCCGGTGACCAGTGTGTCGCAGTGGTGGTGGATGGCGGCAGCAAGTACCGGCCTGTCCTTCTCGGGCAGATTCACCGTATCCGGCAACAGCAAATTGCCGGCACTCATGCCGCCGATTTTGATCCGGTCAGCCATCGCATTCAGCACAGGAAGGCCGCTCGACGTTTTGGCGGCCAGATTACGCCGCGCCTCTTCGAACACATAAGCATCCGCCCATAGCTCATGTCCGGCAGCCTCGGTGAGCGCGAGCAGTTGTCTTACCGCACCATCGGCCCGTGCTGCCGAAAAAAGGATATTTGCGTCCAGAAAAATGCGCACCGCGTTAGTGCGACTTGGTTTTTTTGTTCAGCACGGTGGCCAGTTCTGCCTCGGCCTCTTCAAATTCATGCAAGCGCTCGGCGCTGTAGAGCTCGATGGGCAGAGTAACGGCGGGTCGCAACAAGATGCCTTCGGGTGTCGTTTCAGCGATCAGTTGATCTGCCGCAGAAATGCCGAGTGCTTTGCGAAATTGCGTGGGGAGTGTGATGACGCCACGCTCGGTGATTGTCAGAGTAGTTTTCATGTTTTGCAGTGTTGCAGAAAATCAGTAAACCTGCAATCGCAAGTTAACGCAATATTCGATCAATCTAACGGACATTGCAAGTAGCGCTCTTGATGCCGAATTTCGCCAGTATGCTGGTCAGCGGGCAGACCTGCGTAAAGCCGCTCTGGAACAGGTTGGCACCGACGAAGGCGGTGAACCACAGGAAGTTCTGGTTGACGAACAGCGGGCTGGCTTCTACACCCAGCGACAGCGACAGCAGGATAAAAAAACCTGCGACGATACGGACAATACGTTCTGCGTTCATGCTTGATACTCCTATTTATGTTGACGAGGATTTACGGAAACTTCTTGTACAGCGTGGCGTAATACAGCACCGGAATCACCACCAGCGTCAGCAAGGTGGAAACCAGGATGCCAAAAATCAAGGCCAATGCGAGGCCGTTGAAAATCGGATCATCGAGGATGAACAGCGCGCCGAGCATCGCCGCCAACCCGGTCAGAATGATCGGTTTGGCGCGCGCGCCGGCGGCGGCGGTCACCGCCTGCTGCAACGCCACGCCATCGCGCAGTTGCAGATTGACGAAATCCACCAGCAGGATCGAATTGCGCACGATGATGCCGGCCAGCGCGATCATGCCGATCATCGAGGTCGCGGTGAATTGCGCGCCGAACAACGCATGTCCAGGCATCACGCCGATGATGGTCAGCGGGATCGGCGCCATGATGACCAGCGGCACCAGGTAGGATTTGAACTGCGCCACCACCAGCAGATAAATCAGCAGCAGACCCACGCCGTAAGCGATGCCCATGTCGCGGAAGGTCTCGAAAGTCACCTGCCACTCGCCGTCCCATTTCAGCGCGTAACCGGCATAGGGATCGCTGGGCTGTTTAAAGAAATAACTCTCCAGCGCGCCGCCCTGCTCCAGCGCCATGCCGCCGGTCTTGCCATTAATGTCGAACATGCCGTACAACGGGCTATCCAGCTCGCCCGCCATATCGCCAAACACATACACCACCGGCAGCAGGTTCTTGTGATAGATCGGATAATCGCGTTGCGCGGGGACGACCTGCACCAGCTCGGATAACGGGACGAGAATACCGTCACGCGCACGTACCTTGAGCTTGAGCACTTCGCCGATCTGGCTGCGCCGCTCCGCCGGCAGGCCGATGCGCAGCGGCGGCGCATACTTCGCGTTTTCATCATGCAGCGAAGCAACATCCTGCCCGGACAACGCCATGGCAATTGCATCCACAATGTCGTGCGGCGCAACCCCGAGCAGGGCCGCCTTGCTTTGCAACACATGCAGCAACAGCTTGGGCGCGGGTTCGGTGACGCTGTCGTCGATGCCGACGATGTCCGCCGTCGCGGCGAACTGCTCGCGCACCTTGCCGGCCACGGCACGTGTGCCGTCGTAATCCGGCCCGTAAATCTCGGCCACAATCGGCGACATCACCGGCGGTCCGGGCGGCACTTCGACAATCTTCACCTTCGCGCCCCGGTTTTGCGCAATCTTCCTGATCGGCTCCAGCGCGGCGCTGGCGATCTCATGGCTGCTGCGGTTGCGCTGATGCTTGGCGCGCAAATTCACCTGGATGTCACCCTGCTCGGCGGCGCTGCGCAAATAGTACTGGCGCACCAGGCCGTTGAAATTGATCGGAGACGCCGCACCGGCATAGGCCTGGTAATCGGTCACTTCCGGCACGGTCGCCAGATAATCGCCGATCTCGTGCAGCACCGCGTTGGTCTGTTCCAGCGCCGTGCCGCTGGGCATATCCACCACGACCTGGAACTCCGATTTATTGTCGAACGGCAGCATCTTCAGCACCACCAGCTTCACCACACCCAGCGACACCGCCAGCAGCAGTGCGGCCAGGATGGCCAGCCACAGTTTGCGTCGCGCGCGCTTGCCGCCTTCCCGATTCAGGAACGGGCTCAGGCGCTCGCGGAAGAAGCGATTGATCGCGGATTCGCTCTCGTCGTTAACAAGAGCATCGCGTAGCGATACGTTCGTACCCTCTCCCGCTTGCGGGGGATAACCAGCGACTTGGCTGGCGTTGTTTGCCAGCCTAGTCGAATGGCTAGTAGTTCCATCAGGGTTGGGGAGGGGGAGAGTCTCGTGCTGCGCCCCGGCGAAGCGGTACACCAGCCACGGCGTGATGATGAACGCCACCGCCAGCGAGATCAGCATGCCCATGCTGGCATTGATCGGGATCGGGCTCATGTATGGCCCCATCAGGCCGCTGACGAACGCCATCGGCAACAGCGCGGCAATCACCGTGAAAGTCGCGAGTATGGTCGGGCTGCCCACTTCATCCACCGCTTCCGGAATGATTTCAGCCAGCGATTGATGCGGTGCCAGCGCACGCCGTCTGTGGATGTTCTCGACCACGACAATCGCGTCGTCCACCAATATCCCGATGGAAAAAATCAGCGCGAACAGCGACACGCGATTCAGCGTGAAGCCATACGCCCACGAGGCAAACAAGGTCGCCGCCAGGGTCAGCAGTACCGCGATACCGACCACCAGCGCCTCGCGCCGCCCCATCGTCAACCACACCAGCACGACCACGGCGAGGGTGGCGAACAGCAGCTTCTGGATCAGCTTCATCGCCTTGTCGTTAGCGGTCTCGCCATAGTTGCGCGTGACGCTGACCTGCACGTCGTGCGGAATCACGCTGCCCTTGAGCTCTTCCACACGCGCCAGCAACTTATCGGCGATTTCCACCGCATTGGCACCGGGTTTTTTGGTGACCGCCAGCGTGACGGCAGGAAATTCTCCCTTGGCCGCGATCTGCTTGTCTGCGGCGGCCATCCCGGTTCCCAGCCATACATAACTGTTCGGCTGGTCCGCGCCATCCTGCACCTCGGCGACATCGCGCAGAAATATCGGCTTGGCATTAGCCGAATTACCGTTGGCCACGCCGACCACCAGTTGCTTCACTTCACCGGCGTCGCTCAGAAAACTGCCGGTCTGCACCAACACCTCGCGGTTGTCCTGCACCAGATTTCCGGCATTCTGCGACACATTGGCGGATTGCAGCGCGGCGCGCACATCCTGCATGGTGAGCTGGTAGGCGTTCAGGCTTTCCGGGCTGAGCAGCACGCGCACCATGCGCTGCGTCGCGCCCAGCGTGCTCACTTCGCGCGTGCCCGGCACGCGCTTCAGCTCGGCCTCGATGGCATGCGCCACCTGGGTCAGTTCGATACCGCCACCGGCAATCTGCTCGCGCCACAGCGTCAGCGCAACCACCGGCACATCGTCGATACCCTTGGCTTTGATGATCGGCCGCCCCACGCCCAGCGTCGGCGGCAACCAATCCACATTGGAATTGACGACATCGTAGAGCTTCACCAGCGAGGGAATATGCTCCTCGCCGACCTTGAACTGCACCGTGACCACCGCCATGCCCGGCTGCGATACCGAATAGATATGATCCACGCCGGCGATCTGTGCCAGCACCTGCTCGGCGGGCGTCGCCACGGTCTGCGCCACGTCGCGTGCCGAAGCGCCAGGATAAGGAATCAGCACGTTGGCCATGGTCACGTTGATCTGCGGCTCTTCCTCGCGCGGCGTCACCAACACGGCGAACATGCCCAGCAGCACGGCGACCAGCGCCAGCAGCGGGGTCATCTGCGAGTGCAGAAAATATTTGGCGATACGCCCTGATATACCCATATTTTTTCCGAGCCCTGGTAGGGTGTTTTTCAAACGTTAACGAACAACATCAAATCCACCTCCGCCTCTTCGACAGTCTCATCCACCTAGAAGGAGGAAGGTTAACTGAAACAACCCAAACCCGAACCCCTCCCAGCCTCCCCTTATCAGGGGAGGAGCCTAGTCTCACCCCCTGACAAGGGGGAGCTGGAGGTGGTTGGTTTGCGAAAATTCAGGTTTTGCGGGGATACCAGAAGATTTTCTTTCAGCATTATTACTTCAGCTTCTCGATGCCCATCATCTTCATGATTTTCTTTTCATAGAAGGGTTCCGAAGAGCCTTTTTTCATCTTGCGGATGAAATACTTTTCGAACCCGACCTTGGCGAGATGCACCCATTTGCCTTCCGAGAACCAGTTCACGTTGCGCGGCGGAATCTGCGGCATGGCCACAAACGCCACGCCGCTTTCGCCGAAGTCGGCCAGGCATACCGCATTCCAGGTGGCCTCTTTGTCGGCCGGTTGGCCATTCAATTCCGCGTGAATGTTGTCCACGGTGGCAGTCACCATGGACTCGATCATGTAGCCGGTCTTGGGTGTGCCGGTCGGTACCGGGGTAGCTTCCACCGGGGGGATCGCGACACAGACACCGACGGCAAAAATATTCTTGTACTTGGTGTTGCGCTGGTGTTTGTCCACGATGATGAAGCCGCGCGCCTGGGTCAGCCCCTCGATGCCGAATACCGCATCGACGCCTTTGAAAGCCGGCAGCATCATGCTGTAGTTGAACGGCAGTTCATGCTTTTTCTTTTCCATGCCCATGTCGTCATGCTCGGTGACATACATCTTGCCGGCTTCGACCTTGGTGACCTTGGCGTTGCAGATCCACTTGATGTGTTTGTCGCGCATGCCCGATTCCAGAATACCCTTGGAGTCACCCACGCCGCCCAAACCGAGGTGGCCAATGTAGGGCTCGGAAGTAACGAAAGTCATCGGCACTTTGGTGCGGATCTTGCGGCGACGCAGATCGGTTTCCATAATGAACGCATATTCGTAGGCGGGGCCAAAGCAGGATGCGCCTTGCACCGCGCCGACCACGATGGGGCCGGGGTTCTTGCAAAAATCTTCCCACTCGCCGTGGGATTTCATCGCGTGATCGACATGGCATACGGAATAGGTGTGCCCGCCATGCGGCCCCAAACCCTCGACTTCTTCAAAGGCCAGCTTGGGGCCGGTGGCAATCACCAGGTAATCGTAACCGAGGTTTTTGCCATCGTTCAGTTCGAGCTGGTTCTGGTCTGGGTGTACGCGCTTCACGCCAGTGGAGATGAAATCGATCCCCTTGCGTTCCAGATAAGTGCGTACCGGAAATTCGATGTCTTCACGGTCGCGCCATTTGACACCAACCCAGGGATTGGACGGCACAAAATGAAAATTCTCGCTGTTTGAAACAACCGTTACCTTGTGGCTCTTGTCCAGTTTTTCCCGCATTTCGTAGGCGGCCGGCATGCCGCCGATACCTGCGCCCATGATGACGATGTGTGCCATGTTGCTATCCTCCGTAAGTTGATGAATCGTTACTTCTGCTTTGCGCCCGACATTCCGGCCTTGACCGGTTCCAGCGCCACTTTTTCGCCCGGGCTCAACCCCGCCAGCACTTCTACCAGCCCCTCGGCCAGCGTTTCTCCAAGACGCACCTGGCGCAATTTCATGGCACCATTCTCGCCCACCACATACACCGCCACCACTTCACTGCGGTGCAGCACGGCACTCGCCGGTATCACCAGTTTGTTCGCCTTGCCCACCACAAAATGCACGCGTACAAACATACCCGGATAAATTCCCGCTTCGTTTTTGGGCAAATCCACGCGCACTTGCGTGCTGTGGGTGCGCGCGTCGGCAACCGGCAGCACCGTCACCGAGGCGGCATCAATCCAGCGCTTCAGCGAGGGAATCTCCACCTTGGCTTCCACCCCTCTCCTCAATCCTCCCACAAAGGGGGAGGGGGCGATCGTCCCTTCCCCCTCTGGGGGAAGGTTAGGATGAGGGTTCATGTGCGCACCAATCTCCGCCAGCTTGTCTTGCGGCACGCTCACCAGCACACGCATCTCGGCAGAATCGAAACCGGTCATCAAGGGTTTGCCGGGCATCACCATTTCGCCAACCTCCACCAGGCGCGCCGCCACCAACCCGCTGTAAGGCGCAATCACCGCCGTGTAGCCGTGCGCAAGACTGGCCTGCCCCGCGCCCGCCTCGCTGGCAGCAGCTTGCGCCAAGGCCACTTTGTAGTCGGCCTGCGCCTTGTCGAGCGCCGCCTGGCTGATGAACTTTTGCGCGAACAATTGCCGGGCACGCTCGTAAGCCGCCTTGGCGTTGTTCAGATTGGCCTGCGCCTGCAATACCTGCGCCTGGCTGCCCGCAAGAGCCTGTGCGGCTTCGCGCTCGTCGATACGCAGAATCACCTGCCCCTTGCTGACACGGTCGCCGACATCGAACAGAATTTCCTTGACGCGCCCGCCGATCTGCGCGGACACAGTAGACTGGCGCGTCGCCTCCACCAGGCCGTCGGCGCTGTAAGTTTGCGCCACCTCGCGGTACTCCACCGGGGTCACGGCAAGCGACCCGGCAGCCAGCGCGGTACCGGCTCCCAACACCTGTGCGGTCACAGCCCCCCACAGCAGACTAATAATCCAGAATTTTTTCAGCATCGCGACACCCCAGTCACTTCGTTATATTAGAATATACTGATATTCAAATTAAAAAGCAATCATAAAAAGCAATCATAAAAAGCAATCAATTCGAGTGGCTTCTATATTATGTGCAATGCGGGTTATTCGCTACTCCGAAGTTGCAACTTCCGAGATCGTCGTTCGAATAACCATTTACCTACTTATTCAATTACGATTTAACCCATATAATCCATTGGGGCGTAGGCCGGGCTTCAGCCCGACATGTCGGGTTAAAACCCGACCTACAACCCATATGATTTTCAATACCCCAATAGCTAATGAACTATCTGGGTTTAAAATGCTGCTTAACCGTGAAAAAATCCCGGCTGCGCGATAAACCAGAAATCAATCTTGTATGAAAGAAAAAATGACTACTAAAAGTTCAACCGCAAAAAGCGCCAGCATCAAAACCCGTTTGTTATTGATTATGGCCGCCGCCTTGACGGGCATGATACTGATTGCGATTTTTGCCTTGCAGTCCGAGAAGGCTACCTTGCTCGAAGACCGCAAGGTCAAGACCCGCCATCTGGTTGAGGTCGCTCATGGCCTGCTTGGCTATTATTATGACCTGCAGCAAAAGGGCGCCATCACCGAAGATGCGGCAAAAGAGGCGGCCATCAAGGCGATCAAGGCATTGCGCTACGAAAAAACGGAATATTTCTGGATCAACGACTTCACCGCACCGGTCCCAAAAATGGTGATGCACCCGACCGTGCCCGCGCTGGACGGTAAAGTGCTCGATGCCGAAAAATTCAACTGCGCAACAAGCTTGCAGGGCGGGATTGACGGCATTATCGAGAAGACCGATGGCAAGAAAAACCTGTTCGTCGCTTTCAATGAGGTAGCCAATAAATCAGGCCAGGGTTACGTCACCTATAACTGGCCAAAACCCAAGGCGGGCGGCGGCACCACCGTGGAACTTTATACCAAGCTGTCCTTCGTCAAAAAATTTGAGGGCTGGAACTGGCTGATCGGCTCCGGCATTTATCTCGACGATGTTGACACGATATTCTGGAACCACGCCACCTGGCTGATCGGCATCATTCTGGCGATAACCGCGCTGGTCGGCGGAGGCATGATGCTGGTTATACGCCGCATAACGCGGTCGCTGAACGAGCTGGGGAATGCCATGAACCAGATTCAGACCAGCAACGATCTGTCGCGGCGTGTAACCGTCAACTCACATGACGAAGTCGGATTGATCGGGCTATCCTTCAACCAGATGATCCAGAGTTTCCAGGAAATCATCCAGCAGGTAGTTTCCAACTCGAACGGCGTCATGCAGGCTGCCGACAAACTTTCCGACTCCTCGCATCGCGTCGCCGTCAGGTCGCAGAGCCAGAGCGACGCAACCGCCGAGATGGCGGCGGCGGTGGAAGAGGTGACCGTCAGCATCAGCCATGTCGCCGACAGTTCGCAGGAAACCCATCATATCGCCCACAAGTCCGGGGAGCTATCCTCGCTGGGCGGCGAAGTGGTGCAAGGAGCCGCAACCGAGATGAACAAGATCGCCGAATCCGTGAATCAATCTTCGCAGTTCATCGGAAAGTTGGGCGAGCATTCCAACCAGATTTCCGCCATCGTCAGCGTCATCAAGGACATCGCCGACCAGACCAACCTGCTGGCGCTCAACGCCGCCATCGAGGCGGCGCGCGCCGGCGAACAAGGGCGCGGCTTTGCCGTGGTGGCGGACGAAGTGAGAAAACTTGCAGAACGCACCGCCCGCTCCACCGAGGAAATCACCACGATGATCGGCAGCATCCAGAACGGCACGCAACACGCCGTGAAAAGCATGCAGGAAGGTTGCGCCCGCGTTACCGAAGGGGTCGCGATGGCGAATCGCGCCGGCGAATCGATGAGCCAGATCAGCGACGGCGCAAACCGCGTGATCACTGCGGTCAGCGATATTTCTACCGCTTTGCGCGAACAGAGCGCCGCCAGCACCCAGGTGTCGCAAAAAGTCGAAATAATTGCGCGAATGACCGAGGAAAACAGCGTGGCGGCCAATGAAATTGCCGGGGAAGCGCAACAACTGAAAGGCCTGGCCAGCGCCCTGGGCAATGCGGTCAGCCGCTTCAAGGCTTAACTCCATTTCTCCTCAACAATAGGGAAATAATCCGTAGGTCGGGCTCCGCCCGACATTTTTATCCGGCGGGTAGAACCCGCCCTACGAAATTGCTCTACTGATCTGGAATTGGAATAAGAACCTGCCAGATTCGCCAGCCTATCAGGCGTCATGTGTCGCGGAAATGGAAAGGGCATTTTTTGTAATGTCGGCCAAATTCTGCGCCAATTGAGCATCCTTGACGATGACATAATCGGCATCGGTGGCCCTGCTCTTTTTATTGGCGATACCCCGGTTTGCGGTAACCAGGATAGCCTTGATATTGCGGTTTTTTGAAGCGGAAAGCTTGAGCGCGCCGATCAGAGCAATTCCGTTCAGTACCGGAATTTCATTGGTGGTGATGAGCAGGTCGAAGGGTTCGGTAAGAGCGCGCATCAGCGCGATATAACCATCGCCTATGACTACCGGGCGTATCGGCAATTCCGCCAGTGCTTGCAGGTAAATTTGCGTCAGCAGCTTCGTATTGTCGACAATCATCACCGTGAACTGTTTGGGGGCGAATTGTTTGCGCAGCCCGTTCAGCCGCTCCTCGATCTGCGGGAAGCTGGTGTTCCCCGCATGAACCTGCCCCAGGGTCATGCGCAGCAGGTCGACATACTCCAGGCTGATGGCGACGAGCGCCGGGGTGTATTTAGCGCCGCCTTCAGTCGTATTCAGCAAGTCTTCCAGTTGATGGCAAAGAGTGGTGATGATATGCAGCCCAAAAGTGCCACCGCTGCCTTTCAGGCTATGGATGATGCGATAAAACTCATTGAACGAGTCGCGGCTGACGCCGTATTTCTCCATGGCCATCAGCAACTGTTCGAGGCGATCAAGCTTTTCCGGCATTTCCTCAAGGAAGGAATTATGCAGTTGTAGCAGCATCTGCTGGAAGGTGTCGGAATTAATGGAACTCATTGGGCGTTGGCTACGAATTTGTAAAGATGGTAAAGATGGTAAAGATGCGGGTTACCTGAAAGCGGCGCTTGACCTCAGAAACGTGCTAATTGTCGCCGATACAACATAATAAACCCAGATAATCCATTAGGCCGTGTCCATGAACCCCAGATAATCCATTAGCTCTTGAGGCATTGCAAAATCAATGGGTTGTAGGTCGGGTTTTAACCCGACATGTCGGGCTGAAGCCCGACCTACGTCCAAATGGATTATCTGGGTTAACGTGAAACAACACAAAATGGAACCCCAAACCCCCTCCAGCTCCCCCTTGTCAGGGGGAGAGCCCACCTCCTCCCCTGACAAGGGGAGGCCGGAGGGGGTTTGGGGTAAAAGGTGGAGCAATCTTGCGAGACGTTTCATCACCAGGGGGCTGCAACTACAATGACCTTTAGGCCGGTATGACGCAGTTTTTCTAATAGATTATTTGGGAATATCTCCCCTCATACCGAACAAAACACGTCGCGCATCATGCCGACCAGCTTCAGCGTGCGCAAATCGTCGATGCGGTAATACACCCGGTTGGCGTCCTTGCGTGTCGCCAAAACGCCTTTGGCGCGCAAAATTGCCAGGTGCTGCGAAATATTGCTCTGCGAGGTGCCTACCTGCTCCACGATATCCTGCACACTGATTTCGCGGTCGCCGAGCACGCACAAAATCTTCAGGCGCAGCGGATGCGCGATGGCCTTGATGGCCTGTGCGGCCTGTTGGATATCCTCGTCCCTGTCGATCAAATTATTTCCCATATCCATCCCCGATTATCCCGCCAGCCCACATCACACGAGCCCACATAACCAATAGAGGCAAATTCGGCTAAAATGAAATCTCACAAAATCACCATCTGCTAATATTCTACCCCAATGAACCCCACCCCTGTCTTGCTGCTTATTCTGGACGGCTTCGGTTACCGCGAAGATGCCGACTTCAACGCTGTTCTGGCGGCACGCAAACCCAATTGGGATGCGCTGTGGAGCGACTATCCGCACACCCTGATCGATGCCTCCGAAAGGCACGTCGGCCTGCCGTCCGGGCAAATGGGCAACTCCGAAGTCGGCCATCTCAACATCGGCGCGGGACGCGTGGTGTATCAGGACTTGAGCCGCGTCGATGTCGCCATCGAAGACGGCAGCTTCTACACCAACCCGGCGTTAAGCCAGGCCGTTGCGTTAGCCAAACAAAACAACAGCACGCTGCATATCATGGGGTTGCTCTCTCCGGGCGGGGTGCATAGCCACGAAAACCACATCTTCGCCATGCTGGAAATGGCGGCGCGCGCCGGCCTGAAAAAGGTCTATATGCACGCCTTTCTGGATGGGCGCGACACACCGCCCAGAAGCGCCGCACCATCGCTGCAACGCTTGCAGGAAAAATGCCTCGCCTTGGGATGCGGGCAAATCGCCAGCATCACCGGCCGTTTTTATGCGATGGATCGGGACAACCGCTGGGAGCGTGTGCAACCCGCTTATGAACTGCTCACCCAGGGGCGTGCCGAATATACCGCAGCCGATGCGCTGAGCGGGCTGGAACAGGCCTATGCGCGCGGCGAGTCGGACGAATTCGTCAAGCCGACCGCGATTGTTTCAGGCAGCGCGGATAACGCCATGCAGGACGGTGATGCGGTGGTGTTCATGAATTTTCGCGCCGACCGCGCCCGCGAGATCACGCGCGCCCTGACGGACAAAATATTTGGCGGCTTCGAGCGCGTTTATCTGCCCAAACTCGCCGGTTTCGTTTCGCTGAGCAGCTATGGCGAAGACTTTCATCTGCCTTGCGCCTACCCGCCGCAAACCATCCACAACGGTTTCGGCGAATACCTCTCGAATCTGGGGCTCAGGCAACTGCGCATCGCCGAGACCGAAAAATACGCGCATGTCACCTATTTTCTCAGCGGCGGCAGGGAGCAGCCCTATCCCGGCGAAGACCGCATTCTCGTGCCCTCGCCCAAAGTCGCGACTTACGACCTGAAGCCGGAAATGAGCGCATTTGAAGTGACCGACAAGCTCGAAGCCGCGATCCTGAGCCGCCAGTATCACGCCATCATCTGCAATTACGCCAACGGCGACATGGTGGGGCATACCGGCAACATGGAAGCCGCCACGCAAGCCATCGAGGTGCTGGACGCTTGCGTCGGTCGCGTGGTCAAGGCGATGCGCTCTATCGGCGGCGAGGTCATCATCACCGCCGATCACGGCAATGCCGAGCAAATGATCGACCACGCGACGCACCAGGCGCACACCGCTCACACCCTGAACCCGGTGCCCTTCCTGTATATCGGACGCCAGGCCAAACTGATCGAAGGCGGCGCACTGCGCGATCTGGCGCCCAGCCTGCTGGCCATGATGGGGCTGCCGCAACCGGCGGAAATGACCGGGCACAGCCTGATACAGATGACAGAGGACAGATGACGGAAAACAGAGGTTTTGTGCGGCTGCGCCTCGCCTTTGTAGGTCGGGCTTCGCCCGACACAAAACAAAACCCGCGCAGCGGGCACTTAAAAAGATTGCGCGGCGCAGCCGCGACAACACTTCTGTCATCTGTCATCTGTCTTCTGTCCTCTGGTGTCTGTAGCGCCGGCAAGCAGGAAGAACTCGAAAATCTGCGTAACCGCATCGCCACCATGCAAGCCGAGCTGGAAAAAACCAGCGAGTCAAAATCCGAAGTCGCGGATGCGCTGCGCGATTCTGAGCGGGCGATCAGCGACAGCAACCGCAAACTTGCCGATCTCGCCAAACAACAACAGGCCGCCGACAAAAAACTTAATGGGCTCGAAGCGCGGGAGCGGCAATTAGGCGGAAACCTGGCAGAACAACAGCTTCTGCTGGGCAGGCTGCTGTACCGGCAATATCTGGGCGGCAAGCAGGAACACCTGAAGCTGTTGCTGAACAACCGCAACCCCAACCGGGTCGCCCGCGATTGGCAATATTACCGTTATATCGCGCGCAACCGGGCGGCCTGGCTGGCCGCGCTGCGCGACGATCTGAGCGCGCTGCATTCCGTCAGTGCGGCGACCCGCGAACAACGCACGGAGCTGGCCTTGTTGCGCGAGGAACAATCCGCGCAAAAAATAACGCTGGAAAAGGAAAAGCAGACCCGGCAACAGATGCTGGGCAAAATCTCCCAGCAATTGCGCCAGCAACGCCGCGAAATAAACCGGCTGCAACGCGACGAAAACCGCCTCGCGCAACTGGTCGAAAAACTCGCCAAAATGCTCGCCCAGCCCAAATCCGGCTCGCTGTTCCGCAACGACAGCCTGCCGGACAACCGCTTTGACGGCAACCCGTTCGACCAGCTCAAAGGCAAGCTGGCCTTGCCGGTAAAATGCGTGGTCACCAACCGCTTCGGCACGCCGCGCCCCGACAGCACCGTGCTGTGGAAGGGACTATTCCTGAGAACTTCTGCCGGGCAGGCTGTCAAAGCCGTTGCTGCCGGACAGGTGGTGTTCGCGGATTGGCTGCGCGGCTTCGGCAACCTGCTGATCGTCGACCACGGCGCGGGTTACATGAGCCTGTACGGCAATAATGAAACACTTTTCAAACAGGTCGGGGATGTGCTGCGCGGCGGCGATATCGTCGCTGCGGTCGGGAACAGCGGCGGCAATGAGGATTCCGGTTTATACTTCGAATTGCGCCATGAAAGCAAACCGCTCGACCCCATGAAGTGGCTGGCGACAAAATAACCTTGAGGAAATTATGCGTGTTCTGGAAAAAGCAGGTTTGGTAGGTTTGGGACTGGTGATGGGCGTGGCTGTCAGCCTGCATTTTGCCGCGTTTGCCGACAAAGAAACACTCGCGACACCGTTGCCCATCGAAGAACTGCGCGCCTTCTCCGAAGTATTCGGACGCATCAAGAGCGACTATGTCGAACCGGTCACCGACAAAAAATTGATCGACGAAGCCATCAACGGCATGTTGAGCGGCCTCGACCCCCACTCCGCCTATCTCGACACGGAAGCCTTCAAGGAGCTGCAAGTCGGCACGCAAGGCAAGTTTGGCGGCCTCGGCATCGAAGTCGGCATGGAAGACGGCCTGGTGAAAGTCATCTCGCCGATCGAAGACACCCCGGCCTTCCACGCCGGCATCAAGAGCGGCGACCTGATCATCAAACTGGATGACACCCTGGTCAAGGGCTTGACGCTGAACGAAGCGGTCAAACGCATGCGCGGCAAGCCGGGCACCAAGATCGTTCTGACCATCATCCGCAAGGATGAGCCCAAGCCGCTCACCATCAGCCTGGTGCGCGCCGTCATCAAGGTGCAGAGCGTAAAATCCAAGCTGGTTGATCCCGGCTACGGGTTTATCCGCATCACGCAATTTCAGGAACAGACCGGCGAAAACCTCGCCACCGCGCTGGAAACGCTGATCAAACAAAACAAGGAACCGTTGAAGGGCCTGGTGCTCGATTTGCGCAATGATCCGGGCGGACTGTTGAACGGCGCCGTCAGCGTTTCCGCGGCCTTCCTGGCGCAGGATGCCCTGGTGGTTTATACCGAGGGACGCACCGATGACGCGAAAATGCGCCTCACCGCCAGCCCGGAAAACTACCTGCGCGGCAACATCAAAAACGACTACCTGAAATCCCTGCCCGATTCCGTCAAGAGCGTGCCCTTGGTCGTGCTGGTAAACGGCGGTTCCGCCTCCGCATCGGAAATCGTCGCCGGTGCGCTGCAAGACCACAAGCGCGCCGTCATCATGGGCACGCAGACTTTCGGCAAAGGCTCGGTGCAATCCATCCTGCCCCTGGGCAACCATACCGCCATCAAACTCACCACGGCGCGCTATTACACGCCGGGCGGGCGTTCCATCCAGGCGAAAGGCATCGTGCCGGACATCCTGGTGGAAGACCCCGCCACTGCCGGGCAGGACAACACCTTCCGCCTGCGCGAAGCGGATCTGGACAAGCACCTGCTCAACGGCCAATCACCGGAAGAAAAGCCGGCCGACACCGGCAAGGACGCGCCTGCAGCTCCCACCACCAACGGCAACACCGCAAAACCAGTCCCCACAGAATTCGGCTCCAAGAACGATTACCAGCTGAACCAGGCATTAAACCTTCTTAAGGGAATGCAGATATTGCAGGGGAAATAAACAACCGCCGCAGCTACTCAGGTCGAAGTCGTATGCTTGAACCCAGATAATCCATTGGGGCGTAAGGGCGTAGGTCGGGTTAGCGGAGCGTAACCCGACACCCGACACAGCCTCTTCGTGTCGGGTTACGCCCGCTGGGCTAACCCGACCTACAACTTGAAGCGACGCAAAATCTCAATTGAGATACAATCAACCCATTCAATGACTAGGGGGTGGCGATGGCTACGACAACAACGATGGTTCATGTGCGTGTCGACAATGAAGTTAAGGCGCAGGCGACGGAAGCACTTGCGGCGATGGGGTTGTCTGTTTCGGATGCGGTGAGACTTTTTCTAAAGCGAGTGGTGGCTGAGCAGGCGATTCCTATCGAGCTCAAGGTGCCGAACGTTGAAACGCGTGCCGCTATGGAAGAATCGCGTGCGATCATTCGTGCCCATCGCGCTCGCTTTGCCAGCGCACAGGAACTTTTTGATGACCTCGAAAAAAACGGCAAGCACTAAGCGTGCATCGCTGCCTCGCGCATCCGACCATACGAAAAAATTTATCAAGGACTGGGCGCGCCTATCAGAGTCTGGGCGCTACGATATGAAGCGTCTCAAAGAAGTAATGTTGATGCTCATCAGTAACGCAAGCCCGCTTGGGCCGGAATGGTTCGATCACCCGCTCAAAGGGGAATGGATCGACCATCGCGAGTGCCACATTGGCGGTGATTTTTTACTGATTTACCAACTTCATGGCAGCGGCACGAACGAGATATTAAGCTTCGTGCGAGCAGGCACACATGCCGATCTTTTTGAATGAGGGCAATTGTTTTTCGCTGGGTAAACTCATGTTGCAAAAGGGCGCTGTTGCTCTTAACCCCCCGGGGGTAGGAGGATTTAAAACGCGCCGAATATAAAAACCCCCGTAACTACTCAGGTGCTGCCGCTTTGCTCCTTCCCCCTTGCAGGGGCTGGGATGGTGGTAGAAAGGTGGAGTAAAAGATACCTTTCGATGATTCCACCCTCTCACCCCCATCCTAACCTTCCCCCTTCCAGTGGGAAGGGACTGGCGTTTTGGCTATTTTCGAGCATACTGCTTTGACCTGAGCAGTTACAAATATTGGAGGATTTATGAGCGTACTCAGCGTTCGTTTGCCGGAATCTTTGCACAAAATGGCCAAGGATGTTGCCGAGGAAGATAACGTCTCTCTTAACCAGTTTATTGCCACCGCAGTGGCGGAGAAGGTCGCTGCGCTGACCACAGAAAATTATCTCAAATCGCGAGCGGATCGCGGATCGCGGAAAGCATTCGATCAGGCGCTTGCCAAAGTGCCAGCTGTTCAGCCCGAAGAATTTGACAGGCCGGGTTGAACCAAAAACGTGGTTGGTGATGAATGCTCCGCTAGTTCATTGAACACTTAAGAGACCGCCATGACTGCAATCGCATTTACTCAACTCAGGAAAAACTCGGTGAAATCATCGAGCGTGTTCACGACAACGAAGATGCTCAGGCCAAATAGCCATGGATAAGCCGACCGAACAAACGCAACTACGTATCCTGCTGCTGGAGGATGTGCCGACAGATGCCGAGCTCATGGAGGAGGCGTTGCGCGAGGCAGGTTTGTCCTTCATTGCCAAACGCGTCGATACGCGCGAGGCATTTATCCGCGCGCTCGAAGAGTTCAAGCCGGACATCGTCCTCGCCGATTACAAGCTCCCCAGCTTCGACGGCGGCGCCGCGCTGAAAATTGTCCGGCAGCAGTATCCGACCATACCGGTGGTGATGGTGACCGGCGCAATGGGGGACGAAAAAGCCATCGAATTGCTCAAACAGGGAGCTAGGGATTACGTCCTCAAGGATCGGTTGGGGCGGCTCGGTACCGAGGTGCGGCGGGTGCTCGCCGAAGAGCGGGATATCCGCGCGCGCAAGGCGGCGGAACAGACGCTGCGGCAAAGCGAGGCGGACTTCAGGGCGCTCGTCGAACAGTCCCCCATCGCCATGCTCGTGGATGCCGGCGTGGGAGCGGACGCGAAGACCGTCATGATGAACCGGAAGTTCACCGAGCTGTTCGGCTATACGCCGGCAGACGTTCCCGATGAGCAGCACTGGTGGCCGCTTGCCTACCCCGACGAGGCATACCGGGAAGAAATCAAGACCGAATGGACGCAACGGGCCGAAGAAGCCTCCCGGAACCGCAGCAGCATCGAACCCATGGAGGCCTCGATTACCTGCAAGGATGGCGCCATCCGGTACATCAGGATCTCTTTTACCTCCATAGGCGACAAAAACATTCTCGGCTTTGAAGATCTGACCAAACGCAAGCAGGCAGAAGATGAACTGGAAAGATTTTTTAACCTGATCCCCGACCCGGTGTGCATCGCATCTGCCGACGGGCATTTCCTGAAAATCAACCCTGCGTGGCAGGAATTGCTGCGATACACCACGCAGGAAATCCTCGCCAAACCCTTCCTCGATTTGATCCACCCCGACGACCGTGCCGCGACCATGAAGGAAGTGGAGCGGCAACTGGCCGGCGAAGCGACCATGCGATTCTCCAACCGCTATCGCTGCAAGGACGGCAGCTACAAATGGCTGGAATGGAAGGCGACACCGGCCGTGGGTGGGCAACTGCTGTTCGCCTCCGCGCGCGACATCACCGAGCGCAGGCAGGCGGAAGCCAGGATTCAGAAACTGACCCGGCTCTATGCCACCCTCAGCCAGATCAACCAGATCATTGTGCGCAGCACCACCAACCGCGAAGAGTTGTTCCTCAGCATTTGCAGCGCTGCGGTCACCCACGGCGATTTCATCATGGCCTGGGTGGGACTGGTGGATGAAACGACGCGCACGGTCAAGCCTGTCTGCCACTATGGCGCCGAGAATGGCTATCTGACCAATATTGACGTCAGCATCGACGATGTGCCGTCGGGCCGGGGGCCGACCGGCACCGCGATCCGCGATAACGGCGTCAGCTACGTGAATGACTACGCCAGCGACGAACGAACCTTGCCCTGGCGCGTAGCGGCGCTGCAGCGCGGCTTCCGTTGTGCTGCGGGGCTGCCGTTGCGCTTCGGGGATAAAGTGATCGGGGCGCTGACCCTGTATACCGACGAGCCGGGATTTTTCGACGCCGACCAGTTGAACTTGCTGGAAGAAATGGCCACGGATGTCAGCTTTGCGCTGAACAACATCGCGCATGAAGCCGAACGCAGCGCGGCGGAATTGCAGTTGAAGGAGCGCGAGCGGCAATACCACACTCTGGCCGACTCCGGCCAGGCCTTGATCTGGACTGCGGACACGGACAAGCTGTGCGATTACTTCAACAAAGTCTGGCTGGAATTCACCGGACGCACCTTGGAGCAGTTGCTCGGTAACGGCTGGGCCGACGATGTTCACCCGGACGATTTCGACCAATGTCTGGCTACCTACGTTGACGCCTTTGACCGGCGCGAGCCCTTCAGCATGCTATACCGCCTGCGCCGCCACGATGGCGAATATCGCTGGCTCCAGGACGATGGTTGCCCGCGCTATAACACCGCGGGCGAGTTTATCGGCTACATCGGCTACTGCCTCGACATCACCGAAAACAAGAAGGCGGAAGCCGGGCTGGCGGAAAGCGCGCAACATTTTCGTGCCGTCGCGGAGTCTGCCAACGATGCCATCATCACGATCTCCGGCAGCGGCGACATTGTGGACTGGAACCCTGCGGCGGAACGCTTGTTCGGCCATAGCAAAGCCGAAATAACCGCCCTGCCCCTCACAGTATTGATGCCGGAACGCTTCCGCGACCTGCATAGCACAGGCCTGTCAAGGGTGAACTCTGGCGGAACGCCGCATGTGATCGGCAAGGCCGTTGAGCTTGCCGGGCTGCGCAAGGACGGCAGCGAGTTCCCGCTGGAACTCTCGCTGGCGCAATGGCATTCCGGCCAGAGCCAGTTTTTCACCGCGATTATTCGCGACATCGCCGAACGCAAAACACTCGAGGGGCAACTGGCGACGCAATACCAGCAACTAAAAGATGCGCATGAGCAACTGCTGGAATCGAGCAAACAACTAAAAGCGACCCAAAGCCAGTTGATGCAATCGGCGAAGATGGCGTCTATCGGCCTGCTGGCCGCAGGCGTGGCGCACGAAATCAATAACCCGATCGGTTATGTGAACTCCAACATGGGAACCCTGGAAAAATACCTGGCCGACATCTTCGCTGTCATAGACAAGTTTGAAGATGCCGAAATGGTAATGGGAATGCTGATGGACGCCAACGATCCGCTGCTGGAAGAGCTGCGCCAATTCAAGAAAAAAATAAACCTGGACTACGTCCGCAAGGATATCAAGGATCTGCTCACCGAATCGCATCAGGGCCTGGAGCGGGTGAAGCGTATCGTTCTCGACCTGAAAAACTTTTCCCATGCCGACAGCGATGACCAGTGGTTGTGGGCGGATATACATCAGGTGCTGGATGCGACCCTGAACGTCGTTTGGAACGAACTGAAATACAAGTGCGAAGTGGTCAAGGAATACGGCGTATTACCGGAGATATACTGCTTGCCCACGCAACTCGACCAGGTGTTCATGAACCTGCTGGTGAACGCCGCGCAAGCCATCGAAGTACGCGGCAAAATCACCATCCGCACCGGGCAGGAAGGCGACAGGGTATGGGTCGAAGTGAGCGATACCGGCAAAGGCATTCCGCCGGAAGATTTCCCCAACCTGTTCGATCCGTTCTTTACCACCAAACCGGTGGGAAAAGGCACCGGTCTCGGGCTTTCTGTATCCTACAGCATCGTGGAAAAGCATCACGGCAAAATCGAAGTACACAGCGAAGTGGGCAAAGGATCGACCTTCCGGGTATGGCTGCCGGTGCGGCAACCCGATGTCAGGGAGGCGGCATCACCCGCAAGCAATCCAATGAAGTAATTGGGTGCGGAAAACGGGAAAAACAAACAAAACCAAAACGCATCAATGAAAAATTCGCGAGGGATTTAATGATGTGGGAACATTGCTGCCAATTGGCGAATTATTGAGATTTCCATAATTGAAGAAAGAACCTCCGCACTTGCGTGCCATTGACTTCAATAACGGCGAGGCGTGTCTTGGTGCCGCCGATGTCGCCCGCAAGAAAATTATTCATGGCCGCCAATGGTATCCGATTTTCGCAATTGATTTTCGTGATCGTTCATAGGTAATGACTGTCAATCCGAGAACTGCGAAACCGTGGGCTCACATGAATGCGCAGGCTGCCTGGCAAACACTGGCACCTGTATCCCCCCGTTCCCTGCGTCAAAGTATATAGGCCTTTCGGCATATATGAATAACGAATAGCGTTTATCCGCCGCCCCTCCCAAGCCTATTCAACGCGCCAACCTGCCGGCGGCGGATAAACCTCGTTGGACTGAACCTGTGGAGAGCGGTGCTTATGGGGATTGTAAGGTTTTGGAGCGCGGCGTCAATC
>JAUYJO010000042.1 GCA_030700315.1 Gallionella sp.
GACGCGCAAACTCCAGACTGCCGTGCTCCACGACGGGCCGGGCGGCAAGTATCTCGTCCAGCATTCAGCCGGTTCGGGCAAGACGAATTCCATCGCGTGGACCGCGCACTTTCTCGCCGAGCTGCATGACGCGCAGCACAAGAAGGTGTTCGACACCGTGCTGGTGGTCTCCGACCGCAACGTCATCGACGCGCAGCTTCAGGAAGCGCTGTTCGATTTTCAGCGCACCAGCGGCGTGGTCGCCACCATCACCAATCAGGACGGCAGCAAGAGCGGCAAGCTGGCCGAGGCGCTCTCCGGCGACAAGAAGATCGTGGTCTGCACCATCCAGACTTTTCCCTTCGCGCTGGAGGCCGTGCGCGAACTGGCCGCCACAAAAGGCAAGCGCTTCGCGGTCATCGCCGACGAAGCCCACAGCTCGCAGACCGGCGAGGCGGCTTCCAAGCTCAAGGCGGTATTGAGCCCAGAGGAACTGGCAGAGTTTAACGACGGCGGTGAAGTCAGCACCGAAGATATCCTCGCGGCGCAGATGGTCACACGGGCCGACGATGGCGACATTACCTTTGTCGCGTTCACCGCCACACCGAAGAACAAGACGCTGGAGATTTTCGGCACGCGCCCCGATCCCTCACGCAAGCCCGCACCGGATAATGTGCCACACCCGTTCCACGTCTATTCCATGCGTCAGGCCATCGAGGAGAAGTTCATCCTCGATGTGCTGAAGAACTACACGCCCTACAAGCTGGCTTTCAAGCTGGCAACAACCCCCTCCCCAACCCTCCCCCGCCACCCCTCTCCTCAATCCTCTAGCCATTCGACTAAGCCCGCAAGCGGGCAAGTCGCTGGTTATCCCGCAAGCGGGAGAGGAGGCGAACGAGAAAAGCCATCTTTGAATCAGGCGGGAGAGGGGGCAAACGAATCGCTGCGCGAATTTTCAATCCCGGAAGGTAAGGAACTGGACGACAAGGAAGTCGAGCGCAGCGCGGCGCTGAAGCGCATCATGGGCTGGGTCAAGCTCCACCCCTACAATATCGCGCAGAAAATAGAAATCGTGGTGGAGCTCTTCCGCCACTATGTCGCGCCGCTGCTGGACGGGCAGGCCAAGGCGATGGTGGTGGTCGGCAGTCGTCTGGAGGCGGTGCGCTGGCAACTGGCCATCGAGAAATACATCAAGGAACACGGTTACAAGATCGGCACGCTGGTCGCCTTCTCCGGCGAGGTGAACGACAAGGAGTCCGGCCCGGACGGTTTCACCGAAAACAGCCCGGCACTCAACCCCAACCTGAAAGGCCGCGACATCCGCGAGGCCTTCAAGGGTGACGAGTATCAAATCCTGCTGGTGGCGAACAAATTCCAGACCGGCTTCGATCAGCCGCTGCTGTGCGGCATGTATGTGGACAAGCGGCTGGCCGGTATCCAGGCCGTGCAAACACTGTCGCGCCTGAACCGCGCCCACCCCGGCAAGGACACGACCTACGTGCTGGATTTTGTGAACGATCCCGAAGAGGTGCTGGCCTCCTTCAAGGCCTATCACACCACGGCGGAGCTCTTGGCGACGACCGATCCGAATCTCGTCTTCAACCTGCGCGCCAAGCTGGATGCCGCCGGTCATTACGACGATTTCGAGGTGGATCGCGTGGTGGCCGTGGAGTTAAACCCCAGCGCCAAGCAAAGCGAACTGGTCGCCGCGCTGGAACCAGTGCTGGACCGCGTGATGAAGCGCTACAAGGCCGCGCAGGCCGCATTGAAGGCGGCTCAAGCCAAAGAGGATGGGGCCGCAACCAAGGCCGCACAGGACGAGCTGAACGCCCTGACCCTGTTCAAGAGCGACATGGGCGCATTCATCCGGCTCTATACCTTCCTCTCGCAAATCTTCGACTACGGCAACACCGCCATCGAGAAGCGCGCCATCTTCTACAAACGCCTGCTGCCACTGCTGGAATTTGGTCGCGAGAGCGAAGGCATCGACCTCTCGAAAGTGCTACTGACGCATCACCACCTGAAAAACCTCGGCAAGCACGCGATGCCGTTGCATGAAGGCGAGGCTGAAAAGCTGTATCCCATCACCGAAGCGGGCAGCGGCAGCGTGCAGGAAAAAGAGAAGGTCTATATGGCCGAGATCATCGAGAAGGTGAACAGCCTCTTTGACGGCGAACTCACCGATCAGGATAAACTGGTCTATGTGAACAATGTCATCAAGGGCAAGCTGCTGGAGTCGGCCAAACTGATGCAGCAAGCGACCAACAACACCAAAGAGCAATTCGCCAACTCACCTGACCTGAAGACCGAACTGATGAATGCCATCATGGGCGCGCTCGACGCGCACAACGCCATGAGCACGCAGGCGCTGAATTCCATCGCCATTCAGAGCGGAATGAAAGATATTCTGCTCAACAATGCGGGGCTCTATGAAACACTGCGCGCGCAGGCTGCGCCCCCCAAGCTGCCGATGAACGGCAGCTTGGGGGGCGCCTGGTAATGGGAGGCCATTGGGCAAAGCTATGTTTTGCGAGCGTGGCTGTTTACTTTTCTGACAACTACTCAGGTGCTGCCGCCTTTCTTCTTCCCCCTTGCATGAGGAAGGCTGGAAGCGGTGATACCCCCCCTTTGAAAAAGGGGGCAGGGGGATTTACAGCAGGTGGCGAGAGAGTGGCGCACTTCAAATCCCCCTCGGCCTCCTCGCAAGCTCTCCCCCTTTTGCAAAGTGGGAGGCGAAGCGCCCGGCGCGCAGGAGTGGTTGGACGCTGGTATCTGCTGGTGAAGTTTTTTGACCTGAATAGTTTTAATTTTCTGTTCTGTTGCGCACGATGGATTGATGGCATGAGTAAAGCATTTACGCGTGAAGATGATAGCGGTGACGACGAGTTGGAGCCGTCGCTCCGGTTGCCGGTGGGCGTCAAAAATTACATTACTCCCAACGGTTACCGCAAGTTGAGAGAGGAGTTGGACCAGCTCTGGAAAGTCGAGCGCCCGGTATTGGTGAAAACGATTACCTGGGCGGCTTCCAACGGCGACCGCTCCGAAAATGGCGACTATATTTACGGCAAGAAACGCCTGCGTGAAATCGACCGGCGCGTGCGTTTTCTGCGCAAGCGCCTGGAGCAGGCCGAGGTAGTCGATCCGGCGCAGCGCGGAGAGTGCGAACAGGTATTTTTCGGTGCGACGGTGACAGTTTGCGACAGCAGCGGTTGCGAGAGCGCTTACTGTATTGTCGGGGTGGATGAAGCCGATGCCGGAAACGGGCTGATTAGCTGGGTGTCGCCGCTGGCGCGCGCGCTGCTCAAGCTGCGCGAGGGCGAAATGGTGACATTGCGCACGCCGTCAGGCATTCAGGAGCTGGAAATTCTGTCGGTGAGCTATGGCGGCCCAGTATGACACAGCTTCTTCTAACGGATTATTTGGGTTCATTCGATCTATTTTTAGCGCGAAAATGAAGGAGTGCATTATGGCTACATCACATACATGGAATTTCTTCCGGGCGGGTGGGTTCGATCAGGTGCAGCTCGATAGTGGCGCGGATTTGCTGGCGCTGAAAGATCTGGACCAGAAGTTGTGGGTGGCCTTGGGTTGCCCGACGCGCGGCCTCGAGTTCGATACCAGGACGCTGGATCTGATCGATAGCGATGCCGATGGCCATGTGCGCGCCAACGAGGTTCTGGCGGCCATCGACTGGGCGGGTAAGTTGCTGAAGAATGCCGATTTGCTGGTCAAGGGGGCGGATAGCCTGGCCTTGGCCGACATTGACGACAGCGGCGATGAAGGCAAGCAGGTGCTGGCGTCCGCGCGGCATATCCTGAAAAGCCTGGGCAAGCCGGATGCGGCGGCAATTTCGTTGGCGGATATGGCCGATATCGAGAAATTTGTGGCGGGGCTGGAATTCAACGGCGACGGGGTGATTTGCGCCGGGCAGATCGCCGATGCCGGGTTGCGCGCGACAGTCGAAGACATTATCAAGAGCGCCGGTTCGGCGGCGGATTTGAGCGGGGAAATTGGCGTCAGCCGCGAGATCGCCGAACGATTTTTTGCCGAAGCCGCTGCCTATGTGGCTTGGCAAGCCAAGGGGGAAAGCGATGTCGCTATCCTGTTGTTGGGCGAAAAAACTACGGCGGCGGCTGAATCCTTTCATGCCGTCAAAGACAAGGTCGGTGACTATTTTACGCGCTGCCAACTGGCGGCTTATGACGCGCGCGCTGCCGTGCCGTTAAGCCGTTCCGCCGAAGACTACCAGCGGCTCGCCGCGCAAAATTTATCGGCGCAAAGTCGGGAAGTGGCTGATTTCCCGCTGGCAACGGTGGCAGCAGACAAGCCGCTGCCCTTGGTTTCAGGCCTCAATCCGGCCTGGCAAGGCAAGCTGGATGCATTGCGTGAGCAGGTCGTGCAGCCATTATTCGGCAACAAGGAAAGCATGAGTGCGCAAGACTGGGCTGCACTGTGCGCCCGGTTTGCCGCTTTCGATGCATGGCAGGCGGAAAAGCCGGCAGGCAGTGTCGGGCCACTCGGCGGTGCGCGCTTGCGCGAGATCCTCGGCAGCGGACACCAGGCGGCACTCGATGCTTTGATCGCGCAGGACAAGGCGGTCGAGTTCGAGGTGAAGGCGACCCGCCTGGTGGAAAAGCTGCTGCGCTATAACCGCGACTTGTTCATGCTGGTGAACAATTTTGTATCGTTTCGCAACTTCTACACCGGCAAGGGCAAGGCGATATTTCAGGCCGGTACGCTGTATCTGGACGGGCGCAGTTGCGAGCTGTGCGTCAAGGTCGAGGATGTCGCCAAGCACGCCGGGCTTGCCGGTTTGGGCGGTTTCTGTCTGGCGTATTGTGATTGCGTGCGCGGCGGTGGCGCGGAAAAAATGACCATTGCCGCCGCCTTCACTGCGGGCGATTCGGATTACCTGATGGTCGGGCGCAACGGGGTTTTCTATGACCGCAAAGGTCGGGACTGGGATGCCGGCATCGTGCGCATCATCGACCATCCGATCAGCATCCGCCAGGCGTTCTGGTCGCCCTACAAAAAACTGTCCAAGATGATCAGCGAGCAATTGCAGAAACTCGCGGCATCCAAGGCCGGTGCCGTGGAGGGCAAGATGACCCATGTGGCGGAGGGTAGCGGCAAGGTTGTCGTCGAGACGCCTCCCGCACCGCCCAAACCTCCCTTCGATGTGGCAAAATTCGCCGGAATTTTTGCGGCAATCGGTTTGGCGATCGGTGCCATCGGCGGCATTCTGGCCTCGATAGTCGGCGGTGTGCTCGGGTTGAAATTCTGGCAGATACCCTTGGCGTTGATCGGTCTGCTGCTGCTGATTTCCGCCCCGTCCATGGCGCTGGCCTGGTTCAAGCTGAAGCGCCGCAATCTGGCGCCGATACTGGATGCCAACGGCTGGGCGATCAATGCGTGCGCGCGCATCAACATCCCGTTCGGCACCTTATTGACCGGGCTGGCCGATTTGCCGGAAGGCGCAAACCGCTCGCTGGCCGATCCGTTCGAGGAAAAGCAGGTGCTGTGGCCTTATTATCTGGTGATCGCGGCAGGAATTTGTTCGTTGATCGGACTGTGGTATGTCGGTTTTTTCTGAGCCACTTTTTTGGAATAGATAAGCGATGAAATTTACGCTGGACTGCCGCTTGTGCCCGCGCCTGGCAGGGTTTCTTGATCGGGTGCGCGACGAACATCCCGATTACCATGCCTTGCCGGTAAGCTCGTTTGGCGCATCGGGCAGCCGCTTGCTGATCGTCGGGCTGGCTCCGGGAATGCACGGCGCAAACCGCACCGGACGTCCATTCAGCGGCGATTTTGCCGGCAACTTGCTGTATGGCGCATTGCACGAATACGGCTTCGCCAGCAGCGCCGAACCGCTGGATGCGGCGGGGAACGCCAATCCGGCCTTGAGTTTGCAGGGATGCCGCATCACCAATGCGGTGCGTTGTCTGCCGCCGCAGAACAAGCCGGAGCCTGGCGAGATTCGCGCCTGCAACGGCTATGTCGCCGAAGAGCTGGCGATGCTGCCGCAAGGCGCGGCGATAATGGCGTTGGGCACGATCGCGCATCAGGCGGTGCTGATGGCGTTGAACCTGCGCAAGAGCGGCTTTGCCTTCGGGCACGGCGCGCGGCATGAGCTGCCGGGCGGGCTGACGCTGTTCGACAGCTACCATTGCAGCCGTTACAACACCCAAACCAAACGCCTGACTACGGCAATGTTCAAGGCGGTGATCGGGGATATTGCGGAGCATCTTGCAGGGGCGCGACCCATCGCGCCCAGAACCTGAAGAGGCGCGATGAATCGCGCCCCTACAAAGCCATTCGACCTCAAGCCGATACTCGACAGCCTGCCGTTGCTGCCGGGCGTGTATCGCTTTTTCGACGGCAAGGGCGAGGTGCTGTATGTCGGCAAGGCCAGGCAACTGAAGAAGCGCGTCGCATCCTATTTCCAGAAAACCAATGTCTCGCCGCGCATCCGTCTGATGGTGTCGCACATCGCGCGCATCGAAACCACCGTGACGCGCTCGGAAGCCGAGGCGCTGCTGCTGGAAAACAACCTGATCAAATCGCTCAAGCCACGCTACAACATTCTGTTTCGCGACGATAAGTCTTATCCGTATATCGTGCTAACCGGGGAGAAATTTCCGCGTCTGACCTATTATCGCGGCACACCCAATCGCCAGCATCAATACTTCGGTCCCTATCCCAATTCGTATGCCGCGAAGGAAAGCATTCATCTGTTGCAGAAGATTTTCCGCATCCGCACCTGCGAGGACAGCGTGTTCAGCAATCGCACGCGCCCCTGCCTGCTGCACCAGATCCATCGCTGCACCGCCCCCTGCGTGAAGTTTATTTCGGCGGAAGATTACCAGGCCGATATCCGCAACGCGGTGCTGTTGCTGCAAGGCAAGCATCAGGAGGTCGAGCAGACGCTTCGCGCAGCGATGGAGCGCGCGGCGGAGGCACAGCACTACGAGCAGGCCGCCGCGTTGCGCGACCAGTTGCGCGCGTTGCATACCGTGCAGCAGAAACAATTTGTCGAGTCCACCGGCGGCGCAACGGATGCCGACATCATCGCGCTGGCGCAGTCCGAAAAGCATTTGGCCGGGCACCCGCAGGATGGGCTGGTCTGCTTGAACCTGGCGATGGTGCGCGGCGGGCGGCATCTGGGCGACAAGAGCTTTTTCCCGGAACATGCAGAAGATCTGCCGGCGAATGAGATCGTGCAGGCGTTCATCGCGCAGCATTACCTGAACCGCAGCGTGCCGCCGTTGCTGGTGCTGGATGCCGCCTGCGATGACGAGACGCTGGCGCAATTGCTCAGCGAACAGGCCGGGCATGCGGTGAAGATCAGCCAGGCCGCAAGCGGCGAGCGCAGGCAGTGGCTGGAAATGGCGCAGCGCAATGCGCTGCTGGCGTTGCAGCAGCGCATTGCGCAGCAGGGCGGGCAGAAGCTGCGGCTGGACAAGCTGCGCGAATGGCTGGAGTTGCCGGACTTGCAGCGCATCGAGTGTTTTGACATCAGCCATACGATGGGCGAAGCGGCACAGGCCTCCTGCGTGGTGTATGAGAATCTTGACATGCGCCCGGCACAATATCGCCGCTACAACATCACCGGCATCACGCCCGGCGACGACTATGCGGCGATGCGCCAGGCGTTGACGCGCCGCTACCAGAGGCTTGCCGAAGCCTGTCCTGAGTCATATCGAAGGGACGGACCGAAGGAGGAGGGCACCCGGCCCGATCTGATTTTGATCGACGGCGGCCTGGGGCAATTGCATATCGCAATGGATGTGATGCATGAATTGGGCTTGAACGAGCTGGCTTTGGTCGGCGTGGCCAAGGGCGAGGAGCGCAAGGCCGGACTGGAGCAATTGATTTTTCCTGACGGCACGGCAAAGCAGTTGCGCAGCGATGATCCGGCGCTGCATCTGATCCAGCAAATCCGCGATGAAGCGCATCGCTTCGCCATCACCGGGCACCGCGCCAAGCGCGGCAAGGCGCGCACCGCTTCCAGCCTGGAGGAAATCAGCGGGGTAGGGGACAAGCGGCGGCGCAGCCTGCTGATGCACTTCGGCGGGTTGCGCGAAGTGGCGCAAGCCAGTGTCGAACAACTCAGTCAGGTAGAAGGGATCAGCAAAGCGCTTGCTGAAAAAATTTATCAGCGACTCCATTAAAATATCTTGTTGCCGAAGCGGTTTACCAGCAACTCCATTTAAAAAAATCAATATTCTGTTGCTGAAAAGATTTATCAGCAGCTACACTGAGCGCATGTTCAGCAACATCCCCAATCTGCTCACCTGGCTAAGAATCCTGCTGATCCCGGTATTCGTCACGGCTTTTTATTTGCCGGATGCCACACTTGCGCCCCATTTAAAGAATCTCATTAGCACCGGCATCTTTTTGCTAGCTGCGATCACTGACTGGCTCGATGGCTACCTGGCGCGCAAGCTAAACCAGTCTTCTGCCTTTGGCGCATTCCTCGATCCGGTCGCCGACAAGCTGATGGTGGCGGCCGCTTTGATCGTGCTGGTCAAATTGGGGCGCGCCGACGCGATCATCGCCTTTATCATCATCGGGCGCGAAATTACCATTTCCGCGTTGCGCGAGTGGATGGCCAAGCTCGGCGAAAGCAGGAGTATCGCGGTTTCCATGCTGGGCAAGATCAAAACCGCCTTTCAGATGATCGCGATCTTGCTGCTGCTCTACCATGAACGCCTGCTGGGGATCGATTGCCAGATGGTCGGCTCGTTGCTGCTGTATCTTGCCGCGCTGCTCACCTTGTGGTCGATGGGCTATTACCTGATGCTGGCCTCGCCCAGACTGAAAAAATACCAAAACTAAATTGATTTATAAGCCCGCGTCTGTATAATGCGCAGCCTTCGGGGTGTAGCGTAGCCTGGTAGCGCGCCTGCTTTGGGAGCAGGATGTCGGGAGTTCGAATCTCTCCACCCCGACCAGGTTTTAGCAAAGGTTCAGATAGCCTTGAAAAGAATTGTGCCCGTAGCTCAACCGGATAGAGCACCAGCCTTCTAAGCTGGGGGTTACAGGTTCGATTCCTGTCGGGCACACCAAGTGTCGGACAAGCAAAGTTCAGTAGCTTGCAGATGTCGCTTATTGGCGTAGTGGAATGGCTAGTTGTACGCCAGTCAGATGGCTAATAGTTTTCAGTGGTGGCTGTAGCTCAGTTGGTAGAGTCCCGGATTGTGATTCCGGTTGTCGTGGGTTCGAGCCCCATCAGTCACCCCAATAAAATCAAGGCTTGCAGCGATGCGAGCCTTTTTTATTTCCGGCGGTTTTGGCTCCATGTAGGCGCAGTGTAGGATTTTCCTGAATGTGTGTGACACGTCACGATAATTATCAATCACAAGGTTTAACTGTCTTGCGGCCTCGGTAACAGTCAGCCCCAGTGCTGGCAATACGTCTTCTCTCAATGTTCCGCCGGGGTGCGGCGGGTTGTGCATTCTGCTCATAGTGCTATGCGGCCTTTCGCAACTCTTCGCGAATGGTTTTGCGCACCACGTTCTCGAGGCTCTCCAATTGCATGGCTTGCTTGAGCGTTTCGTTAATCAGTGTCTGATAGCCGCGCCCCCCTGCTTTGTTCTTGAAGTATTCCAGTGTTGAGCTGTCGAGGAAAATGTTAATCCTGCGCTTTGCTGGCAACACCGCACCACCTGCCCCACGCTTGCGCAACACCAGCGCCCTGCTGTCAATATCGCCCTGTGTGATAGGCGCATCATCAGCAATTTTCAAAGTAGATTTTTTGCTCATTTTTTTCTGCCTTCCGCATTGAGATTATCCGAATCGTCGTATCTGTTTCGGTCGTAGTGATTACCACGACCTCGCCATTCAACACACCCAACGTGACAAAACGCACTTTGTCATATTTAAAACGCCTATCCTCAAAAGTCACGGTCTGCCCGCTTTCAATAACGCTTTGTGCATCATCAAAGTCGAACTTGTGCTTTTTCAGATTCTTGGTTTTCTTGTCAGGGTCATAGGTGTATTTCATGGCGTTTAATATACACACAATTATGAATACATGCAAAATGTTTCAGCATCGTGACGTGTCACGCTTTCGATTCCGCGTAGGCATCAATCAGCAATTTCTCGATAATCTCTTTTTGTGACGTGTCACGTTTAATCGCCAGCATCCTTAACGCTTGGTATGCCTGCCCAGATAGCAGCAAGGATAGGTGCATGGCCGGGAAGCTCTCGAAGGTTTGCCGCTTGCGCTCTGCACGGCTTGCGCGTTGCCGCTCGGTGGCGGTCATGGCCTTGTGCGTTGCAGGCCGTCCGCGCTTCGGTGTTTCTGGCATGGTTTGCATATCGCCCCCCTATTCTGT
>JAUYJO010000045.1 GCA_030700315.1 Gallionella sp.
CCCTATGACCAAAAAGCGCTTGAGCCTGCTAAAGACCTGTGGTGCAATATGCTCCACTTGCACGGCAAAGAGGTATATTTTTCTTTATTAACTTTGATGGATTTTAAAATCGTCAACTGGCACGACCGTGAGACCTACCCATCTCTTTCTGAGGCGCAGAGTCTCTTCAAAGGTGCGGTTTGCGGAGGCTTGAGACAGGATTCTCTAACTATGGAAAATCCAGATCAGGTCAGGAATGAAGCGCAAGATGCGATCAAGCAAACAAACGGCAGGCGTTTCATGCTCGGCACGGGATGCGTTGTCCCAATCACTGCCTCCCATGAAAATTATTTAGCGGCAAGGAAGAGCGTGGAATGACTCTGCGGGTAATTTCGGGAATCGCAAAAGGCAGAAAGTTGAAATCCGTGCCAGGCGACACGACCCGCCCCGTGATGGATCGTGTGAAAGAGGCTCTGTTTAATATTCTGGCCGATGATGTAATTGATTCGAATTGGTGGGATTTGTTTGGGGGCACGGGCGCAATCGGGATAGAAGCATTAAGCCGCGGTGCATCCTTCGTGAGATTTTCAGACATGAACCGCGCGCCGATTGAAACCATAAAAGAAAATATTGAACATTGCGGGTTTGAAAAACAAACTGAAATTCGGCGCGGTGATGCCCTCAGTATGTTGTCAGCGCAGGCGGATAAACAATTTGAGTATATTTATATCGCGCCGCCGCAATACAAAATCATGTGGTCTACCGCCTTGAAATTAATTGATGGCAATATGGGATGGCTGACAGAAGATGCTACGGTCATCGTGCAAATTGACCCAATGGAATATGACAATATTGAATTGAAAAATCTGATTGAAGGCGATCAAAGAAAGTACGGAAGCACCTTGTTAATTTTTTATGATCACGTTTAGTATGAGCTACTCATCATCTTCTTTTTGTAGACCATAGGCGCGTATTACCGCCGCTTCCACATCTTCATCCGAATGCTTTTCACACGCCACCAGCGGGCGGTGCGGATTTGGAACATGTCTTCCGCCTGCTGTCATCACTTTGCAATCTATAAATTTTCCCTGAGCATCGCTGACAACATACAGTTGATATAATTTTCCACAGACGATACAGCCGTGCATTTCACCTTTGGTGTGTTTCTCGTTCATTATTCTGCCTCAAGTATACGCTCAGTATCAACTACACAATAATT
>JAUYJO010000060.1 GCA_030700315.1 Gallionella sp.
CGCGAGGTTCATGACCAAACGGTACGTTTGTAATTTCTGTATCCCTTAGGTAAAACCCCCGGCTATGCTGGGGGACTCCGTTAGGTTTGACCGTTCCGGCGGTCATAAAAGAACAAAGGTAACGACTCAGAGGTCAAAGTAGTATGCTTGAAAATGGTCACAACGCCAGTCCCTTCCCCCTGGAAGGGGGAAGGTTAGGATGGCGGTCATGACACGGCGTTGCGAAGCATCTGGGGCGTGAATGGCCACCTCACACCCGCTCCCGCAATCGGCTGGCTTCGCCAGTAACGTGTCGCGGGATGGGGGGTGGGAGGGTGAAATCATCGAAAAGTGCCTTTATACCCCACCTTTCTACCCCCATCCCAGCCCCCTGCAAGGGGGAAGGAGAAAAGCGGCAGCACCCGAGCCGTCACAAAGAGAAAAATACCTTGAACACGCTTTATATTCGCCCGCCTCCCCAATCAGCCGCCGACAGCACCTCGCGCTGGCTGGAGCTGGCCTGCCCGTTCGCGTTGGTATCGGGCGGAGGCTTGATCGAGCGCGAAGGCGTGGCCTCCTTTGCGCAATTGTCCGGCGCGGCAGCAGGGGCGCAGCGCGTGGTGGTGTTGCTGGCCGCCAGCGATGTCACCCTGCTGCGCGTGCAGGTTCCGCCCCTGTCGTCGGCCAGGCTGAAGGCCGCATTGCCCAATTTGGTGGAAGAACGGTTGATTGCCGATCCGTCCGCCTGCGTGGTGGTTGCGGGAGGTTTGCCCGGTAGTTTATCTGGTAATTTATCCGGCAATTCCTTTGGCAGTTCCTCTGGCAGTTCCTCTGGCGGGCTGCGTACCGTCGCGGTGGTACAGCGCGATTGGCTCAAGTTTTTGGCTAACACCCTGATTGCCTCCGGCGCGCGCCGGATAGCGGCGCTGCCCGCGCAATTGTGTTTGCCTTGTCAGCCCGAACAACGGGGTCAGCCTGAACAACGGGGTCAGCCCGAACAACGGGGTCAGCCCGAACAACTGGGTCAGCCCGAACAACTGGGTCAGCCTGAACAACCGGGGCAGCCGGCCAGTGTGACTGCCGCCATCAGCGAACAGGGCACGGGTCTCGATTTGACGCTGCGCTTCACGGAACAGGAAGGCATCGGCTTGGCGATTGCGCCTGCCATGGGCGCGGCAGAAGGGCTCGAAGCGCAGGAGGCCTTGGCGCGCGAGGCAATCAGAACCTTGTGCGCACTGGTTCCCGAAGCGCCGCTCACGCTGTATGTGCCGCAGCCGACAATGCGCGTTTACCGGGACGCGATCAGCCACCATGATGTACTGAACAGGCGTATCAACCTATTGGCCGACAACTGGCCGCGCTGGATTGCCGGCGCTCAAGGTGCGGCGCCGGATCTGATGGCCGGGTTGGGGGCGGCTGGCGGCAGCGGTCTGGCTTGGCGTGAGTGGCGTTGGCCGATGGTGCTGGCCAGCGCCGTTCTGCTCACCCATGCTATTGCTTTGAATGCAGACTGGTGGCATCTGAAGAGTGAAGCGGGCTCGTTGCGCGCAACCCAAATCCAGATATACCAATCGGCTTATCCGAAGGAGACGGTGATACTCGATCCACTGGCGCAAATGCGGCAAAAGATCGATGCTGCCAAGCGCAACACCGGGCAGCCGGCACCGGACGATTTTACGGCGATCCTGGCAGCGTTTGGCGAGGTTTGTGGCAGTGTTATGCCGGGTAGAGCGGCGTCTGTTATCGAAGCGCTCGAATATCGCGAGCGCAGTCTGATCGTGAGGCTGAAGCCCAACATCGAAGCGCCGCTGCAACAGATGAAAACCGCGCTGGCCGAGCGCGGCCTGTCTCTTGACCTGGTGTCTCCGGATGCGGGGTCCGCGCGACCGGCGGGTTGGAAAATCCGGAGCGCGAAATGAATCTGACCAGTCTATTCAGCCAAGCGGGGCAATCGTTAGCGGACTTCTGGGCAGCGCGCGTGGCGCGCGAGCGTGTCATGCTTGCTGCGGCTGCCGCAGTGGTGGCGCTGGGTTTGTATTACGCCTTGCTGATTGCTCCGGCCTTGACCGGTCGAGACCAGTTGAATAAAAATCTGCCGGAGCTGCGCCAGCAAGTTGCGCAACTTCAGGTGTTGGCCAAGGAAGCCGCCGCATTTTCCGGCAACCCCGCGCCTCCGGTGGCGGCGCTCTCCGAGGAAAGCATCAAAACCGCGCTGGCGCACCAAGGGTTGAAGCCCCAAAGCGTGGTGTTGGCAGGCGGGGCAGTGAAGGTGACGCTCAACGATGCCTCTTTCGCCGCTTTGATGGGATGGCTGGGCGATATGCAAAAAAACGCGCGGCTTGCGGTGAGCGAAGCCAATATCGTCGTGCTGGCCCAGGCGGACAGGGTGAATGCGGTATTGACATTGCGCCCATCGGGAAATGAATGATGCGGCGTGCGATGCTGTGGTTGCTGGCGGGGCTGGGCAGCGTCGCGCTCACCGTGCTGGCGTTTGTTCCGGCGATGTGGGTGGTGCCGCTGCTGGAGGCGCAGACTGGCGGGCGTTTGACGCTGGGCGACGCGCAAGGCACATTATGGCGCGGCTCTGCCTTTATCGGCGCTTCTGCCCTTATCGGCGATTCTCCGGGGGGCGGCGATCCGGTCACGCCGCTGTTGCCAGGACGCTTTGCCTGGCGCTTGTCGCCGGCGGTTTTGCTGGGTTGGGTCGATGCCGAATTGGAAAATCCTGCGGTATTATCGCAGCCGGTCAGGATTACGGGTAATTGGTATGAATGGCAGGTAAGCCCGTCGTCGGTTTTGATGCCGGCGGAGCGCTTGGTAGCTTTGGGCGCGCCGCTGAATACCCTGCAGCCGTCCGGCAGGATGCGGTTATCATGGCAGCCGTTACAATTGGCGCGGTTGGATGGAGGGCTCGGCGTGAACGGCTCCGTGAATCTTGAGCTGAACGACATGGCCTCGCGGCTATCGCCGGTCAAGCCCTTGGGTAACTATAACCTGGCCTTCGACTGGCGCGGCCAGCAGGCCTCCGTGAAGCTTGAAACAGTTAAAGGGTCAATGTTGTTGAACGGGACCGGGGTGTTCGCACACGGGTATTTGCAGTTTTCCGGCACGGCGGAAGCCGCCGCAGGGCAGGAAGAGAGGCTGGCGAATTTGTTGAGTTTGCTGGGGCCGCGCCGCAGGGTAGGCGGCAGAGACGTTATCGCGCTAGAGTTCAAATGAAAAAACACAAATTGGCAAGGGCAGGACAATATTCGGACGGGTGGCGGCGCGGGAGCGTTGCGGCTATTTTATTGTGCGCGATGGCGGGCGTGCCGCCGGCGCAGGCGCAGGGTGACCGCGCAAGCAACGTGGCGGGCGCAACAGCACCAGCAGATGCAACAGCAACCCCAGTAGCTGCAACAACCCCGGTAGCAACAACACCAGTAGCAACTACAAAAGGCACGCTTAATTTTGTCGGCGCCGATATCGAATCGGTAATCGCGGCCATTGGCGATTACACCAACACGACGTTTATCGTCGACCCGCGCGTCAAGGGCACGATCAATCTGGTATCCGAAAAACCCGTCACCAAAGCAGAGGCGTTCCAGTTGTTGGCAACGGTGCTGCGCATGCATGGTTACGCCGTGGTAAACGGCAACGGTTACACCAGGGTCGTGCCGGAAGCGGATGCCAAATTGCATGGCCCGATCCAGGCCGGTGCGGTGCGCGGCGACCAGGTCGCGACACAGATTTTTCGTTTGCATCAGGAGTCCGCCGCCAATCTCGTAACGGTGTTGCGCCCCCTGATTTCACCCAACAACACGATCAGCGCCAACCCCGGCACCAATACGCTGGTGATCACCGATTACGCCGACAATTTGCTGCGACTGGGCAAGATCATCGCGGCGCTGGATGGGCAGGCGAACAGCGAACCGGATGTGATACCGATCCGTTATGCGATAGCCAGCGATATTGCGGTGATGGTCAATCGGCTGCTGGAGCCGGGGCCGGGCATCCAGGGGGGCGATGCCGGGCGCGTCAGTTTGCTGGCGGATTCGCGCACCAACGCGGTCATTGTGCGCGCGCCCTCGGAAGCGCGCGCGGCGCTGGCCAAATCGCTGATCGCGAAACTCGACCAGCCCACCGCGCAGCCGGGCAATGTGCATGTCGTGTACCTGAAAAATGCCGAGGCGACCAAGCTTGCGCAAACATTGCGCGCCGTGGTGTCGGCGGATACGTCCGCGCCGCTCGCGGCATCGACTTCACCGCCGGGAGCGCCACCGGCAACATCGGCGCAGACTGCGCAAGCCAGCCAGGCCGGATTCATCCAGGCCGACCCGTCGACCAACACCCTCATCATTACCGCCAGCGAGCCGGTGTACCGCAATTTGCGCATGATTATCGACCAGCTCGACGCGCGACGCGCCCAGGTTTATATCGAAACGCTGATCGTCGAAGTGACCGATACGCAGGCGGCCGCCTTCGGCGTGCAATGGGCCACCATGACGGGCGGCCCCAACAGCGACTATCGCGCCGGGCTCATCACCGGGTTCAGTACGGGGGGCGACAATCTGGCCGGCCAGGTGGTTGCGGGGGCAACCACAGGGAATTTCATGCAGCCGAGCAATGGCTTGAGCCTCGGCATTTTCAGGCAAGCCGCCGGCAAGATCGGCCTGGGCGCCCTGGCGCAGATGCTCCAATCCGGCAACAACGCCAACATCCTGTCGATGCCCAACATGATCACGCTGGATAACGAAGAAGCGAAAATCATCGTGGGCAAAAATGTGCCGTTCCTTACCGGCCAATACACCACGGCAGCCTCGGGCGGGGCGGCGGGCGTGAACCCGTTCCAGACCATCGAGCGCAAGGATATCGGGTTGTCGCTGCGGGTGCGCCCGCAAATCTCCGAAGGCGGCTCGGTCAAAATGGCGATTTACCAGGAAATATCGAGCGTGCAGGATTTGACAGCCGCCACCGGCATCATCACCAACAAGCGCTCGGTGGATACCAACGTGCTGGTGGACGATGGGCAGATTATCGTGCTGGGCGGATTGATCGATGACAACCTGCAAGACGGTATGGAAAAAGTGCCGGGTCTCGGCGATATTCCGCTTCTCGGCAATTTGTTCAAATATCAAAAACGTAGCCGCGTCAAAACCAACCTGATGGTATTTTTGCGCCCCACCGTCATCCGCAACAACGAGCAGAGCGTGAACCTGGCCGCCGATCGCTACAATTACATCCGCAACCTGGAAATCGCCGCGCAGCCCGAACCGTCGCTGGTGCTGCCGGACATGAAGGCGCCGCAACTGCCCCCGCTGCAAGACGGCCAGATGGTCGGCGGCCTGCTGTTCAACCGCATGGATAGCGGCCCCTTGCTCAACAAGGATTGGCCGGCCACGCCGGGCAACGGGCCAGAGCTTGCGCAAGACCCTGTTGTTCGGGAACCGGCAGCCTCGCCAGCGAACGAGTAACTTGTTCTTTTTCGTATGCGCTGACAGCGAGTAAACGTGTGTAAATACCGTGCCTGACCCTCATGGCACTCGGTTAAGGATTTACACCGCCATAAAACAGCATGTGTAGGTTGGGTTAGCGGCTTTATCGCGTAACCCAACGCTGATAAAACAAGGTGGATTGTTGGGTCACGCTACGCTAACCCAACCTACCAAACAGATGCAGGGGCGGCGGCGAATAGGCGAAAAATTGCTTAGGGATGCAGAAATTGTAAAAGTACCTTTTATGAACCGTGGGCGGGTTTCGTAGGTCGGGATTCATCCCGACAGAGCATCGCATAACCCAACCCCGTCGGGATGAATCCCGACCTACATCATCGTGAGACTCATGACCAAACGGTACGTTTGTAATTTCTGTATCCCTTAACCGAGTGCCATGAGTGCCTGACCACAGTTGATGCACCAGGGGGAAAGCAATGTCACGCTGTCCGCATATACTTGGTCGACTACCCGCAACATAGGGTTCAGGAGGAGGATTGCAATGTGTAAAAATAAAGAATCGACTCCGGTACTTTTTGCCCGGCTAAAGCCTCGGTCTTTGAAGCTTGATTTTTGAATCTAGATGTCCCATGGGTTCGGAGGAATGACAACTATGCACGCTATCGAATTTCCTGTGGAAATTGACCACAATCAGCAGATTCATTTGCAATTACCCCATACGGTTCATGCACACAAAGCCAAGGTGATTGTCATGTATGAAGAAATCGCACAGCCATTGAAACCAGTAGTATTGGGTTTGTTCAAAGGAAAGATCAAAGTTAGCGATGACTTTAATGAGCCATTGCCCGATAGCTTCTGGCTAGCAGCCTGTCGGACTTCCCATTAACCCCACCAACAATTCGGACTTGCCGATCGAATCAGGCGGTGATTTTAAAAAAAGTATTTTCAGTTCATCATCAAATTATTTTTTCAGGCTCTCAAAGGGTGTCGTTTTCATCG
>JAUYJO010000061.1 GCA_030700315.1 Gallionella sp.
TACGCCGGAAATGCAGTGGTGTAACCGGGTGTCGAAAGATGCCTTTGCAGAGGCTTGAGCCGTGTGGATCGAAAGACCCATGCACGGTTCTGAGGGGGCTGGGCGCGGGTAACCGCGTCTGGCTACCCGACGAATCCGGGGATTTTCTGGCGCGCCCAGCGATTCCCCGGATTTCGCTTCGCTTCATCCGGGCTACTGTTACGTGCCGCTGGAGCGGCGCAGAATACGTTACCACGCTGGAGCGTGGGAACGATCAAATTACCCATGTCCGAATTTCCATAACAACATGGCGCAATCACGCTGCCGACAAAACTATTTCATGCGCAGCTTCCACACCATCAACAACAACCCCAGCAGCGCCATGCCCGCGCTGCACGAATACAGCACGCTGGCGCCGTAGTGCTGCCAGATCGGGCCGCTCGCCAACCCGCCCAACATGCCGCCCGCGCCGTAGCTGAGGCTGCCGAATAGCGCTTGGCCCTTGGATTGATGCCGCCCCTGGAAGAACTCATGCACCAGCCCGACCGAGGCGGCATGGTAGGCGCCGAAGGTGACGGCGTGCAGCATTTGTGCGATAAGCAACAGCCCCAGGAAATCCACGCCCCAGCCGATCAGCAGAAAACGCAGTACCGCACAGGCGAAACTGACCAGCAGGATGCGGGGGAGCCCATAACGCTGCGCCAGCCACGGCATCAGGAAAAATACGCCGATTTCGCAGATTACGCCAAGCGCCCACAGCCCGCCCACCGCGCTCTTGGCGTAGCCGTGCTCGACCAGATAAATCGAGAAGAAGGTGTAGTAGGGGCCATGTGCGACAGACATCAAAAAGCAGGCGCCGAACAGCGCCAGCACACGCGGCTGCAACAGAATTTTCCGGATCGGATGGTGGTCGGTGTGATGCGCCACCACTTCGGTATGCGGTATCAGCCGCGAGAAAAACAGGATGCCCGACATGATGAACAGCCCGGCCCACAGCAGCCAGTCGATGGCGATGTAATCGAAGGCGAAACCCAACCCCACCACGGCGACAATAAAGCCGACCGACCCCCACGAACGGATGCGCCCATAGCGCGCGGAGCGCTTGCCGAGATAAGTGAGCGTGGTTGCCTCCACCAGCGGGATCGACGCGCTCCAGAAAAAACTCATCAGCCCCAGCACCAGCAGCAGCCCCCAGAAGCTGGTGGTGGCAAACACGCCCAGATAGAACAGCGCGCTCAAGGCTGCCGCGATCTGTATCACCAGCAGGCGCTTGCCGGTGCGATCGGCCAGCCAGCCCCAGATATTCGGCGCGATCATGCGCATCACCGGCTGCACCGACATCAGGATGGCGATTTCGACGGCGCTGAAATAAATGGATTTGAGATACAGGCTCCAGTAGGGCGCAAACATCCCGATGAAAGCGTAATAAAAAAAATAGAAACCGGCGATGCGCAGGTGATAGTTTTTTTGGGTATGCACAGTTAGTCCAGAAAAATTTTCCGCTCCACTACATCACCCACAGCGGCGGTTCATCCATCAGCGCGATCTGTTCCCTCAATTCCAGAACCCGGTCCTGCCAGTAGCGCTGTGTGTTGAACCAGGGAAAGGCTGCGGGGAAAGCCGGATCACCCCAGCGCCGCGCGATCCATGCGGCGTAATGGATCAGGCGCAAGGTGCGCAGCGCTTCGACCAGATGCAGCTCGCGCGGATCAAAGTCGTAAAAGTCCTCATAGCCCGCCAGCAGGTCGCCGAGCTGCCGGGTCTGTTCGGCTCGCTCGCCGGACAATAGCATCCACAAATCCTGTATCGTCGGCCCCATGCGACTGTCGTCGAAATCGACGAAGTGCGGGCCAAGGTCAGTCCATAAAACGTTGCCGACATGACAGTCGCCGTGCAGGCGCAACGAGCGCACCTTTCCGGCGCGCTCGAAACAGCGCCGCACGCCATCCAGCGCCTGCGCGACCACGCCGCGATAGACATCGATCAGCTCTGCCGGAATAAAATCATGCGCCAGCAGATATTCGCTGGGCTCGATGCCAAAGCTGTAAATGTCCAGCGTCGGGCGATGCCGGTAAGATTCCAACGCACCGATCGCATGGATGCGCCCGATGAACCGCCCCATCCATTCCAGCGTGTCGCAGTCGTCCAGCTCCGGCGCGCGGCCACCATGTTTGGCGAACACCGAGAAACGGAAACCGTTGAAAGCGTGCAGCGTGCTGCCGCTGAATGCCAACGCGGGCACCACCGGAATTTCACGCTCGACCAGCAAAGCGACAAAGGCATGCTCTTCCAGAATCGCCGCATCCGGCCAGCGCGCGGGTCGATAAAACTTGGCGATTAACGACGTGCCGTCTTCCATGCCCGCCTGATAAACGCGGTTTTCATAACTATTGAGGGCAAGCAGACGGCCATCGCTGCGCAGGCCGATGCTGTCCAGCGCATCCAGCACGGCATCGGGGGTAAGCTCGGTAAAGGGTTGAGTTGGCATGAACGGATTGTACGGCAAGCCGTGGAGGCAGCAACATCGCAGGAAGAAAAAACCTGCTGGAACAGCCTCTAAATCCGCCAGATAGAAAAAACCGAAAGGCAAACATCAGAAAACAAACCGTGACCGGCATCCAACCTCAGTATTTCAAAGAATGGGGCAATCGTGTTCGTTGTAGTTTCTCAATCTCATCTTGAATCGTCAAATAATATCGCCAGCCGTAAGCTGATGGCAGGGCTGGCTTTAAAATTCTTTTCTCTGGGAAAATGCAGTTGCGGGCTTAATTCAAAGAATAGCCATTCCTTATGCATGCGGTAACGATAAAACAACAGCGCGACATAATCCGTCACCTGAAGCTGCGGGTTGCTGACCCCAATCGCGCTCGCCTGATACAGCAAGGCGGTGCGATCATTCAGGGTGTGATAAAACGAAAAATCCTGGCGCAGGTCAAAGTTCTTTTTGTCATTGAGATAAGTGGCATTCGTGGTGGCACGAAACAGAATCGAGTCACTTACAATGCGCTCCATATCGAGTTGAGTGGTTTCACCCACGCCCAGGGTATTAAACCAATACACAGATTCCGCCGCTTTCAGCCGCCACTCACCCAGCGCAGCGGCGTAACTGCCTCGGGTACGGACGAAAGGCTTGACCGGGATAGGGAATTTAATCCCCACATCCGTATTGAAGTTCCACACGCTTTCCTCTTCTGCAGCAACACGCACAGCCACGGCCAGACTCTTGGGCGTAACAATTTTATTACGGACCACGGCATTATCTTGTGCCGGTGTAGTCCCAGTGATTATATTTTTCTCTGGGTCTGTTTCCAGCAACAGATGTAATCGCGCCTCGGTTACAGGCAATCTCAAATTTATCCTGGCTCCAAGATCGTAGTTGCGATCGTTGCCGTATCCGGCTCCACCTGTAAGATTGAGCTGAATTACAGTTTGATTGCTCTCCTGATAATGGCGATCCCCTCCAAAGAAGCGATCGATATCGCTTGCAAATCTGGTGATCTTCCCGGACAAATAATTGCGCGGCTTTTCCACAGAATCATAGCGATCAGATTTTTGTGTCTGTGGCACAACATAGGGCGCCGGAGAATCAGGTTGCTCCGCACCGAACAACTGCAAGGGGAAAAGAAGAATCAAGCCCAACAACGCACTCAAAGAAAGGCTGTAAGGCTGAATAGATTTATGTTCAAAATAATAATACATTCTGGCTGCACCTTCATAAAGTGGCTGCATAAGTCGAGCTCCCTACGCTACGGGAGCTTCCTGGCTAAGCGAAACCCGAAAAAACTGTATCGTAACTCGGGCTTATAGCTGTTACGAACAGCCGTGCGCACGATCCGCGGTGAGTTATTCCACGAACCACCGCGAAGCACCCGCTTCGCGCCATCCCCTTGCCAGGCACTACCGTCAACCGGAGCGTCTTTATAACTGTCGTGATAACTGTCCTCAGTCCATTCCCACACATTCCCCAGCATGTCCTTCAGCCCGAATGCATTGGCTTTGAAGCTGCCTGCCGGAGCGGTATAAGCAAAGCCATCCGTACACTTATGCACCGACCAGGATGATGCGCCACGTATCTGTGCTTGCCCTGTCGCGTCCGCAACATTCGCATACCCGCAAGCTTCATCGGGGTTGTCTCCCCAGTAACGTGCGGTAGCGGCATTGCCACGGGCGACGTATTCCCATTCAGCCTCTGTCGGCAAGCGGTATTTTTTGCCGGTCGTGCGCGACAACCATTTTGCGTAGGCTTGGGCATCGTTCCAGTTAATACAGGCGACAGGGTGTTTGTCGTCTTGCGCGTGGCCAAGTTCGCGCCAGTTGCCAACGCGCTCTTCGACTTTGCCGCCGCCATGCGTCCAGCATTGTTCGCCGGCGCTGTATTTGGTTTTTTTCACGAATGCCGCGAACTGCCCCCGAGTGATCTCGGTCTTGCCCAGAGCGAAGGCGGCAACATTAACCCGATGCACGGGGCCTTCGTCGTCATCCCGCCCGTCCTCAGAATCGGGCGAACCCATGTCAAAGCTTCCCGAGGGAATAACCACCATATCCGGGCAAGCTGGGCAGTCGCGAAAAACTTTGCCAGCTTTGAGCGCAGGCGCGGTTTTGGACACCTTGGCTGCTTTGGACACCTTGGCTGCTTTGGACGCTTGCGCTGTTTTGCCCTGCTTGGCTGCTTCGCCCCGCTTGACTGCTTGTGCTTGCGCCTGGGTAGATACCCACATCAAACAGAAGGCAGCAATGATGAGACTGAACTGGTTGCGCATTTTAGTTTGTCGAATTTCAATTGAATGGGTTGATTAAACATTTTCGGACCAGGCATCACGTGGGCGGCTAAATATATACCGCACAATCTAGCGAGCGCGACCTATTGAAAGCATTTTCTGAATATTTTGACAGGCAATCTGTGCGGTAACGCACTTTGTGGCGCGCTACTATCAATTGCCAAATACCGCGTAAATCAGTGCCAAATCGCTCGCGCTCTTACAGTGGCTCGTTTGGATTCGGTGTTGGAGAGTTACGATTTGGCTAGACTCACCAAATAAAAAAGGCCTGCAACCGTGAAGCATTGGCGGTATTATTCAATTTCTAGTTAGATAGTGCGTTAATTATCCAAGGCCATCCTGTAATCCCTTGTGTGCGCTTGTGGGACTTTTCAAAGTCAGCGAGAGCCTGTTCAAGATGTTTTTCAAGTGATGTAATGCTGTCAAAGGCACGGTTGTGGAAAGACTTTTCACGCAGGTCGTCCCACAGATGCTC
>JAUYJO010000072.1 GCA_030700315.1 Gallionella sp.
CTGGTCGCGCGTACCAGTTTCCCCTGCGCATGCTGTATCTGGTAATGCAACCCGCGCAGCACGTTCTGTGCCGACTTCGAGTGATTGTCCTGCACAAAGTCCACATCCAGCCCGGTCAGCTCGGCAAAGCGGTGCCGGTTAAAACTCTCGGGGAACGTAACTACTCAGGTCGAAGTCGTATGCTTGAAAACAACCACAACGCCAGTCCCTTCCCCCTGGAAGGGGAAAGGTTAGGATGGGGGTTGATGCTGTGGAAATGCCACGTTTCTACCCCCTCCCTAGCCCTCCCCCTGCAAGGGGGAGGGAATATTTTGGCTAATGGATTATTCGGTTTAAAGTGGGTATTTTTGCATGGGGGCGGGCACGTCTATCCCGGTATCACCACTCACAAAAACATCGGCGCCGGCAAGCATCGCCGTTGCCAGATGGAGTGAATCCGGGGTACGCAACTTTGGTGTGGTTGCCCGCAGTTTCGCGGCCAGGAACAGCTCCTGCCGCCCAAGTGGAATCGGCTCCACAATGGTGTCCAGAAGCCGTTCATAAGCCGCCACCAGCTCATCATTGCCAACGCGAAACGGCATCACCAAAACCTCGGTAAAGGTAAGCTCACTGGTTACCAGCCGCGCGTCCGCCTGCCCGATTTCGACAAAAAGCCCCGCAATGGAGGCCTTGAAATCAGGATTGCCCTCGGTCAGATAAATGATGGCATTGGTGTCGAGATAAACCGTTGCCCCCGGCCTGATTATTGATCCCATGAAGCGCGGTCAGCGGATAAGGCTGTGTCGATTTCTTCACGGGACCTTGTTGCCGTGCGCGATTCGTGCAGAAATTCCAGAATGCTCGGTTTGCGTTTGTGTGTGTCCACCAAACGCTTCGGGCGCAGCAAAATACCGTCCAGGTAAACCGAAGCTTCGAGATAGTCACCGGTATGCAGCGGAACAAGCTCGCGCAACTGCGCTGGGATGGTGACCTGATATTTTTCCTTGACTCGCACAAGATTACCCATGACAACCCCTAGTTGGAAAGTTGGAAATTACATATTCATTATAATCCGGGTGTCCAGAATTGCAAGAAAAGTGCCGTAGCCCGGATGCAACGAAGTGGAATCCGGGAAGCAATCATTGCCACGCGCCCCACCCCGGAAAACCGGGGACAGACCACGGTTTTGTTGTTAATGCGTTAAGAAGTACGGATTACAGGGGCAAGATCACGCTGCCAGGGGCTGGTATTTATGTATCCGCACCAACGTATCTGCCAGCTTTTCTTCTGCAATCCTCCGGTCATAATCAGCCTGCAAACCCAACCAGAATTCAGCGCTCATTTCAAAATAGCGCGCCAATCGCACAGCGGTGTCTGCGGTAATGCCGCGACGTTCCCGCACAATATCATTGATGCGCGGGGCGGGAACCTGCAAGGCAATCGCCACGGCATTGGAGGACAAACCCAGCGGAATCATGAATTCCTCGCGCAACATTTCACCTGGATGCACTGGTGGTAACTTGCCACCCTCTGCCACATCAGAAAAATCCATCCCGCCCAACTCTTCCAGCTTTATGTTCATCATTGCCTCCTGTTAACGTGAAACTCGCGCAGCGATTCGTTCGCCTGGCTCCGCCCCCCTCGCTTCGCTCTCCCCGCTTGCGGGATAACCAGCGACTTGGCTGCGGTTGTTTGCAGCCTAGTCGAATGGCTAGTTGTTTCATCCAGAGGATTGAGGTGAGGGAAACGTGCATGGCAAGTTTCATAATCAGGGGTGACATACTTGCCATGCACGTTAGTGGTAATCCACTACCTCAACCTCAAACGCATTTCCATCCTCAAACTTGAAGCATACGCGCCATTGATCATTGATGCGGATGCTCCACTGCCCCATCCGGTCACCGTACAAGCACTCAAGCCGATTACCCGGTGGTACGCGCAACGCCTCCACGTTGCCTACATGATGCACCTGCGCCAGCTTGCGCCGCGCCACTTGCCGAATGCCAGGGGGCAGGCTACGCACCTTTTCACCTGCAAAAAGGGCGGCTGTTTCTTTATTGGCAAATGTTTTAATCACGGCGACATAATATAACGATCCCCGTTAGACGACAATCATTACACTAAACAGCGACCGGAAAAACCGGACCGTGGCGTAGCCCGAATGGAACGAAACGGAATCCGGGAAGCAACCGTAGTAACGTAGCCCGGATGGAACGAAGGAGCTGTAAATAAATTAACGTATCACATTGAACGCTTGTGTTACTTGCTTTAGTAAGCTTGGAATGAATCAATTTGATACCTTTATTTATTTACAGCTCCAAGTGGCTAACACGTGCGCTTGCTTACGCCATAAGCAGGCCGGGTATTGTTGTCATCTTGGTGTTTGCATCACGCCCAGCCCCGCCGCTCGATTTCAGCAATCATTTTGCTGGCTGCGGCAATAAGTGCTGGCACAAAAGCATGGCCGGTTTGCAGCGCGCTGGTAAGTATGACCGGGTCTTCAACGTATTCGTGAACCATCTGATTTCTGAGGTTGCGCATAATCATCCACTCGTCAGCAGACTGGAGCAGCTCCAGTCGTTCTGCACGGTCAAGATTATCGATGGCGGCAGATGTTTTTTCACCCAGGGCATCCAAAAGCAGGGGTAATAGTTTATCGCCCACAGTGTCTTGCAGGCGGCCAAACCTGCCGACAAATGCTTCCACTCGTTCTGCCAGATCGGGATCTGCTTCAAGCCGGGTTGCTTGTTCCAGGGTAAACATGCTGCCGAACAAACGCTGGTCTGTGGTGGTGAGGTGTTGGCATTCTTTGCGCACAACCCGCGCCAAAAATTGCAGGCGTAGTACGATTTTCGGTTCCAATATCATAGCAATTGCCCTTCCTGGAATGCTATATCGTGGATAGGCAAGCGCATAAGGTTGGGTGCACTGAGCAGCACATCCACTTTGCGGCCATTCATGGCGCGCGACACCAGCCCAGACAACCGGGCGGCCATGAGCGCAGGGTTGTCCACGGATTCCGTTAGTTCGAGCATGAGGTCAAGGTCTCCCCCTTGCGCAGTGTCATCAAGCCTTGAGCCGAAAACCCGCACGCGTGATTGGTTTCCCGCCACTTGGCGGGCAAGCTGGCGGATAGCCTGAATTTGATAGTCAGTGAGGCGCATGGTTTTTGAGATCAACCGGAAAGATAAATCCGCGTGCATCGATGCCGGAATATTCCATGTCTGCTTCTCCTATATTTGTGTTGATTTTAACAGCAACAATAGTCCAACGACATGAGATTGAATTTGCCTTTGTTTCCGCCACGTGCGGGAGTCACTGCGATTTTCATACGCTTGTCGCTTCTCGCAATGCGTTTACCACTCGATCTTGTTGCGCTTCCGTCAACCCCGGATACATCGGCAAGCTGATGGCCTCAAAATAATACTGCTCTGCTCCTGGGCAATGCCCTTCCTCGAAGCCCAAGCTTTTATAGTAAGGCTGGCGATATACCGGGATGTAGTGCAGATTGACACCGATGCCTGCCGCACGCAATGCCTCAAATACTTCGCGTTGTGTCTTGCCGATTTCGCCAAGCTTCAAGCGAATCACGTACAGGTGCAGGCTGGAATAGCTACCGGTCTTCTCTTGTGTGCCAAAGCCTAAGCACATAGATCGTTGCGTTTTGAATTTCGTAACGCATTTCATAATGGCCCACCAGGATTCGACGCACCTCTCGCGGCTCGAACTCATCCAACTTCTCACCGATACGCGGTTGTGCCAATAGTTTGGATGGAGCAGCGGTTAAAGATTGAACTGTTGATGCAGCAGCCTGCTTGTTAAGTGCAGACAGGAATTCATGCAGCCGAACCAAGTCTGACAGCGCTTTAGTCGTCCACTTCAATTCCATCAGCGCGGCACCGCTAGCGGCTTATCGGTGCTGAGGCTTTCGGCCCAGGCAAGTACTGATTGATGCTCAATAGCCTGTCCAGCATCAACATCTGCCATACCTTCGAGGGTCATGCGCCGACGCTCTTCTTCTTGGTCAACCCATGCAGATAAAGCCTGTTTTACTATCCACCCCCGCGACCGCTCCATACGGGCGGCAATTTGGTCAATTTTCTCGGCAAGTGGAATTGGAACATGCGCAGTTAACACTTTTGTATTCATTTTAACCTCCATGGAACATGCATAATCATAGTGATTAATTCTGATTATCGCAAGCAGCCATTGCCCATTAACCGAGTCTACTCAGACCGCAAAAACCGGAAAAACAGGGGACACGGTTTTGTGAATCCGGGAAGCAATCATTGCCACGGTCACCACCCCGCATTGCGCTGCGCTTCATGCGGGCTACGTGCAATGCTGTTCACTTACGTCAAGCTGACGCTGACGGCGGGCGGCAAGGTGGTGATTCAATTCAAGGAGAAATGAAATGAACGAAGACGGATATGCAGTGATCCCTGCGCGTACCCGCAATTCCGCGCTGAATTTCACCTATCGTCAACACGCTCAGAAATAGTTCAGACTCAACGCGCTGCGACAGCCATTTCACTACATCCGGTAAAGCGAACCCCAGAGTCAAGACAATAAAGCATCGGGTTTAAGAGGGTGTTCACTTGCACCAGCCTTTCGATGTCAACTTTAATTTTATTTTGTAACAAGTACATTGCAAGCTCGAACTTTAGCCAGTTCTCAAAACCACTTCGCCCTCGCTCATCGGCTAAATCGAAAAGTCGCTCAAAGCGATCCTTACGCTTCTCCGTCACAATAAATTTCAATAGTATTTTCTCAAGTCGTGTTCCAGGCTTCACAACTAAGTTTTCTTCATTTTTAAGCAGCTAGAATTATGAACCGGCACCTCTATCTGTCAGATAGTTTTAACTGTCTTTCTAAATCAACGGCTTTAGCATTTGCCACACGATAACTGCGTACAGCTTCATTGTAATGATTCAGCAATTCACAGATAATTTTTTCACCATCAACATCTGGCTCGACCATATTTAAGAACCGGTCAAAGAAATCTTTTACAGACGGTTCGAGATCCTCGTTCGAGTTTTCTACTATATCCTCAAGAGTTTCTCTTGCAAACATAGTAAATTTGCGTTCAGTTTCCTCTATAGCCGTATTGACCCCAGCTTTTTTCCTTATTTTCCCGGCCATATTGATTGCATTAAAAATCTTCTTAAGGTGGTCAGCACCGGCCCGTTTTTGCAACGTACTAATCCTTGTTTGGTTTTTAGGCTCACTAGCATTAGGTGTATATAAAACCACGTTGCTCACATGTGGACCAAGAACACGATTTCTCCATTGCCCGTAAGTTTCCTCTGCAACGAACCTGGGAACGTGGGTGTCATAATTCAAATCTGGAAGTTCGACATCAAAATCTACAATCAAGGAATATTCTTTAAGAATACGGTAGCAGTAGTTTTCTTTTGTTGACATGGATGCTCCAAGTTTATGTTCAATGCTCAACCTTCGGCCATGCAATTGTCAGCCTCACAACACATACCCAATCTTACCAGACACACCGCCCTTGATCTTGCATTCCTCCTGCAATTGCCGGAATAATTCACCGGGCGTAACCTCAACATCCATGACATCAAACTAAAGTGGATCCTTGAGTCAAGACAATAATGCATCAAGTTTAAGCTGCACATTCGACTTCACTTGCAGCTGGACGGCGCTGCCCCGGTTTTACTTTTGCCTCTGTTCTTGATGTTGCTTTTGTTTTTGTTGTTATC
>JAUYJO010000079.1 GCA_030700315.1 Gallionella sp.
GCAGAGATAACAACAAAAACAAAAGCAACATCAAGAACAGAGGCAAAAGTAAAACCGGGGCAGCGCCGTCCAGCTGCAAGTGAAGTCGAATGTGCAGCTTAAACTTGATGCATTATTGTCTTGACTCAAGGATCCACTTTACACCAACACTTTTGATCGCACCCTGGCGCAAACGACAACTTGACATGCGTATAATTATGCGTACAGTTATGCGTATTATATTTCACGGGAGATAATGCGCTATGCAACCTCATTACGACGCAACAGCGAAAAAAGGTCGTCTATCATTGTCGATCAATCAAAACTTACTGGATCGCCTCGAACCATACAAGCAACAGGTTAATTTCTCGGCACAAGCTGAGCAGTTGCTCGCTCGAATGCTAGAGGAGCTTGAAAATCGCACTTGGGCAGAGCGCAATGCTGAAGCACTGGCGGCGCATGGAAAGGATATCTCAACTACGGGCTTAGCGGGCGCTGAGTTTGATCGGATTTGAGCCGTGGCTCAATTTGACATCTATCCCAATCCGGGCACAAAGAGAATCGAGATACCTTATCTTGTCTCTGTGCAGAACGACCACATAACAAGCAAAACTGGCGCGACGGTCGTTATTCCGCTACGAGCCAATGCACAACCTGTAGACATCATGGCTCCGCTAATCGAGATTGCAGGGAAAGGGCAGTTTGTTCTGTCAACCGACGAAATTTTCGCAATCGACACCGCCAGACTCAAGTCTCCTTTGGCCAAGCTGAGCGTAGCTGATCGCGCAAAAATAAAACCTGCGATAGATTAAGGTGATCGGCGAATATTGATTGCATAAGGGCGGCTGTAAAATAATTTGTTGGTTTGCATAAATCGCCAACTTCTTTTCGGATTCTTCAACATCAGTTGTCCCCTCAAGCAACAGCAGCACCGCAAGCGCCACAGAAACGATTGCTCTCTTCCTACACTTTGCTTCCGCAAGCCGAACAGAACGCGCGTACCTTTGATTGCCCTGTGGCGGCTACTGTAGAAACCTCTGGGTTACCTGCCTGCTGGCGTGGCAGCTAACATTTTTTCATTGGCCTGACGAAATATCTCCATCCATCCATCCATCGCTCGCATACAGCCTTGTCCGCTGTGGTGAATTGCCATAACGCCTTCGGCTCATCCGCCCTACGTAAGATACACCAACATTTTTGATCGCACCCCATGCGGCGAGCCAGCCTTTCCAGCGCCGCAAATCACGTACGGACAATATGGGAATTGTCTGCCATCGGGTGTATGATGGCCGCATGACGGTTAAAGTCATACTCATCGCTTGAGGGTAATACGCTTGGATTATTGCCAGAAGCGCTGACGTAATTAACGAACGTATTTCGGGGGGGGGAGTCTTGAATCAACCGCATTCCGGGTTTTTACCCGCGACGGCTTGGCTGGGCCGTCTCACGTTGGTCGCTAAAATTGTCATTGCAGCAGTTCTGGCTTCCTCTCCGCTCGCGGCGCTTGCCTACAGCGCCACCACCGGCGAACCGGTATCGACAGCCGCAGTGCTTGCATTCGGCGGCATGGTGCTCTTTTCCTGGTATCTGCTGGCCTCCTTGTGTTTTTCCTTTGCCCGATTGTTTCACGAGTTGCACGAAGCGCATACCCGCCTGGAAAGCGGCGATTTCGATGTTCGCATGGTGCCGGTGGGTGCCGATGAAGGAACGCAGCTCGCGGGGCAGCTCAACGATACGGCAAGGGAAGTGGGGCGCATCGTCGCGAATATCCGCGATGCCGCCGCCGAAGTGGCGCATGCCACGGTCGAGCTGAAGGGCAACGCCACGCTGGTGGCCGATGCCGCGTTGCGGCAGGAGCAGTCGACTTCGTACATGGCAGCGGCGGTGGAGGAGTTGACCGCCAGCATTGCCGAAGTGGCCTCGCAGAGCCGCGACGCCGAGCAAACTTCGCTTGCGGTCAGCGAATTGTCGGCAGCGGGAAGCCATGCTATCTCGCATTCTTCCGGCGAAGTCGTGTCCCTGGCGCGGGCGATCGGAGAAGTTTCGCAACTGATGAACCAACTGGCGCAACGTTCTGCCGAAGTCGGCCAGTCCACTGGCATGATCAGGGAAATTTCCGACCAGACCAACCTGCTCGCGTTGAACGCAGCCATCGAGGCGGCACGGGCGGGCGAACAGGGGCGCGGATTTGCCGTGGTGGCCGATGAAGTGCGCAAACTGGCGCAACGGGCGCGCACCTCGGCTGACGAAATCACTCATACGGTCGGCACGATCCAGAGCGAGATACGGCAAGCGGTGGCTCACATGAATTCGGCCAGCGGCCAAGCGCAGGAGAGTGCGGCGCATGCCAACGGAGCTACGGAGGCGCTGGCCAAAATCGACGCGCAAGCGGCGGCGGCTCTGGACAGCGTACACCAGATTGCGGCAGGCACGCAGCAGCAAAGCGTGAGCAGCTCGGAAATTGCGCAGCACGTTGAGCAAATTGCCGCAAGCACGCACCAGAACAGCCATGCCGCCAACGAAACCGCCGCGATGGCGTCCCATCTCGCCTTATTGGCGAACGGTATGCGCGGTGATTTGGCGGGCTCGCGGGGATAACGTCTAACGGTCATGGCAAGCACGCCACCCCTGATTATGAAACTTGCCATGACCGTTTCCCCCTATCCAAATCCCCCTCGCTGCGCTCTCCCCCTGCGCAAGCGGGATAACCAGCGACTTGGCTGCGGTCGTTTGCAGCCTAGTCGAATGGCTAGTTGTTTCACCCAGAAAGGGCAAACGAATCGCTGCGCGAGTTTTACGTTGCAGACAGAGGAGATTTTTTGTGAACAGTTTTGAATGGATGTTTTTTCCGCTGCTGGTCGTTGCCATCGCCGCTATTGTTTTTTTCTCCGCCCGGCGCAGTCGGCGGGAGAGTCTTGCGCTCCGCCTGGAAGGTATTCGTGTCAACCGTCTGGTCGAGCGATTGCTGATCGATTTGCAACAGCACCGGGGAATGGTGAACGCCTTCCTGAGCGGCGACAACTCGTTCGGGTCGAAAATCGAACAAAAGCAAGCGGCGATTGGGCAGGACATTGCAGCACTGGATGCCTTGCATGGTCAGGGGTTGATGACGAAACACCGCTGGGAAGGCATCTGCAGCGCCTGGCAAGCTTTGCGCGCAGAGGCGATGGCGCTGCCTGCCGAGGAGAGTTTCCGCCGCCATAGCGAGCTTATCCGTGCCGTGTTGTATTCGATGGGAGACATCGCGGAGCGTAGCCAGATCATCGGCGTCTGTGCTGCCGACTTCACTCTGGTGGATGCGCTGTGGAGCAAGCTGCCCGCCGTTGCCGAGGGGCTGGGCCAAGCGCGCGGGATGGGATCCAGCGTTGCGGCAAAAGGCTATTGTTCCAGCGTCGCGCGCGTCAAGTTGCGTTTTTTGGAGGAGCATATCGGCGAGACCGTCGGATGTGTGGACAACGACCTGGCGCATGCCGATACTGCCGAAGCCGTCGCATTCAAGCGGGCGTGGGGAGCAACGCATGTTGCCGTCCGTGAATTCCTGGCACTGCTGGATGAAAAGCTGATCAATGTGGAACGCCCCACGATTGACGCCGGCCATTACTTCAGCGCCGGCACCAAAGCGATGGATGCGGTGTTTCATGCCTTCGATCAGGCTTGCGATGCATTGGAAAGCACATTGGCTGGAAGGGGTGCGGATGCGCGCACCGCTTGAAGCCAGCAAATAAATAGCAGCCCATCAATACCAGACCATAAATACCAGGCCCTAAATAAATGAGCCGCCCTGTTTCAGTCGGGGTGGCTCGTTTTTTTGGGTTTATGATTTACAGCTTATTTGCGTAACCGGCCCATCCTGTGAGTACCTGCAAAACCCTCAATGGTTATGCACATCCGCTGCGGGAGCAGGAGCTGCGAGAGTCGGAGCTGCGTGATGATGGCTGCCTGAGGCGGCGATGGCAGTGTGGACGCTTTCGACATAATGCATGTAGGTCACATAGGCCTCTACAAACTCGCGACCTGCCTCGACGCTCTTGTCCTTATTCTTTTTCGTTTCCAACGCGTGCTGAAATTTTGTTCGGATCGCTTCCGCCATGTGGTTGCTGATCATCCCGATCATTTCTTCGGCGGAGCCATTGGCGAGCGCCTTGTCGGACAACGCAATAATCGGCTCGACCGCTTCGTCCTTGATGCCGCTATACGGCGCGCCTTCGCCCGCGCGATGCACGCGCACCAGCGTTTCGAGGAAATACTGGTCGGCCAGTTCCATCGCTTCCTTGCCCTTGCCGCGGACCGCGACCGCTTTCGCAAAGGCCGCTCTGATCTCCGCTTCGCTATCTTTTTTAACCCACTTCAGGATGGGGGTTATATCGCCGTTTTTCAGGGCGATCCTGGCTTCCGGGATGACCGGGCCGCCGGTCGTGTCGCAGTGGGCTTGCGCATTTCCGGCAAACAACAAAAAACAGACCATGGAAAGAAGGGCTGCGATGGAATTTTTTCTGGCGTTACCGGTGCTTTTTGTCATTGCTGGGATCCTTGATTTTGTTAAATTGGGATTTTGTTGAATTGGATGCGGTATGCATTTTGCGTCACCGCGTAATCTGCGCGGCGCAACAGCGTTAAAGACTGCGATTTACCCGCTTAGTTCCATTATTGCGGCACGGGCTGAAAACTCATTCCCAATGTTTTCCATTGCCGCACATCTTCCTGCAACGCGGTCTCGGTCAGAGGGTTCCGTGCCAGCCATTCGGCGTCTATCGAGAGGTGAAATTTGGTGCCGCTGAAATGCCCTTGCAGGGCGGGTAATTCGATATTGCTGCGGTTGCGGTAAAACAGCACGGCGAGGCGCAGGCTCATCGCCAGCGCGCAGTCCTCGGGGGTTTTCAATTGTTCTTGCAGCTTGCCCAGGTTGCCGCGCTGCGCCAGCGCCAGCAGGCTCAGGCGCGTCTGCTCTTTTTTTGAGAAGCCGGGCATGTCGGCATTGGCGAGAATGTAGGCGGTGTGCTTGTGGTAGCCGCTGTGCGCGACGCTGATGCCGATTTCATGCAGCCTGGCCGTCCAGCCGAGCATGTGCAGCGCGGTTTCGTCGGCTTCGTCGCCGAGAAATTGCCGCGCGAGTAATTGCGCCAGTTGCGCCACGTGCTCTGCCTGCCTGGTGTCGATATGGTAACGCTGCATGAATTGCCGCACCGTGACATCACGCATATCGTTATCGTGAAAACGCCCCAACAGGTCATACAGCACACCTTCGCGCAATGCACCGAGCGCAGGCTGCATCTGCACGATTTCCAGTTCGCAAAAAGCGGCGTACATGATGGCAAAGCCGCCTGCCAGGGCGAGAATGCGATCCGGGCGCAAGCCCGGCAGATCGAGTTTTTGCGTGTCGCCCGCCTTGAGCAGATGGGCGCGCAATTTTTCCAGCCCTTCGCGGGTGATGCCGCTTTCGCTGTAGCCGTTCAACAGCAATATTTCATTCAGAACCTTTGCTGTTCCGGACGAGCCGAATGCGTCTTCCCATTGTCCCCGGTAGTCGGCGGCAATGGCCTGTAATTCTAAGCGTGCAGCCAGCTCCGCCTGCTTGAGGTTCTGCCGGGTGATTTTTCCATCAGGAAAAAAACGGCTGCTGTAACTGACGCTGCCCATATACAGGCTTTCCATCTTGAGCGGCGCGAGCCCGTTGCCGATGATAAATTCGGTGGAGCCGCCGCCGATGTCGATCACCAGCCGGTTGTCCTGCGATTGCGGCAAGCCATGTGCCACGCCGAGGTAAATCAGGCGCGCCTCTTCGAGGCCGGCAACGACTTCTATCGGAAACCCCAGAGCCTGTTCGGCTTGCGGAATAAAGTATGCGGCATTTTTTGCCACGCGCAGCGAGTTGGTGCCCACCGCGCGCACCGCATCGCGAGGCAAGTCGCGCAGACGTTCGGCGAATTTTCCCAGCGCGGCAAGTGCGCGCTGTTGCGCTTCGGCATCGAGATGTTTGTCGGCGGTGAGCCCGGCGGCAAGCCGCACCGGCTCGCGCAGGCCATCCAGCATGTAGAGCTGGTCGCCCTCGACCCGCGCAATTTGCAGCCGAAAGCTGTTCGAACCAAGGTCTACGGCGGCGAGAATGGGTTGATGTTGCATGAGAGCCCGTTATTGAATTATGGGGGAAGGGGGAAGGGAGAAGGGGGAAGGGTAAAATCCTCGCATCCTTTGCCCGGAGAGGCGGTTTCTACCCTTCTCCCTTCCCTCTTCACCCTTCTCGCCTTTACTGCTGGATTTCGCGGTCGATTTCATCCACGGTCACGTGGCGCACATCGCGCCCCTTGACCATGTAGATGACATATTCGGACATGTTCTTGGCGTGGTCGCCGATGCGCTCGATCGCTTTTGCGACGAACAGGATTTCCAGCGAAGTGGAAATAGTGCGCGGGTCTTCCATCATGAAGGTGATGAGGTAGCGCATGATGGCGCGGAACTCTTCGTCCACCTGTTCGTCCAGGCGCACCACTTGCGCGGCCATCGCCACATCCAGCCGCGCAAAGGCGTCGAGGGATTTTCGCAGCATATCCAGCGCCAGGTCGGCGGCATGCTTGATCTCGTGGTAGCGCGGCACGTTGAGCGCGTTTTTCTGCGACAGCAACTTGGCCATGCGCGCGATTTTCTCGGCTTCGTCGCCGATGCGTTCCAGGTCGGTGATGGTCTTGACCACGGCCATCACCAGGCGCAAATCGCCCGCCGTCGGCTGGCGGCGCGCAATGACCTGGCTGCAGGCCTCGTCGATCTTCACTTTCATGGCGTTGACGCGATGATCGTCCTCGATCACCCGTGTCATCAATGCCACGTCGCCTCCTATCAGCGACTCTACCGCGCTCTTGATCTGGCTTTCCACCAGGCCGCCCATTTGCAGCACGTTGGCGCGGATCGCCTCAAGCTCGGCATCAAACTGGCGGGAAATATGATAGTTCTCTGGCATGATCGTTATTCCTGAAAATAAGTAATGTGCAGTGTAGTCGGCGAATGTGAAGGATAAATGACAGTCGGCACAGCATCTCGATGCAACCTTTACACCGTTATCGTCTTCACGCCTTCCGCCGTGCCGAGCAGCAGCACATCGGCGGCGCGGCGCGCAAACAGGCCGTTGGTGACCACGCCGGCGATGTGATCCAATGTGGATTCCAGCTCCACCGGATTCATGATCTGCAGCCCGTGTACGTCGAGAATGACGTTGCCGTTGTCGGTGGTAAAACCCTCGCGCAATTTTGGCTGTCCGCCCAACGCGACCAATTGGCGCGCCACGGAACTGCGTGCCATCGGAATCACTTCGACGGGCAGCGGGAACTTGCCCAGCACATCCACCAGTTTGCTGGCATCGCACACGCAAATAAACTTTTTGCTGGCCGCCGCGACAATCTTTTCGCGCGTCAACGCGCCGCCGCCGCCCTTGATCATGTGCAGATGGCGGGTGATTTCGTCCGCGCCGTCCACATACACCGGCAGGTTGCCCGCGTCGTTCAGCGACAATACCTCGATGCCATGCCCGTGCAAACGTTGCGCCGAAGCCTCCGAGCTGGCGACTGCGCCGCGTATCTTGTGCTTGATTTTGGCCAATTCATCGATGAAGAAATTGGCGGTGGAGCCGGTGCCCACGCCGACGATGCTGTCGAACGGCACATATACAATCGCGGCCTGCGCAACCGCGCGTTTCAAATCGTCCTGATTCATCATGCTGGGTGCCCTTTATTCAATATTATTCATTTGCGATTGTGATTATTGCAGGAATCGGACACTTTGGGGGAATTGGCAGGTCAAGTTGCGTCGTTCCGGTAGTTAAGATACCGCGCAATTTCGCTGGCCAATCCTGTGGCCATTCCGGTGGTAAGATATCAAAAAGGGCGCCTCTATAAATTCAAAATTCTAAGCCAGACAAGGCGCGAAAGAAATTTTAGCGCGCCGCATATGTTTGATATGTAAGCGTTAAAATTTCTTGAGCAACGCAGTATCGCGACGAAGTTTGGATTTATAGAGGTGCCCAAAAGAGAATCACAGTAAACGGGAGGAAAACAATGCAAGTCCGTATGGTCGCTACCACACCCTTCACCGATCAGAAGCCCGGCACCTCCGGCCTGCGCAAGCGCGTGCAGGCTTTCCGGCAACCGCATTATCTGGAAAATTTTGTCCAGTCCATCTTCGATACTATCGCCGCGCCACCGGGCGCTGTACTGGTACTGGGCGGCGACGGACGATATTACAACCGCGAGGCGATCCAGGTCATCCTGAGAATGGCGGCAGCCAACGGCTTTGGGCGTGTGTTGGTCGGCAGGGGCGGCATTCTCTCCACGCCGGCGGCCTCCTGCGTGATTCGCAAATACCAGACCTACGGCGGCATCATCCTGTCCGCCAGCCACAATCCGGGCGGGCCGGACGGCGATTTCGGCATCAAGTACAACACCGCCAACGGTGGCCCGGCACCGGAAAAAATCACCGAAGCGATTTATGCCGCAAGCAAAACGATCGCGCAGTACCGCATCGCCGATGCGCCCGATGACGCGCCAGAAATTGAACTGGATGTATTGGGCGATAGCAGGCTCGGCGACATGACGGTGTCGGTGATCGATCAGGTCAGCGATTACGCAGAGTTGATGGAATCGCTATTCGACTTTGCCGCGATTCGCGCGATGCTGGCGCAAGGCTTTCGCATCAAGTTCGATGCGATGCACGCCGTCACCGGCCCGTATGCGCGCGAGATTTTCGTCAATCGCCTGGGCGCGCCAGCCGATAGCGTGATGAACGCGACGCCGCTGCCGGACTTCGGCGGCGGTCACCCCGATCCCAACCTCACTTATGCGCACGAACTGGTCGAAATTCTGTACGGCGACAACGCCCCGGATTTTGGTGCCGCCTCGGACGGCGACGGGGATCGCAACATGATCCTCGGCAGGCATTTCTTCGTCACGCCTTCCGATAGCCTCGCCATCATCGCCGCCAACGCGCATCGGGTGACGGGCTACCAGCAAGGGCTGGCGGGCATCGCGCGCTCGATGCCGACCAGCGCGGCGGCGGATCGTGTGGCCGCAGCACTCGGCATCCCCTGTTATGAGACGCCGACCGGCTGGAAGTTTTTTGGCAACCTGATGGATGCGGGCAAGGTGACGCTATGCGGCGAAGAAAGCTTTGGCACCGGCTCGGATCACATCCGCGAAAAAGATGGCCTGTGGGCGGTATTGTTCTGGTTGAACATCCTCGCGGCGCGCCAGCAATCCGTTGAAGATATTGTGCGCGAACACTGGGCGCGCTTCGGGCGCAACGTCTATTCGCGCCACGACTACGAAGGCATCCCCAGTGATGCGGCCAACGGCGTGATGAAACTGCTGCACGAGCGCTTCGCGGAATTGCAAGCCTGCCCCGAGCAAGGCCGAGGGGGTGCGCAATTCGGACGTCTGCAAGTCAAGTTATGCGACGACTTCAGCTACGCCGACCCGGTCGATGGCAGCATCAGCACCGGGCAGGGCGTGCGCATCATTTTTACCGACGGCTCGCGCATCGTGTTCCGCCTGTCCGGCACCGGCACCGAGGGCGCGACGCTGCGCATCTACCTGGAATCGTATGAACCGGATGTCTCCAATCATCACCTTGACGCGCAGCAGGCGCTGGCCACGCTGATCGGCATCGCACTGGAAATTTCCGAACTCAGGAAACGCACCGGACGGGAGCGCCCTACCGTCATCACCTGAGCGGCTATAATCGCATCCCGATTTTTGACGGAGCAAATTATGGTAAATAAGCGAATCATTCAGACCCCTGATGCCCCTGCGGCGATCGGCACCTATTCGCAGGCGGTGCGCGTCGACCATACGGTATATCTGTCCGGGCAGATCGGCCTCGATCCGACCACCATGCAGATGGAGGAGGGCATCGAGGCGCAAATCCATCGCGTGTTCCGGAACCTGCGCGCGGTGGCGAGCGCCGCCGATAGCAGCTTCGACGATCTGGTCAAACTGAACGTGTACCTCACCGACCTCAACCATTTCGCCAAGGTCAACGAAATCATGGCGGAATATTTCCGCCAGCCTTATCCGGCGCGCGCCGCAGTGGGGGTGGCGGCGCTGCCGCGCGGCGCATTGGTGGAGATGGATGGGGTGCTGGTCGTCCAGGATTAAGGGTGGCAAGTGGCGGCTTAATCGATCCCATCGTGTAGCAAATATGGCGGTGTTTGCCATGCGTAAATCAGCAAGGAGAGCCAAATGAAAAGCTCGATTCGCAACACGGCGCTAAGCGGGTTCATGGCATTTGCCTTGCTGCTATCGGTGACGAGTGCGGAAGCGGCATGCGCCAATCAATCGATCCTCTATGGGCAGACGGTGAACGGCTCATTGAGCACCACCGATTGCACGGATTTTGATGTCACTGGCGCCACCTATTATGCCGACTATTATCAGTTCACGGGAACTGCTGGCGATAAAATTTATATCCAGCAATCTTCCGGCAGCATTGACCCTTGGCTGGTGCTGATCTTCCCGTCCGGCGACTACACCAGCAACGATGATGGCGGAGGTGGCACGACCGCGCGCATCCCGGCCACTTCGGGCTATTACACGATTCCCGAAAGCGGCACTTACCTGCTGGAAGCGACCAGCGCCATATCCGACACGACAGGCAGCTACACGCTGTCACTTGTGAAGGAGGGCAGTACCGCCACCCTGCCCGGCGAACCGACCAATGTAACGGCTACCGCCGGCGATGGCAGCGCCACCGTCACCTTCACACCCGGGTCGATCGGCAGCGGGACGCTGGTCACCTACTGGGCGGCCTGCGGCACCGACACCTCGCATCTCATCAAAGCCACGGGGAGCAGCTCGCCGATCACGGTGACCGGCCTCACCAACGGCACGACCTATTACTGCTGGGCGCTGACCGAAAGCACCGTGGGCTACAGCAGCAATTGGTCGACTGTTTCGAACACGGTCACGCCGTCTGCAACCCCATCTGCCTCTGCATCGGTGGTGGAGTTCTACAACACCACTCTCGACAACTATTTCATGACCGCCGACTCGGGCGAAGCGGCGGGAATCGACAGCGGCAGCGCCGGGCCAGGCTGGATCCGGACGGGCAATATCTTCAGCACAAATGGCAGCACCCCTGTCTGCCGCTTCTACGGCAGCCAGTCGCCCGGCCCCAACTCACATTTTTATACCGCTGATGCGGGAGAATGCGCCGGTCTCAAGCAACTACAGGCCAGCACACCCGACACGGAAAAACGCTGGAATTACGAGGGCATCGCGTTCAACTCCACCACGCCCACGAGTGGCACCTGTCCCAGCGGCACCGTGCCGGTGTACCGCGCCTACAACAATGGCTCCACGCGGGGAGTGGACAGCAATCACCGCATCACCTCCAACCTGACTGCCATCCAGCAGCAGGCAGCTTGCGGTTGGAGCAACGAGGGTGTGGTCATGTGCGCGACGAGCGGCACGAGCAGCGGCGGGACGACGAGCTGTGGCCCGACTACTCTTCAAAAAGAACTCACCCGTTTTAATACGGCGATAGACGGAGCCGTCGTAGATATGGTGAATATGACCCAAACGGTGCAAAACCTGGAGACCGCCCTTCAAGGAGATGTCAACAGCACCAGTCAGGCAGCCGTAATAGGAACGCTTATAGATGAGTTTGAATCAAGAACACTTCGTTGCTGGCGAATGTCGTGAAGATGGAGCAGGCCGAGTCGGGGATTCAGCAATTCACCCAAAATCAGACCAGTAATCTTGCCGTTACCCCGCCTGTTGTCGGAGCAAGAACAAGATCGTTTCTTGCGAACGTCCGGAAGACGCAGGTAGAGTCGGAAATTCAGCCATTCGCCGAAATACGCAACCGCAAGCCCGCCGGTCTCCCGGCTATCATCGGGGCAGCTCTTGTGATCAAAGGTCTTTATACTTATGTGCAAAATTTGAAAGGCTTTAGCAAAGAAGCGACTGCGGCCAGAAATAAGGTAGAGGCGGCACAAGATAAAATTGATAATAAAGGAGATGAAAGCGCCTATGCCGAGCGCGATGCAGCTAACAAAGAATTATCCAATGTTCCCGGCAAGGTAGTAAAGGAGATGACCACCAAAATAGTCTCAGATGTCGTTACTGGCCCGTTTAAAACGGTATCGACGACGGCTGTTGTCATTAAGAATGCTGCCGGTGATTTAATTCAAGCGGGACTCAAGGTCATCAGCTCGACAAAAGAGTGCGCCACGAGTTACGAAGATCCAAAATGCACGATCGGTGTGAGCACAACCAATGATAAGTCTCCGCCGATTGTGCCAAGCGGAAAAACAACCGTTGTAGTGGGTGGTGGTAATGTCAGCAGGACAGTTGTTGATGAAAAAGACTTTCCCCCCGGAGAAACAGTTGAAATCACGCGTGAGGAAATCCCGGTAACAGAGGCAACGCCTGAGGCGATTATCCAGAACGATGCCGGCGCACCCGTCAACGATGGCGGTACGCCCGTCGTGTCGACATCGCTGACGCTTTCTAAAGTTGTATCATCACAAGACAGCACATCGATCACCTATACGGTGTCCGCAGCAGTAGCCGGTGTGACTGCGCCCACCTCGGTATCCATTTCTGTACAAAACGCAGGTACGGGAGGCAGCACAAAATCCATTTCAGGAGACAGTACCGTTTCCTGGAGTGTTACGGTTCTTCAGAAGGATGCCACTGTGACAGTCACCAGGCAGGATACCGGAGAACAGCAAACCCTTACTTTGCCGGGGAAAACTTTTGACGGGTATTACACCGGTACAGCCACTACTACCTTTGAAGCGAAAGATGCCTTTTGCTGGGATCATACCGAAGTTGCAGTCTCTGTTTCAGGGAGTGTGCTGGGTGGGTCTGTAGCCGGAACACTTTCTGGCAATGTGATTTCCGGCTCTTATCTAGCATATGGATTAACCTTCTCCGGTACAATCAACGGCACTGTTATGAGCGGAACCTGGCACGATCCTGATGGAGACTGTAGCGGGACTTTTTCATTGACGAAGCAGTAGAGGTTTTCTACCCAACGGGCATGGCATGTTGCCCCCCCCTGATAATGAAACTTGCCATGCCCGTTCCCCACTATCCAACTTTCCCCCGCACGCGGGAGAAAGGGCAAACGAATCGCTGCGCGAGTTTCACGTTAAACGGTGAAATCACCCTCACCCCTTTGATATTCGGCTTTGTCGTTACTCATTAGTCGCTAAATAAGTCGACAAATATGGAACTTGCGCAACTACTCAGGTGCTGCCGCTTTTCTCCTTCCCACTTCCAGAGGGAAGGGGCTGGCGTTGTGGCTATTTTCGAGCACACTGCTTTGGCCTGAGTAGTTGCATGTCCGGTTAAATTGAGACGCGCCGAGGCAACGTCAACCTTGATAATGGCTTCAAGCGATTCGTGGGTGTCCACGGTTTGAATTTCAGGCTGAAAATTTGCGCTTATTACAAATTTGCGACTACTACGGATTGGACGTCATTAACCCGTGGCGCTAAGGGTTTTGCGTCCCCAGAAATGCAAATCGCCCTGCATGGCCGTCATGCAGGGCGCTCAACAACAATGGCAGGGCGACTGCCCTGGCTAGATTGGAACCTCAAACCGCTATTTTTTGCACGCGTTAAAGCAAGCTGCGCAGGCACCCGCCAAGTCTTTGCAGACCTGGTGTTTCTTCTCGAACTTGCGGCACTCGATTTCACAGTCGCGGCAAATATCAGCACACACTGAGCCGCCGGTGTTCACGGCGGCATTTGGTTCACTGCAACTTTAGAACTTCACGGTTGCACCCGCATAAATCGAGCGCCCCATGCCTGGAACCGGTATTCCGTAAAAAGGGGCCGAGCCTGCCAGCGTCATGGTCGAACCCTGGCCAATGTATGCGCCACCCAACGGCGGGTTATAGAATTTGTCCAGAGCGTTTTCCACGCCGACGTCGAAGCGAACCTGCTTCCATTCATAGCTGCTGCGCAGATTCAGCAAGCCGTAGCCGCCGGTTTTAACCTCGTCGCGAACCTGCGATACCTTGCGCTTGGCATCGACCAGCAGCCCTTCGATGGTGTTGATCCAATTGCCCCAATGCTGCACCACGGCCAGTTTCGCACTCAGCGGCATGATGTTGTAGAGATGGTCGCCCGTCGTCTCGTTTTTGCCATCGACATAGTTCAACACGCCCTTCGCGGTGAAGCTGCCGTAATTGCCGGTTTTCGCCAAGGGGAAATAACCGGAAGCATCCATGCCGTAGAGGCGGGCGGATTGATTGACGAACTGCAGGTGAACAAACCCGGTTGTTTTCGCCAGGTTTGCCCCGTTGCAGTTTGCGTTTGCCGAGCTGCAACGGCGGGCGTCGATGTAATCCTGAACGCGGGTGTAGTAAGGCGTGATTTTCAATCCCCATTGTTCCCCGGCGGCATCATGCCAATCGGCGGTTGCACTGAGGGTATGCGCCACTTCCGGCTTCAGGGCGAGATTGCCGACATAGCCGTTGCCGTCGTTGACAAGGTTGATCATGGCCATCGCCATCCCGCCCGTCGACCAGGAGTAACGCTCGTAAAGGTTGGGGGAGCGGGATTTCTGGGCATAGCCAAACTCGACAGCTTGGCTGTCATCCGGCGTGTAGCGCGCCAGTGCGGTCAAATCCCAATTGTGGTCGGTGCGCTGGCGGTTGCTGGCATTGAAGGCCGCCGATTCCGCCACGTATTGTGCCCCGGGGACGGCATTGTTATAGCCCTGCACCGTGCCCGTGTTCATATCCACCGCCTCGTGGCGCACCCCGAGCTGTGATATCCATTGCGGGTTCCAGCGCGCTTCCCATTCACCAAAAATACCCGAGCGGTCGCGTTCGCCGTGATTGATGTTCCAGAACGTATTCGGCCCCATCCCGCCGCCGGCGGGTGCCCACCAGTCGTTCAAGCGGTAGCGTTGATACTCGCCGCCCACCCTGAGAATATCGCGCTCCGAAAGCAGGATGTCCGCCTTGGCCAGCGCGCCTGTTGTTTGGCCTTCCGTATCCATAGGCATACCGCCAGCGCAGGTTCCGGCAGGGTCGCCGCTGTATCGAATCGGCGAGCATGGGCCGGTCGCGGCGAGCGTGCCATACCAGTACCGCTTGTCGTCGACAAAATTCATCTTGTGCCGTGTCTTTTCGTCATAAACGCGGGCTTGCAAAGCGCCCCACTGATATTGTCCCGCGTAACTCAGGTTGATCTGCTTATTGTCATTGCCGGTCATATCCATGTGCTGGTTCGGGAAGCCCTGATAAGGGATGTCCTGCACGCCCAGCTTCAGTTCGACCAGATGGTTTTCATGGCGCAGCGCAAAGCCGAGCGCGTGATTCACCGATTTATACAGGGTCGATCCGACCACATCCCCGGCCAGCCATCGCCCCGGATTGTTCACCGATGCAGCTTGCGCCGGTTTGAAATCGTGCGCCGCCTTGTAATTGTCCGACTCGGTGGTGGAGCCGCTGTATGTCACGCTCAACTGTTCGCCCGCAATCGTGGCCGACAGGTTGCCGCCTCGCACATTGCCGTTGCTGCGGTAAAAAACTCCCGCTTGCCCCTTGAGCAAAGTCTGCCCGTCTGCGGCAAATTCCGGTGCGGTGGAGTTCACTTGTATCGTCCCGCCAATGCTGTCGCCGCCGATGCTCACCGGCGTGATACCGGCAAACACATTGACGCTGCCGACGTTGGACGGATCGATGTAGGAAAGCGGAGGGTTCATGTGGTTGCCGCAGGCAGAAACCAGATCCATGCCGTCCACTTTGATGCGCACGCGGTCGTCCGACAGACCATGAATGATGGGCAGGCTGGAAACGCCGCCAGCGCCGGAAAGGCTGACGCCCGGCTGACCGTCGAGCAGTTTTGCGGTGTCGCTGGTGGCGGCACGCTGACGGAAAATCTCGGTACCGCCGAGAGCAGAATCGCTCAAGGCGGGCAGGGGTTGGACTTTTTTCCCGATTACCTCGACATCGGGCAAGGTCGCTTCGGTTGCTTCAGCCGCGAAAGCGCCGGGCGCAAACGCCAGTGCGACACAAATAGTTATACGCTTGAATTGCATTGGTCTTCTCCACATTAAATAAAAATTGCGGCGCGATTATCACTGCAATGTTTTTATTTTGGAATGTGGCATATTGCCGCGCGGCAATATGTCGCACCCCCGAATATGTGCCCGCTTTCAGCCAGAAGCTTTTAGCCAGACACGCAGCAGAAAATCCAGCGTGATGTCATAATTACGGCACACGATTACTCACACGGAGATTTACAACATGGCAAGAATGGTGCAATGCGTAAAACTGGGGCGTGAAGCCGAAGGGCTGGATCGCCTGCCTTATCCCGGTCCGCTGGGCCAGCGGATTTTCGAAAATGTTTCCAGGGAAGCCTGGCAAGGCTGGATCAAGTTCCAGACGATGCTGGTGAACGAGAATCGCCTAAACCTCGCCGATGCGCAGGCGCGCAAGTTTCTGGCCAGGCAGATGGAGGACTATTTTTTTGGCGAGGGGACACAAATGCCGGAAGGGTATGTGCCTCCCCGGAGCTGATAGCAGTCTGCTTTGAGCAAAAAATTTGTTCCGCAGCAATTCCTGAACCGCGAACTCGGCCAGCTCGAGTTCAACCGGCGCGTGCTGGCGCAGGCCGAAGACGCGACTGTGCCGTTGCTGGAGCGGTTGAAATATCTGTGTATCGTCAGCAGCAATCTCGACGAATTTTTCGAGATCCGCGTGGCGGGTTTGAAGGAGCAAATCAAGCTGGGCGGCATCGCTACCGGCGCCGATGGCATGGCCGCCCGACAGACGCTCAAGCGGGTGCGAGAAGAGGCGCGGCTGCTGATCGAACAGCAATATCAATTGTTTAATGCCGATATCGTTCCAGCGCTCGCCGGGCAGGGCGTCCGCTTTTTGCGCCGCACCCAGTGGAACGAGGCGCAGCAAGCTTGGGTCAGGGATTTTTTCTTGCGCGAAGTCATGCCGGTGCTGACACCGATCGGTCTCGATCCGGCGCATCCCTTTCCGCGCGTACTCAACAAGAGCTTGAATTTCGCCGTTGAACTGCAAGGCAAGGACGCCTTCGGGCGCAACTCGGCGCGCGCCATCGTGCAGGCGCCGCGCATACTGCCGCGCACCATCCTGATGCCGTCGGAAATCAGCGGTTGCGCGCACGGTTTCGTGTTTCTCTCCTCGATCCTGCACGAACATGTCGGCGAACTGTTCGGCGGCATGGAGGTGCTTGGCTGCTCCCAGTTCCGCGTGACACGCAACAGCAACCTGTTCGTGGACGAGGAAGAAATGAAAAACCTGCGCCTCAGCCTGCAGGGCGAGTTGCCGCAGCGCCATTTCGGTGACGCGGTGCGCCTCGAAATTGCCGATACCTGTTCGCCGCAAATCGCCGAGTTGCTGCTCAAGGAATTCGACCTTGCTCTGGAGGATTTATACCGCGTGCATGGCCCGGTGAACTTGGTGCGCCTGATGGAAATCCCCAACCTGGTGGCGCGCGATGACCTGAAGTTTCCCGCTTTTGTGCCGGGTGTGCCGCCGGTGATCCAGAAAAAAGGCGCGGATATGTTCAAGGCGATCCGCAAGGGCGACATCCTGCTGCACCATCCTTTTCAGTCCTTCAAACCGGTGATCGATTTTATCCAGCAGGCCGCCAGCGATCCGGGCGTGGTCGCGATCAAACAGACCGTATACCGCACCGGCTCGGATTCCGAGCTGATGGAAGCGCTTATCGCTGCGGCGAAACGCGGCAAGGAGGTGACAGTGGTGGTGGAGCTGATGGCGCGCTTCGACGAAGAGGCCAACATCAACTGGGCGACCCGCCTGGAGCAGGTGGGCGCGCATGTGGTGTACGGCGTGGTCGGCCACAAGACCCATGCCAAAATGTTGATGGTGGTGCGCCGCGAGGATGGCAAGCTGCGCCGCTACGTGCATCTCGGCACCGGCAATTACCATCCTCGCACCGCGCGGCTCTACACCGACTTCGGCCTGTTCACCTGCAACGAGGCGGTTTGTGCGGACGTGAACGAAGTGTTCGGCCAGCTCACCAGCCTCGGCAAGGCGCGCAAACTGCACCATTTGTGGCAGTCGCCGTTCTCGCTGCACATTGAAGTATTGCGCGCCATCCAGAATGAAACCCGCCTCGCCAAAGCGGGCAAGCGCGGCCATATCATCGCCAAGATGAACGCGCTGCTGGAACCGGAAACCATCAACGCGCTTTACGAGGCATCCAATGCGGGCGTGAAGGTGGATTTGATCGTGCGCGGCGTGTGCGCCCTGCGTCCCGGCGTGAAGGGGCTGTCGGAAAATATCCGGGTGTGTTCGATCATCGGACGCTTTCTGGAGCACACGCGCATCTTCTATTTCCGCAACGACCTGAAGCACGATGTGTATCTCGCCAGCGCGGACTGGATGGACAGGAATTTTTTCCGCCGCATCGAGGTGTGTTTTCCGGTGCTCGACAAAAAGCTCAAGAAGCGCGTGATCGACGAGGGGCTGAAGGTTTATTTACAGGATAACTCGCAGGCGTGGGACATGGATGGCGAAGGGCGTTACCGGCGCAAAAATACCCGCCGCGCCGCGTTGAAATGCGCGCAAGACAGGCTGCTCGGGCAACTTGCCGGTTCTCCGGACAAGGTGGTTTCTTAGTCGCTTGCCGGTTAATCCCAGATAGTTCATTAGCTCTTGAGGCATTGCAAAATCAATGGGTTGTAGGTCGGGTTTTAACCCGACATGTCGGGCTGAAGCCCAGGGTAAATTTGTTCTCAAAATAATCGTAGGGTGGGCAGGCAGCTTTATCGTCTGCCCACGCGGACTGGTAACCGCGTGGGCACAAAAACGTGCCCACCCTACGTTTATTGATTTTAAACATAATTATTGGAAGAACAAATTAGCCCTGGGTTGAAGCCCGACCTACGTCCAAATGGATTATCTGGGTTAATATCTTAAGGTTTTTTCGGGCGACCGGTTTTGATCTTTTCCACCCCCGCCATGGCGCGCTTCAACTGTGCCGTATCCATTCCTGCCAAGGCTCTCAAGCCCGCGCGCAGCACTTCGCTTTTCTTCGCGGGTAGTCCGGCTTTCAAACAGGTTTCCTTGATTTCGGCAATCTTCAGATAATCGCTCTGCGGCATGGTGAAACTGTCGCGCACTATTTTTACTTTAGGTTCTTTTTTCGGTTTCTTTACCGCCGCTTTTGCCAAGGTTGGAGCCGGGGCTGGAGCCTTCTCCGCCAAGGTTTTTTTTGCAGTGGTTTTTGCCGTGTCTTCTGCCGTTATTTTGGCGGTAGTTGCTTTGGTGTCAATTTTTTGGGTGGTGTCAGTTTTTTTGGTTGTCATATCATTCCCTTCGGATTAAAGTGGCAACGGCAGTGTATACGGTATAGGCTGACATGCAAAATGTAATTTGGAGCATAGGGTGGATCTGATTTTGTGGCGGCATGCGGAAGCGGCGGACGGCGCGCCGGACGACGCGCGCGAGTTGACCGCGAAGGGTGTCAAGCAGGCCGGGAAAGTCGCCGCTTTTCTGCACCGGCATTTACCGGAACACGCGCGCATCCTGGTCAGCCCGGCGACCCGCACGCAACAAACCGCCGCCGCGCTCAACAGCCGTTTCACCCTTGTGCCCGGCATCGCGCCCGGCGCTTCCGCGCAAGACGTGTTGCAGGCGGCGGACTGGCCAAACGCGACCGGTACGGTGCTGGTGGTCGGGCACCAGCCGACGCTGGGTGAGGTCGCGGCGCAACTGTTGGGCTGCGATGACTATTCGTTGAATATCAAGAAGGGCGCTTTGTGGTGGTTCAGCCGGCGCGAACGCGAAGGTTTGGAGCAGACTACGTTGCGTCTGGTTATCACACCTGATTTTCTGTAAAAATTATGTTTGTAAACTTGGGAGAACATCATGTTTGAATCGGCCGAGCTCGGACACAAGATAGACAAAGAGACTTACGAAAAGGAAGTGCCGCCGTTGCGCGAAGCCTTGCTGGAAGCGCAGATGGATTTGGTCAAGCTGGCGAAATTTCCGGTCATCATTCTGGTGGGTGGCGTGGATGGCGCGGGGCGCGGCGAGACCGTCAACCTGCTCAACGAATGGATGGATCCGCGTTTCATCCAGACCCACGGCATGGGCGAACCATCGGATGAGGAGCTGGATCGCCCGATGATGTGGCGCTTCTGGCGCGAGCTGCCGCCCAAAGGCAGGATCGGCGTATTTCTCGGTTCCTGGTACACCTGGCCGATCCTCAACCGGGTGGCCGGTCGCACCAAGATGGCCGATCTCGATCAGAGTCTGGAGCGTGCCAGGCGCCTGGAAACCATGCTGGTCGAAGAAGGCGCGTTGATCCTCAAATTCTGGTTGCATTTATCCCAGGACAAGCAGGAAAAGCGCCTCAAGATTCTTGAAAAAGATCCGAAAACCCGCTGGCGCGTCACGGAGCGTGATTGGGAGCATTACAAGCTGTATGACAAGTATCGCGTGGTAAGCGAAAGCGTGATGCGCCACACCAGCACCGCCGAAGCGCCGTGGACTATCGTCGAAGGCTATGATGCACGCTACCGCAGCCTGACCCTGGGCAAGGTCATCCTCGATGCCATACGCAAACGCCTGGATGAAGCCGGCAAGAAAATAACAGAAATTTCCGCGCCGCCGCCGCTTCCGTCGATCGACCAACTGCATATTCTGAAGACGCTGGATCTCAGCCAGAAAATCGACAAGAAAAATTTTCAGGCGGAGCTGGAAAAATACCAGGGCAAGCTCGCGCTGCTGACGCGCAGCCCGAAGTTCAAAAACATCACCGTGATCGCCATGTTCGAAGGCAACGATGCCGCCGGCAAAGGCGGTGCGATTCGCCGCATCACCAGCGCGCTGGATGCGCGTTATTACAACATCATTCCGGTTGCAGCCCCCACCGAAGAAGAGCGCGCGCAGCCTTATCTGTGGCGCTTCTGGCGGCATATCCCGCGCCGTGGCCGGGTGACGATTTTCGATCGCTCCTGGTATGGCCGCGTGCTGGTCGAACGCGTCGAGGGCTACTGCTCGAAAGCCGACTGGATGCGCGCCTACAGCGAGATCAACGATTTCGAAGCGCAACTGGTGCGCCACAATATCGTGGTGGTCAAATTCTGGCTCTCGATCAGCAAAGACGAGCAGCTCGCGCGCTTCAAGGCGCGCGAAAAAATCGGCTTCAAACGCTTCAAGATCACCGAAGAAGACTGGCGCAACCGCAAAAAATGGGAAGCATACGAACATGCCGTGTGCGACATGGTGGATCGTACCAGCACCGAGATTGCGCCGTGGACGCTGGTGGAAGCCAACGACAAAAACTTTGCGCGCATCAAGGTATTGAAAACGCTGTGCCGACAAATTGAAGCGGCGATGACCAAGAAATAAGGGAACGGGGCAAACTACTCAGATCGAAGTGCTAATTAACCCAGATAATCCATTAGCTCTTGAGGCATTGCAAAATCAATGGGTTGTAGGTCGGGTTTTAACCCGACATGTCGGGCTGAAGCCCGACCTACGTCCAAATGGATTATCTGGGATTAAAACAACTGCAACTCCAGACCCTTTCACCTTTTAAAGGGGAAGCAGCAAAACGGTTTCACCCGAGTAGCTACCATGATTGCCATACCAAAACTGTCAAAGCGATTGAATGTCCCCGGGGATTTCTGGGGCGGTTTGGCATCCATGCTGGTCGCGTTGCCGGCGGCCGTAGCGTTCGGCGTCACGATTTATTCGGCGATCAGCCCGCAGTACGCGGTCTTTGGCGCGCTGGCCGGCATCCTCGGCGCGGCCGCGCTGGGTTTGATCGCATCCATCTTTGGTGGCACTGACAGGCTGATCAGCGCGCCATGCGCGCCCGCTGCGGCAGTGCTCTCCGCTTTCGCCATCGAACTGGTCAAACAGGGTGTCGCCCCGTCGAGCATCGTCCTGCTCTTGACCGTACTCGGTATTTTGACCGGCCTGATCCAGATGTTTATCGGCTTTCTCGGGGTTGGCCGGATGATCAAGTACATCCCTTATACCGTGGTCAGCGGTTATTTGAGCGGGGTTGGCCTCATCATCATCGGCAGCCAGATACAGAAATTTGTCGGCGCCTCCCACGACACGACATGGTGGCAAGCGGCGGTATCCCCGGAGCTGTGGGATATGCGCAGCCTTGCCGTCGGCATGGCGACCGTGCTGGTCGCGCTGCTGGCACCCAAGTTGACCAAGGCTGTCCCCAGCACCATTCTTGGCATTATCGCCGGGGGAGCGGTGTATTTTGTCCTCGCCAGCAGCGATGCGTCGATGATGACTCTCGCCGACAACAAGCTGGTGCTTGGCGCGCTCGGCGCATCCGGTGAGGGTTATATCGGCACGATTACCGGGCGCTGGAATGAAATCGGCGATTTGAAACTTTCCCAGATCGCCGCCCTGTTCGGCAGTGCGCTCACCCTGGCGGCACTGCTTTCGATCGACACGTTAAAAACCTGTGTCGTCATCGACCAGATGACGCGCACGCGCCATGAGCCCAATCGCGAGCTGTTTGCGCAGGGACTGGCCAATATCACCTCGTCCGCAATCGGCGGGCTTCCCGGCGCCGGCACCATGGGAGCGACCATGGTTAACCTGTCCAGCGGCGCACAAACCCGCGTTTCCGGCATCGTCGAAGGTGTGCTGGTGCTGGTGGCGGCACTGGTGTTGAACACATTTATCGCCTGGATTCCGATTGCAACACTGGCAGGCATTCTGATCGTCATCGGTCTGCGGATGATCGACACGAAACCCCTGCACTTCCTGGAATCGCGCGCCACGGTGCTCGATTTTGCGGTCGTGGCCGTGGTCATCGGCTTTGCTTTGACGGTGGGGCTGATCGCCGCTTCCGCTGCCGGTGTCGCCCTGTCTATTCTGCTGTTCGTGCGCGAGCAGGTCGGCGGTTCGGTGGTGCGCCACAAAACCTTTGTCAACCAGCGCTCGTCCACCTGGTATCGCCCGGAGGCCGAGATGCGCCTCATCGCGCAGAAAGGCGACAAGGCGATTATTTTCGAGCTGCAAGGCAGCCTGTTCTTCGGCACCACTTACGAGCTTTATTCCGCGCTCGAGCCGGAAATCAAAACGCGCGATTACATCATTCTCGACCTGCGGCGGGTGCAATCGGTGGATATCACCGCCGCGCGTATGCTCAATCAGGTACGCGACATGCTGCGCGAGCGCGGCGTGCCCCTGCTGATGAGCAACGTGCGCGAGCAACTGCCCAATGGCCGCAATCTGCTGGAGTTTTTCAAGCAGACCGGGTTGATCGATGGCAGCGATACGGTGCAGACTTTCAAGACTATCGAAGCCGCGATTGAATGGGTGGAGGATCGTTTGGTCGGCGATATCGCACAGCCGGTCAACGAGGAAACCCCCCTGCATTTGCAGGAAATGGATTTATTCCAGGGGCGCAAGGATGAGACCATCGCCGACCTGGAAGGGCGCATGCAACAACGGGCTTGCAAGGCGGGCGAATCCATTTTCTTGATCGGCGATCAGGACCGCAATCTATATCTGATCCGGCGCGGCGTGGTCCGCATCATGGCACCCATTAGCGGCAGCCGACAGTTGCACCATATCGCCACTTTCGGGCGGGGGGATTTTTTCGGTGGGCTGGCTTTTCTCGATGATCGCACCCGCAGCGATAATGCCATTGCACACACGGATAGCGACCTGTTCGTGCTATCGTTCGACCAATTCAACCAGCTTGCCGAAGACCACAAAAAACTCGCTTTCCTGTTAATCACCTCAATTTCCCGCACGCTGGCACAGCGCCTGCGCCACGCCGATGGCGAGCGAACCTTGCTACACGTGTAGTTTTGATTTCTTCGGGATGACTGCTCAGGAACTGCTGCTTTTCTCCTTCCCCCTTGCATGAGGAAGGCTGGGGGGGTGATACCCCCCTTTGAAAAAGGGGGGCAGGGGGGATTTACAGCAGGAGGCGAGAGAGTGGCGCACTTCAAATCCCCCTCAGTCCCCCTTTTGCAAAGGGGGAAGCGAAGCGCCCGGCGCGCAGGGGTGGTTGGACGTTGGTATCTGGCGGGGGAGTTTTTTTCGATCTGAGTAGTTGCGAAAATAGAATAATTTCCCACCGCTTGCGGCGTAGCTGAAAAATACTCCCGGTTTATTGCATGTTGGCCAGTTGGATATTCGCCTGCGTCAAACGCTCGACCAGGGTATTCAGGAACGCCTGATTGAACCGGGACTGGCAGTTTTCCGAGGCGTTTCTTAACGAGTCGGGTTTGATCTTGAGCAGGGTGACGGGCGTGTTGGCTGTGACTGTGGCGGTGCGGGTGGTCGCGCCTTTGCGGATATAGCACATTTCGCCGAAGCATTGTCCCGCACCCTGGATGCCCAGAGTTTTACCTTCCTTGGATATTTTCGCTTCGCCGTCGGCGAGGATGAAAAAAAAGTTGCCCTCCTCGCCTTCGCGGACCAGCGGGGTTCCGGCAGGCATGCGCCCCCAGACGCTGATGCGCAATACCTCCCATAACTCGATGTCGCCGAACTCGCGGAAGAAGGGCAGGTTGCGCATCGTGTTGAATTTTTCCGTTTCCGAAACCGTTTCGCGGGGCAATTCCAGCGCGGCGAAATTGGAAATATCCCTGGCGAAGTCGCGCCACCGCGCGTAGCGGTCTTCCAGTTTTTTGGCCATGGCCGTGGCGACAATCTGTTCCAGCCTGGGCGGCAAGGCCGGGCGCAGGGCGCGAATTCCAGGCGGTTTCTCGTTCAATATCTTGTGTGACAAAGCGTAGCCGCTCTCCGCCTCGAACGGCATGCGCCCGGTCAGCAGACGGTACATGACCACGCCGAGGGAATAAATGTCCGTTTGTTGGGTGAGGGAGTGCAGCATGATCTGCTCCGGCGACATGAAGGCGGGCGAGCCTATCCCGACCAGTTCGGTCTGGTCGCTGCGGGTCAACACGGCTGCGCCGAAGTCGGCGATCTTCACATCGCCGTTTTCGCACATCATGATATTCGCGGGTTTGATGTCGCGGTGAATGACGCCGTTCCGGCTGGCGAAGTCGAGCGCAAGGGCGCATTTGAAAGCAATCTCGACCACTTTTTCCACGGGCAGCAGGGATTCGGGCTGGCCGTACTTTTCCAGGGTTCCGCCCTCCACATACTCCATGACGATATAGCATTTGTCCTGGCTCAGCGCCGCATCGTGGATGCCGACGATATGCGGATGGTTGAGCCGCCCCGCGAGAGAAGCCTCGTTGGCGATCAATCTGCGGTATTTGTGGCCGTGCTCCGGGTCGGATAGCGCGCTGTCATTGAAAACCTTGATCGCGACCTTGCGTTCCGTAAAGGCGTCATAGGCCAGGTAAACGGTACTCGTCGCCCCGCGTCCAAGCACGCTGGCGATTTCGTATTTGTCGATGCTGGCTGGTTCCATCTGGCAAGTTCCATGTGGCGGATCAGATTTCAAGAGTGCGAAGAATACCTTAAACGGGCTGCGATCAAAAGGGTGGATAAAGTCTTGTTAAGGCGGGTGCGATTCAAACTGATGTGGAACTATCACAGATGGTTTATTCATGTGAAACAACCCAAACCCAAACCCAAACCCAAACCCAAACCCAAACCCAAACCCCAACCCCCTCCAGCTCCCCCTTGTCAGGGGGAGGGACTAGCCTCCACCCCTGACAAGGGGAGGCCGGGAGGGGTTTGTGCTTCGGAGTAAAACACGTGTCTATCCTGCAAAATGTTTCATTGTCAGCGTCGAAGGCAACCAGCAGGCATAAACCATGCAAATTAGGCCGAAAGACATATATACATCGAAGTAAATTTCCGCTACCTTCACATGTCGATTCGATAGCCGCACCGGGCGGAAAATGCTGTTCCGGCAATAAGAATAAACGCGCGCCGCACCCAATACTATGACCGTCGATATTGCATCAAGCCAAGGGGAAATCAGCATGAAGCTGCGCGCTTACCGGGAAAGGGTAAGATGAGGCTACATTCCGGAGACAGGGCATCCATGCGCGGCACGCTCATTGCCGTCGCGTTGCTGGCGCTGGTCGCGGCGCTGGCGTGGGCGCTCCCCGTGTTGCCTGGCATACACGGCATCGCCGGGTATTTGCCGCTGCACATGCTGCTCGAAACTGTCGCCATCGTCGTTGCCATGCTGGTGTTTGCGGTGGGATGGAATGCCCACAGCGACCGGATTCCGGGCAATATGGTCTGGCTTTCCTGCGCATTTCTCGGGGTGGGGCTGCTCGATTTTGCTCACATGCTGTCGTATACCGGGATGCCGGATTTCGTGACGCCGGGCGGCCCGGAGAAGGCGATCAATTTCTGGCTGCTCGAACGTTCGCTGGCCACCGTTGCGCTGCTCGCTGCGGTTCTCATGCCGCCGCGCCCATTTGCTTCCGCCGCGACCCGCTACAAGCTGCTCGCGGCCGTGATCGGCGCAACTGCTTTCGCGTATTGGTTGTTCCTGTACCATCAGGATGCGCTGCCGCACAACTTTGTTCCTGGCCAGGGGCTCACCGCCTTCAAGATCGTCTCGGAATACGCGATCATTGCGCTCAACCTTGCCGCCGCATGGGTGCTGTGGGCTCGACGGGGTGCGCCGCAAACGTTCAATGTGGCGGCGCTGTTCGGTGCGGCCTGCACCATGGCGCTGGGCGAGTTTTTCTTTACCTTGTATGCCAGCGTCACCGACGTTTACAATCTGCTGGGCCATGTTTACGTGGTGATCGCTTACCTGTTTTTTTACCGGGCTATTTTTGTTGCGGCAATAGAAACCCCTTACCGCCAGTTGCGTGTTTCACAAAACCAGTTGCAGGCGACGATCGATGCCATTCCAGACTCGTTGTTCGAGCTCGGGCTGGACGGTCGCTACCATGACCTGCACACCCCGCGCCGCGATTTGCTGGCGGCATCCATCGAAAACTTGCAGGATAAAACGGTGGACGAGGTGTTGCCGCACGAAGCGGCCAGCGTGGTCATGTCGGCTTTGCGTGAGGCGTGGGACGATGGGCATTCGTATGGAAAAGTGATCGAGTTGCCGCTGGCGCAAGGCAATCGTTGGTTCGAACTTTCTGTTTCCCGCAAAAATGCCGGGAAGTCTGATGGGCCGCGCTTCATCGTGCTGTCGCGCGATATTACCGAGCGCAGGCAGATGGAGGGCGCATTGCGCCGCTCCGAGGCCATGCTGCACACGCTCTATGATTCGACCAGCGACGCGGTGATGCTGCTCGACGAGAACGGGTTTATCGACTGCAACAAGGCAACGCTGAGGATGTTTGGCTGCGCGACACAGGAGGAGTTCTGCGCCCTGCACCCCGCCGATTTGTCGCCGCCGGAACAGCCTTGCGGTGTGGATTCGATGACTTTGGCCAACGAGCGGATCGCTGCCGCCATGGCAAAAGGCAACAACATATTCGAATGGATACATCGGCGCGTGAACACCGGCAGTGATTTTTCTGCCGAGGTGTTGCTGAGCAGGATGGAGCTGGATGGCAGAACGATATTGCAGGCGACCGTGCGCGATATCACCGAGCGCAAGCATGCGGAAGAATTGGCGCATCAGTTCGGCAGCCTGTTGCAGGGTTCATTCGACGAGATTTACATGTTCGATGCGCACTCCCTGCATTTCCTGCTGGCCAGTAAAGGCGCGGAGGAAAACCTCGGCTATTCCTCCGAAGAGTTGAACCAGCTTACGCCGCTGGACATCAAGCCCATGTTCACCGTGCAGAGCTTCGAGCAATTGGTCGCGCCGCTGCGCGGCGGTGACGGAAAATCGTTGTTTTTCGAGACCATCCACCGGCGCAAGGATGGCACCACTTACCCGGTGGAAGCGCATCTCCAGCTCATGCGTGGGAGAACGCCGGTATTTATGGCGATTATTCAGGATCTATCCAAGCGTAAAAATAGCGAAGCGCGCATCGAGCTGTTAAGCCGCACCTACCGTTTGCTGAGCCGGGTAAACGAGGCGATTGTGCGTGCCCCAAACAGAAGCCTGCTTTTCGAAGCGGTATGCAACGCCGCCATGACATCGGAGCTGTTCCGGTTTATCTGGATCGGCATGTTGGACAAGAGCGAGCATCGGGTGATACCGATGGCTCGTTCCGGGGCGGAACAAGGCTACACGCCCGAGTTCAACATCAGGATTGACGACGAGAGCTGCCGTGAGTGGCCGATAGTCAAGGCCATTCGCGAAGGTGTTCATGTGGTCAGGCAGGACATCGGAAATGAAACGGATTGTGAGCAATGGCAGGATGAGGCGGCCATGCGTGGCTACCGGTCTGCCGGCATGTTTCCGATACGCGAGACGGGTGTTGTGACGGGCACGATCAATGTCTATTCCGCCGATGAACATTTCTTTACGCAGGACATTATCGAGCTGATGCTGGAGCTTGCAGCAGACGTGTCGTTTGCGCTTGACGTGTTTGCCGAGAAAAAACGCCGGGGGCAGGCGGAAGCCGAAATCCGGCAGCTCAATATCCATCTGGAGCGGCGCGTGGCGGAGCGCACCCATCAACTGGAGCTGGTCAACAAGGAGCTGGAAGCGTTCTGCTATTCGGTGTCGCACGACTTGCGCGCACCGTTGCGCAGCATCGACGGCTTCAGCCAGGTATTACTGAAAAAATATCAGGGGCAACTGGACGCGACGGGCAAGGATTATCTTAATCGCGTGCGCCGTTCAAGCCAGCATATGGGGCAACTGATCGATGATATGTTGCAGCTTTCGCAGGTGACGCGCGGCCCGCTGAAGCGGGATCGGGTCGATTTGAGCGCAATCGCGGAACAGGTGGTGGAAGAATTGTGCAAGGCGCAGCCCGGGCGGCAGGTGCGGTTCATTTTGCAGCAAGGCATGGCCGTTCACGGTGATGCCGGCCTGCTGCGCATCGCGATGGACAACCTGCTCGGCAACGCCTGGAAATATTCCGGCAAGAAAGCCGCAGCGGAAATCGAATTCGGCGCGCAAAATAGACCTTCCGATCACGGGGAGGAGCGCGCGTTCTTCGTGCGCGACAACGGCGCCGGATTCAACATGGACTATGCGCAGAAATTGTTCGGTGCCTTCCAGCGCCTGCATGGGGCAAGCGAATTCGAGGGAACCGGGATCGGTCTGGCCACGGTGCAGCGCATCATTCACCGGCATCATGGCAAGGTTTGGGCGGAAGGGAAAGAAGAGCACGGGGCGACGTTTTACTTTACGCTGCCGCAACGGGAACGGGAAAGCGAGGAGGCGGCATGAGCGATGGCAATAAAATAATTCTGCTGGTGGAAGACAATCCGGACGACGAAGAGCTGACCCGCCTGGCGTTTGCGGAAAGCCGGGTCGCCAATGAGCTGGTGGTGGTGCGCGATGGGCAGGAGGCGCTGGACTACCTGTTCGCGAACGGGAAATATGCGGGCAGGGATGTTTGTGTGCGCCCGCAATTGATCCTGCTCGACCTGAATCTCCCCAAGGTCGATGGCTTGGAGGTGCTGCGCCGCATCCGCGCCGACGAGTTGACCAGATTGCTGCCGGTGGTGGTCATGACGACCAGCCGGGAGGAGCAGGATTTGCTCGACAGTTATTCGTCCGGCGCCAACAGCTATATCCAGAAGCCGGTGGATTTCACCCGGTTTACCGAAGCCGTGCGCCAGCTCGGTTTGTACTGGCTGGTGTTGAACGAAGTGCCGCATACCTGCCGCAAATGAAGCTGAATGGGTAACTACTCAGGTGCGGCTGTTTTTCTCCTTCCCTCTTGCGGGGGGAAGGCCGGGATTAACCAGCGACTTGGCTGCGGTCTTTTGCAGCCTAGTCGAATGGCTAGTTGTTTCATCGAGGGGGTAGAAAGGTGGGGCAACAGATACCGTGCGATGATTCCGCCCTTCTACCCCCATCCTAACCTTCCCCCTTCCAGGGGGAAGGGACTGGCGTTGTGGCTGTTTTGTGGGACCTATGAAAAATTGGATGAATTTTTAATATGAACCCATCCATCAAGACATTGCGCGTATTGCTGGTCGAGGACTCGCAGGACGATGCCGACCTGATTCTGCTCGAACTGAACGAGGGCGGTTTTGATACCACCTGTGCCAGGGTGGATACCGAGGCGGCCATGCGCGCGACGCTGGCTGACCAGCGTTGGGATGTGGTGATCTCGGACTTCAACCTGCCGGGTTTCAGCGCCCACGGGGCGTTGGTGGCGCTGCGCGAAACGGGTGCGGATATTCCTTTTATCGTCGTGTCCGGCTGTATCGGCGAAGAACGCGCGGTCGCCCTGATGAAGCAAGGCGCCAGCGATTTCGTCATGAAAGACAAGCTGGTGCGGCTGGCGCCCGTCATCGAGCGCGAGTTGCGCGAAGTGGATATGCGCCGCGAGCACCGCCAGACACAGCAGGCGCTGTACGAAAAAGAAAAAATGCTGAACGGCATCACCGCGTCTATCGGTGAAGGCATCCTGGTGTTGAGCGACAGCGGAAGGCTGCTGTTCATGAACCCGGCGGCCGAGCGGATGCTGGGCTGGGCGGAGTGCGAGCTGTTCTACCGCGAGGTGTACCCGATCATCCATTCGCAACAACCGGATGGCGCGCGCTTGCCGGAGCATGGCCACGAGACGCTCGGCGTGTTGAGGGAAGGCGAGGTACACCGGGCCGAGGACGATGTTTACTGGAGCAAGGATGGCACGCCCATCCCCGTGTCCATTGTCGCCAGCGCGATCATGGAGAATGGCAAGGCAATCGCTTCCGTCATCGCTTTTCAGGACATCAGCAAGCGCAAGCTGACCGAATGGAATCTGCTGGAATCGCGCCGGCAGTTGCGCGAACTGTCCTCCCATTTGCAATCCGTGCGAGAAGAAGAGAGAACACGCATCGCGCGCGAGCTGCACGACGAGCTCGGGCAAATGCTGATGGGGGTCAAGCTCGATGCAAAGTGGCTGGCCAAACGCCTGAATGACGGGCAGCCGGAGGTGATCGACAAGCTTGGCGCCATGTCCCGGTTGATCGACGAGACGCTGGACGCGATGCGCAGGGTCGCGGCGGATTTGCGCCCGACGATGCTGGACGACCTGGGGCTGGCGGCGGCGGTCGAATGGCTGACCGAGGATTTTGCCGAGCGCACCGGCATCAGCGTCCGCCTGGAATTAGATCTGGAAAATGGGCAATGCGATTGTCAGGGAACGGGATGCGACCTGGACGTGAAAGTGGCTACTGCCGCGTTCCGGATTGTGCAGGAATGCCTCACCAATGTCGCCCGTCATGCGGAGGCCGCGCATGTACTGGTTTCGCTGGATTGTCACAAGGAGAAACTTATGCTGCTGCTATCCGACGATGGCAAGGGAATGCTTGCCGACCATGAAAACAAACGTAACTCCTACGGCATGATCGGAATGTTGGAACGCGCCCGTGGTCTGGGCGGAACATTCGATGTGTTCAGTATTCCGGGTGAAGGCGTTGCTGTGGTGGCCATCCTGCCGCTGCAACCGGCGGGCCATGCGGGAGAGGCGCAATGATCCGGATATTGATAGCCGATGACCATGCGATTGTGCGCGGCGGTTTGAAGCAACTGCTGTCCGAACAGAGGGATTTTACCGTTGCGGGCGAGGCGGCAAATGGCCTGGAAGTGCTCAAGCTGATACGCGAACAGCCGTTCGACGTGGCGCTGATGGATATGTCCATGCCCGGCCGGAGCGGGATCGAATTGATTAAACAGGTCAAGGCCGAGAAACCGAAACTGGCGGTGCTGGTGCTCAGCATGCACAAGGAAGAGCAATATGCAGTCAGGGCGCTGAAGGCGGGCGCGGCGGGATACCTGACCAAGGAAAGCGCGCCCGACCAACTGGTCGCGGCGATTCGCAAGGTCGCCGGAGGCGGCGTATTCATCAGCGCCGGGGTGGCCGAGCGGCTGGCGCTCGAACTGGGCGGCAACCACCACGATGCCGCCCCACACACGCTGCTTTCCGACCGCGAAGAGCAGATTTTCCGCATGATTGTTTCCGGTACGCCTATCGGCGGCATCGCCAACGAACTGTCGCTGAGCGTGAAAACCGTCAGCACGCACAAAACGCGCATCCTGCAAAAAATGAACATGACCAGCAGCGCCGAACTGATCCATTACTCCATCCGCCATCATCTGGTGGAGTTGCCGGACGAGTAGAGCTTATGAAAATTGCACCCAATCTTCCCAGGCCGGTAGCGATAGTGAAAGATCCCCTGGAAGTGGAAGCGTTGACCGACAACAAGCCGGTTCAAACGCATGCACGGCATGAGATGTCTGACGAGGCTATCGGGGAGGAAGAAAAACGCCATGAACCGCGTATTCAAGGAGAGCGCCGGATTTATTGCCGCCGCATCGAGTATGTGCCGGTGTTGATCGAATTGCGTTCGGGCAAGGACCGGCGTCGGCATAACCAGAGAGCGGGCGACCCGATGGAACATGTTGACGTGAATGCCTAGCAGAGTGAATGCTTGGGAAAGTTGCGCTTCGAGGTTGAATGGGCGACAATCTCGGCGGATTCGCTCAGATGTTTGATCGTCCGTTTTCAACCCAGATAATCCATTGGGGCGTAGGTCGGGCTTCAGCCCGACATGTCGGGTTGAAACCCGACCTACAACCCATTGATTTTCAATACCCCAATAGCTAATGAACTATCTGGGTTCAAGGCAATAAATGAAACTAACCAAGTATGCCGACCTCAGCTTCAGGCTGCTGATGTATCTGGCCATGCGCCGGGGTGAACCGGCCACGATTCAGGAGGTGAGTGACCGGTTTGCGGTATCCAAGAACCACATGGTCAAGATATCCCACCAACTGACCAAGGCGGGTTTGATCGACAGCACGCGGGGGCGCAACGGTGGTGTTTGTCTGGCTCGCCCGGCCGAGAACATCACCGTTGAAGAGGTCGTGCGCGCGACGGAAAACAACTTCGATCTGGTCGAGTGCTTTGATGCCGCACAAAACCAGTGTGTCATTTCTGAAGTGTGCAAGTTGAACGGCATTCTCAGCGCTGCGCGCAACGCATTTTTTGAGGTGCTGCGGCAGACCTCGCTGGCCGATCTGGTAAAAAACAGCAAGGCGCTCGAGAAATGCCTGCTGCCGCTTCCTTGTCAAAATTCGGGGGCAGAACCCGATTAAATTCCGCATTTGTGATCGCCGCAGCAAGTCGCGCGAACAATGGCCGCCCTATTTTCCATTAATTCGATGAGGTACCCCCTGGCTATGTAGGGGAACCTAATTAAATACGACCATGACGGCGGTCATAAAGTGCAATGTTAAAATTTAGCAACATCATTCCCTCCCCCTTGCAGGGGGAGGGTTAGGG
>JAUYJO010000080.1 GCA_030700315.1 Gallionella sp.
TGCGAGCTCATGGACACTCCCGGATGGCAAGGTTAATGCACTGGTTTTAATAGGAATCTCTAATGGTATCCATTAGAGATTACACTGAAATACGTTCCGCTCATTGTTCCCTAAATTTCTCTAATGGACAATCTGGGTTCATTGCGAATCGGTCCCGTTAATGTAAAACTCGCGCAGCGATTCGTCCGCGCCCAGCCCTCTATCCAACTTTCCTCCAGAGGGGGAAAGGGCGATCGATCCCTCTCCCTCTGGGAGAGGGTTTGGGTGAGGGTTTCCCGTTTGCGGGGGAGGGATGGGGTGGCTGGCCATGACACGGCGTTGCGGAGCATCCGGGGCGGGAATGGCCGCCTCACACCCGCTCCCGCAATCGGCTGGCTGCGCCAGTAACGTGTCGCGGGTGTGGGGGAAAACGGGCATGGCGAGTTTCATAATCAAGGGCTGTCACTCGCCATGCTCGTTGCGTTGCGTAATCTTGTTATTCAATTTGGGCGCGACCGGCAGCAGCTTGTTTACCAGTCCCTCGTTCCAGCGCGGCTTGATCAGCCGCATCCCCGGCACACGCTTGATCGCGTGCAGAAAATACACCCCGCCGCTCACCGCCCACCAGCGATCCCCCGCCGCCTCCATGAAGGCGCAACGCCCCAGCCATTTTGCCTGGCGAAAAGGTGGCGCATACGCGGCAAAACGCCCGCCTGACACCTCGAAACCGAGCAACGCCAGCCAATCCTTGATGCGCGGCAGCGAAATGAAATGCCCGCCCCACGGATAGCCCTGCCGCCTGCCCAAGGCGCGATGTAAACCCCATAGGCTGCGAGGGTTAAAGCCGCTGATAATCAGGCTGCCTTCCGGCATCAGCACCCGTTCCACCTCGCGCAATATCTGGTGCGGATGCTCGGCGAATTCGAGGACATGCGGTATCAGCACCAGATCCAGACTGGCGCTGGCGAACGGCAGCTCCGAGCAGCACAGGCGCACGGCGTTTCCCGCCTGGTTGCCCGCGCTGAAATGCAGCGGCATCCGGCTGCCGCGCAAAAAATCGTGTTCCGGCAGACCCAGTTGCAGCGCGTTGTAACCAAAAATGTCGCTCACCGTGCGGTCGAAATACGCCTGCTCGCGCGCCAGCACATAGCCGCCCTGCGGGGTGGCGAACCACTCGCTCAAACTTTGCGCAGTTAACTTACAATTCGGCATCGCTTACGTCCCGCTCACTCCATGTTCCCCCAGTTGCTGTTCCCCAGACCGCTATTTGAAATTACTGCCATTCCCGCCCTGTGGGACAACTACATCTGGGCGATCCACGATAATCAATACGCCGCCGTGGTCGATCCCGGCGAGGCAGCGCCGGTGCTGGCATTCCTCGATGAGCACAGCCTGCGGCTGAGCGCCGTCCTGTGCACCCACCGCCACGCCGACCACACCGGAGGCATCGCAAAATTGCGCGAAGTATACAACGTGCCGGTGTACGGGCGGCGACATCCCGGCAATCCCTTGGTCAGCCGCGACCTGCGCGAAGGCGACCGTATCGAGCTGGATGCATTTAATAACGGGGCAGGCATCGCTTTCGATACCCTCGAAACCCCAGGCCACACTGACGACCACCTCACCTACCTCGCGGCCAACATCAAGCCAGATATTTCATTTGGCATTTTATTTTGCGGCGATGTGCTGTTCGGCGCCGGCTGCGGCAGGAACTTTGAAGGCACCCTTGCGCAACTGCACCACTCCCTGCAACGCCTCGCGCAACTGCCCGGCGACACCCGCGTGTATTGCGCGCACGAATACACCGCCGCCAACCTGCGCTTCGCGCTGGCCTGCGAACCCCACAATCCCGACATCCGGCAGCGCATCGAACAAGTCACACAACAGCGTGCCGCCAACCTGCCCACCGTCCCCTCCAGCATCGCGCTGGAAAAAGCCACCAATCCCTTCCTGCGCTGCACCCAACCGGAACTGATCCGCACCCTGCAACGGCACGGCCTGACGGATACCGGCGAACTGGACATATTTACGGCCTTGCGCGAATGGAGAAGCCATTTTTAGATTGCGGCAGAGTGCGTTCTGGTTTATTCTGCGCGCCCTTTCGGAGAGGTGGATGAGCGGTTTAAGTCGCACGCCTGGAAAGCGTGTTTGGGATAACATCCCAACGGGGGTTCGAATCCCCCCCTCTCCGCCAAAGCATCAATAAATACGCGACTTTCAAGGCTTTGTTAAATTCTACCCACGTTTTAACCCACGTTTCATTTTCCGCTTGACGTAAAAAAACCGATACTTGGCTATAGCATGCCGATCACCCCTTTTCATTTTTGCCCTGGAGTGCTGCTCAAGGCAGCAGCGACGGACAGGATGAGTTGGACAGTCTTCGTACTGGCCAATTGTCTGATTGACATGGAGCCTGTCACGCTGTTCCTGGTCAGCGGCGAACCGGCACATCCGTGGCTGCATACCTTGCCGGGTGCGGTGCTGGTGGCAGCGGTTGCAGCCACGCCGGGCAGGCCGTTTTGCGAACTCTGGCTGCGCTGGTGGAACCGCAACTTGTCCGGGGCGCAAGCGCGCTGGCTCGGTTGCGGCACGGTGATCGGCAAAAAAGCTGCCTGGGTTGGCGCGTTGCTGGGAACCGGTACACACCTTGCGCTGGACATGTTCATGCATGCCGATGTCAGGCCGGCATGGCCTTTTTTCGCCGACAACCCTTTTGCGGGAAAAATTCCGGTCGAAACATTGCAATGGGGCGCGCTTGCCGCACTGTTGCCGGCGCTGGTCATATTCCTGCTGCGTCAGCGGCGTGCGCAATGAAAACGCTCTTGCACACGCTCCTGCGGCTCTTTGCATTTGTCGTGTCTGGCGTGCTGGTTTGGGTTGCGTATCTTACTTACCAGTACTGGTCTGCCTTGTTTGCGCCTACCCTGACCGATTTTTCGCGGCAGAGCTGGCAGGCTGCGCATCGCTACAAGCGCCTGGAGCTGGCGCGGGACTTTCTCGATAAACATGTGCCAGTTGGCATGAGCAAGGAGGAGATTGTCGCCTTGCTTGGCATCCCGGATCATCAGACGCCGCATTCCCTCACCTATCTGCTATCGATCACAGCCGCCGATTTCATGGCATTGAGCTTCCACCTGGATGAGCGTGGACGGGTGGTGCAGGCCATCATCCACCAGACATAGTGCCATGGCGGCTTGCAGGAAGATGCTGGATGTTTACCCTCTGAGTTTACGGTCTGCAAGAAAGCGCTTTTCTTTGCCATGCTTACGCGGGTTTGCGCAGTTGCCAGTTGCTGTATGTTTTTTTCAACATTAAAACTGCGTCTGCGCAGGAAATCTGCCAAAATATCCCAAGTATTCACCGACGAGCATTTTTTAAGGCTCGAATGGTAAATTGTAAACAAGAGCAATTAGCTGGACTTAGCCACTTACAAATTAAATCATGTCAAAACATGACAAAAATTCTGTCGTTGTAGGTCGGATAAAGCTGCGCTCA
>JAUYJO010000081.1 GCA_030700315.1 Gallionella sp.
TGCGAGCTCATGGACACTCCCGGATGGCAAGGTTAATGCACTGGTTTTAATAGGAATCTCTAATGGTATCCATTAGAGATTACACTGAAATACGTTCCGCTCATTGTTCCCTAAATTTCTCTAATGGACAATCTGGGTTCAAAGTCCATCGCGCCATGCAGTTCAGGCAGCCTTCAGCTTGGCGCGGGCATATGAAATTCCCGCTTTTACCAGTTCCTTGGGGTCGTAGCGGCCCAGCATGTTGCAGCCGTTGCACAACTCCGGGATTAGCGGCATGCCTTCGCGCCTGGCCAGCACTTCGCGGATGCTCATATCCGCCACATTCCCGATAGGGTGTTTGTGGGCGATGTCGTTGTAGCAATACAGGTAATCGCCGCTCGATGCGATAAAAACATCGATGTTGCGCGGCACACATTTGAAGCGGTTACTGAACCACTGCTGGAAAATATCCTGAACACTGGGAACAAAATCAAACTCCTGGGAGCGCAAACGGTGCTGCTGGATCAGTTGGCGCAGCTTTCCGGTAGCCAGTTCATGCTCTTTCAGGTTCCCGCCACGGTTGTACAGGGTGGGCGACATGGTCAGGGTTTCCACGCCTTGTGCGCGCAGCCAGGCGATGGTGTCCGGCAGCGAGGGCAGGCATTCCGGCATGGGCGTAAGGCTGATGGCCAGCCTGGTTTGCTTGAACAGCTTTTGCGCTGTCTGGATATTTTCCATCACACGCGCCTGATCGAGATTGGCATGTACCACGTTGTACACATCAGGGTCGATGCTGGAAAAAGAAATCAGCAGCAGGTCGATCGCGCCATCCAGATGCCGGATGCGCTCGGCGTCGAGCTGGTGGCCGTTGCTCACCATGTCGAAGCGGATCGGGTGGCCGCGCATGTCGTCCACGAATTCGAAAAATTTGGTATGCGTGGTGGGCTCCCCGTAACCCGCGATGACCGCGCGGAACACGTCCTGCGGGATCAAACGTTCCAGCGTTTTACGCCAGGTCTGCTCCTTCATCAACATCGGGTTTGCGATCAGGTCTCTCGGGCACATCGGGCACAGCGCGTTGCACTTGCTGGTCCACTCGACGTTGACGGCGATGCGGTAGGAGCTCATTTTGCGGTATGGGCAGGTTGTTCGACCGCAACCAAACGCGGGATGTAGCTCGGGCAACTCGGCGCGACCAGTTCGATGTCAACGACCACAACACACTCCGCCTGCGGAAACTGCGCCATCATTTCCGCGTTTTCATGGATGGAGGCCCTGCCGTTCACGCGCAGGCGCGCGCCGTCGGTGAAGTCGATAAACAGCAGGCTGACATAGGGGTTGAGCAGGATGTTGCCGAGACTCATGTAGGCACCGTTGCCCTTCACGCGCGCCTCGAAATGCGGGAACGCCAGACGATCCGCCGCCAGCACCTTGACCAGGCCGGGGCCGCCACCCTTGAACGAACAGTCGCAGCGGCCGTCGGGAGAACTGGTGGCGAGAAAGAAGAACGGCGCCGCCTCGATCCGCGCGTGGATCGCCTCCGGGATACGATCCCAGATAAGCTGGCCGATACGCGCCTCGGTCCACAACTCCGGGTTGCCCCAGCGTTGCTGCGCGTCAAGTTCGCCGGCGTGAAAAGGCGATGAAGTCATAGTTAAAATCCGGCAGAATGTTCCAGAAAATATTGTTCCGGCAAAGGCATCATGTTGCTGTCAGAAAATTTACCGGCCCTCCTGCACCGGGTACACAATTTCAATTTCGAGTGAAGCACAAGAGCCGTTTTATAATGCATCCGGCTTGACGGTGCAGCGGTGGCGAAATTAATAACTCGTGCTTCCGATTTAAGTCTGGCAACCTTAAGACAGTCTTAATGCACGCATAAAGTAATAGCTCTGGGAAAAATGGGCGTAGCGATTTGGATTGCAGCAGGGTTGGATTACAGCAGGTTGACAGTCCTTGCCTCTGACCCTACATTGCCCACCCTTTTTCGTTTTATCCAAATCAATATTATGAAGCGCGGCCTTTCATTATCCCTACTTGTGGCATTCCCCCTTGCAGCCACTCTTGCCGGATGCGACAAGGAAGCCGCCCCGGAGGCAAAAGTCGAACGCCCCGCTTTGACCGTGGTGGCAGGCTCTGCCGCATCCAACAGCGGCAATACCTATAGCGGCGAGATTCGCGCGCGCCACGAAACGCAACTGGGCTTCCGCATCGGCGGAAAGATCGTCGAACGGCTGGTGGACGCGGGCGCGCGGGTCAAGGCAGGGCAGGCGCTGATGCGCCTCGACTCCGGCGATGCCGGTTTGCAGCTTGGTTCGGCCGAAGCGCAGCACCAGTTGGCCGAAGCCGATGCGAAACGTTATCGCGAGCTGCGCAACAAGGGTTTTGTCAGCCAGTCGGCGCTGGATGCCAAGGAGGCCGCGCTCAATGCCGCCGCCGCCCAGGCCGGGCTGGCGCGCAACCAGTCCAGTTACACCACATTGCACGCCGACCGTGCGGGCGTGATTGCCGCAGTCCTGGCGGAGGCCGGCCAGGTGGTCACTGCCGGGCAGCCAGTGCTGCGCCTTGCGCCGGATGGTGAACGCGAGGTGGCGATTGCGCTGCCGGAATCACAACTGGCTAATCTTAAAGTCGGCGCCGCTGCCGAGATTGTGCTGTTGACTGCCGGCGACGGCGCGGCGCCGCTAGCCGGCCGCCTGCGCGAGCTGTCGCCGGCGGCCGATCCGGCCAGCCGCACCTATGCGGCGCGCGTGACGCTGACACAGCCCGGCCCGGACGTTGCGCTGGGTATGACGGCGCGGGTGCGCTTTATCACAAACAAAAAGAGCGACGGCCTGCTGATCCCGCTGAGCGCGGTTTTCCAGCAGGACAAGCAGGCGGCGGTGTGGGTCGTCTCCGCCGACCGCACCGTCAGCCTGCGCCCGGTGCAGGTCGCCGCATACCGCGATGACGGCGCGGTCATCGCCGGCGGGCTCGCGGCGGGCGAGCGCATCGTCAGCAACGGCGTGCACCGGCTCGCGCCAGGGGAGAAAATCCGCATCATCGAGAGCGGCAGCGCGCAATGAAGGGGCCGAACCTTTCCGCTTGGGCGCTGACGCACCAGCAGATGGTGCTGTTCCTGATCATCGTGCTGATGGGCGCGGGGGTGCTTTCCTACCTCAATCTGGGGCGCGCCGAAGATCCGAATTTCACCTTCAAGGTCATGGTGGTGCGTACCCTGTGGCCGGGGGCGACGGCGCTGGAGGTCGAGCAGGAAGTGACCGAGCGCATCGAAAAAAAATTGCAGGAAACGCCCTGGGTGGACGTGTTGCGCTCCGCCTCCAAGCCGGGCGACTCGATGGTGTTCGTGATACTCAAGGATTACACGCCCAAGCCCGAGGTGCCGGAAGCCTGGCGGCAGGTACGCAAGAAGCTGGACGATATCCGCCACACTTTGCCGGAGGGCGTGCAGGGCCCGTTCCCCAATGACGAGTTCGGCGATGTGCAGATCAATATCTTCGCGCTGACCGGGGACGGCTTCGACCTTGCGGCGTTGCACCGCTACGCCGACCAGGTTGCGCTGGATCTGAAGCAGGTGCCGGATGTACGGCGCGTCGAGCTGTTTGGCGTGCAGGGCGAAAAAATCTACATCGAGATAGCGCCGCACCGCCTGGCGAATCTCGGCATCACGCCCGGCCAGATCGGCGAGGCCTTGCAGAAACAGAATAGGGTGAGTCCGTCCGGTTTTGTCGATACCGCGACCGACCGGGTGCAACTGCGCGTATCCGGCGGTTTCGACAGCGTCGAGCGGGTGCGCAACGCCGATCTGCTGGTGAACGGGCGGCACTTCCGCCTCGGCGACATCGCCAGGGTGTCGCGCGGCTTTGCCGACCCGCCCAATCCGCAGATGCGCGTCGGCGGGCAGCCCGCCATCGGCATCGGCGTCGTGATGGACAAGGGCGGCAACGTGATCAGCCTCGGCGAGAACCTGCAACGGGCGATGCGGAAAATCGAGGCGGACTTGCCGGCGGGCGTGGATGTGCATGTGGTCGCGAACCAGCCGGAAGTGGTGAAAGGCTCGATACGCCTGTTCGAGAACTCGCTGACCGAGGCGATCCTGATCGTGCTCGCGGTGTCGTTCCTGAGCCTGGGCTGGCGCACCGGCACGGTGGTGGCGTTCTCCATCCCGCTGGTGCTGGCGATTACGTTCTTCCTGATGAAGGTGTTCGGTATCGATCTGCAACGCATCTCGCTCGGCGCGCTGGTGATCGCACTCGGCCTGCTGGTGGACGATGCGATTATCGCGGTGGAGATGATGGTGGTGAAAATGGAGCAGGGCTGGGATCGCTTCAAGGCCGCGACCTTCGCCTACACCTCGACCGCGTTCCCGATGCTCACCGGCACGCTGATCACCGCCGCCGCGTTCACGCCGGTAGGCTTTTCCAAATCGGCGGCGAGCGAATACACCATCTCGATTTTCCAGGTGGTGACCATCGCGCTGCTGGTGTCGTGGATCGTCGCGGTGGTGTTCACGCCCTATCTCGGCTACCGCCTGCTCGATCCGAAAAAACTGGTGGAAAAAGCCCAGCGGCACGGTGCGGATATTTACGACACGCCGTTCTACCGGCGCTTCCGCGCGCTGGTGACCTGGTGCCTGCGCAACCGCTGGAAGGTGATCGCCGCGACGGTGGGAGCCTTCGTGTTATCCATCGCCGCGTTCAACGTCGGGGTGCAGAAGCAGTTTTTTCCCGCCGCCAGCCGCATCGAACTGATCATTGATGTCTGGTTGCCGCAGGGCGCATCGCTCAAGGCGACCGAGGCCGAGACCAAGCGCATCGAGAAGATTTTGGCGAGCGATCCGGCAGTGGCTTCCTATTCCTCATACATCGGCAACGGCGCGCCGCGCTTTTTCCTGTCGCTCGACGTGCGCCTGTTCAGCGACAACTATGCACAAGTCGTGATCGTCACCAAGGGTATGCAACAGCGCGAGGAGCTCAAGCGCAAGCTGACCGACCTGTTCAATTCTGCGCAAGGCGGTTTTTCGCATATCCATGCGCGCGTGTCGCGTCTGGAGAACGGCCCGCCGGTCGGCTACCCGGTGCAATTCCGCGTGATGGGTGAGGATGTTGAACAGGTGCGCAGAATCGCAGGCCAGGTCGCCGACCTGATGCGCACCAACGCGCATTTGCAGGATGTTAGTTTCGACTGGAACGAGAAGGTCAAGGCGCTGCGCATCGAAGTGGACCAGGATAAGGCGCGCCGGCTCGGCACCTCCAGCCGGGAGATTGCGCAGGCCCTGCAAGGCTGGCTGAACGGTGTGGCGCTGGCGCAGTATCGCGAAGGCGACCAGTTGATCGACGTGGTGTGGCGCGGCGCAGGCGATGAGACCCGTTCGCTCGACAGATTGCCCGACCTCGACATTCCGCTGCCGGGGGGCCGACATGTGCCGCTGGCGCAGGTCGCGAAGCTGGTGCCGGTGCTGGAAGAAGGCCTGATCTGGCGGCGCAACCGTCTGCCAACCATGACCGTGCTGGGCGACATGGCCGATAAGACTCAGCCCGCTACCGTGTCAGTGGAGCTGAACGCGCAGCTCGATGCGCTGCGCGCCACGCTGCCGATTGGCTATCGCATCGAAATGGGCGGCAGCGTCGAGGAATCCGCGAAGGGCGAGACCGCGATCAAGGCGGTGGTGCCGCTGATGCTGGTTGGCGTGATCACGCTGCTGATGATCCAGTTGCAAAGTATCAGCCGCACCGTCATCGTGCTGCTCACCGCACCGCTCGGCCTGATCGGCGTCACGCTCGCGCTGCTGGTGTTCCAGGTGCCGTTCGGCTTCGTCGCCAACCTCGGCTTCATCGCGCTGGCCGGGATGATCATGCGCAATTCGGTGATCCTGGTGGATCAGATCCGCCAGGACGAGGAAGACGGAAAGACGCAGTGGGAAGCGATCATCGGCTCCACCGTGCGCCGCTTCCGCCCGATCATGCTGACCGCCTCGGCGGCGATCCTGGCGATGATCCCGCTGACCCGCCAGGTGTTCTGGGGGCCGATGGCCGTGTCCATCATGGGCGGGCTGGTCGTCGCCACATTGCTCACCTGTTTGTTCCTGCCCGCGCTGTATGCGGCATGGTTCAGGGTGCGGGAAAGTTAGCGATGCCCAAAAATTGGATACAATCAAGCGCGCGATGAGCTCGGATGGGATTCCATTATCGGGCTGGCAAAAGAAGGGAAAAAATGACTGAACGCGAATTCAAACTGCTACTCAACGCCAACGCACTCAAAAATATTCAGGTGCATTACGCCGTCATGGCACATGGCTACATGATCGTCGCCGACGGTAAACCGCTGGAAACCAGCAAGCGCGAGACACGGGAATTCAAAACGCTGGATACCGCTGCCAAGTTTCTGTTCAAAATCGGCGTGGCGGATTTTGCGGTAAAGCTGAAGACGAGTGTGGGTTAAGTTCTATCGTGGGGCGACGGACCACTCATGCGCAGGGTGCTGGCATTGACTGGCAGGAAACTGGTTTGGCTGAAAAAGTGTGGCTAAGTATCAGGACATGGCAAAGCAAGTGCTGAACAGCCCCAAGGTGCAGGATGGCCTGGCTGAAATGCTATTAGAATTGGTTTATACGGAATTTGCGAAGAAGCGCAGGTCTAGTACAGCGCAGGAAGCCCAAGGTTAGGGGGCAGACGATGCGCCTGACAATCGGCGATGTGAGCGCGTGAAACATTGCCGCCGCCCAAAAGGAAGCGCGCCGCCTGCAAACCGTTATTGATAGCGGCATAGACCCGCGCCAAGTGATAGCCGATGCAATCGCCGCCAAGGAAGCCGCTGCCGCCGCGCTGGTGGTGCAGGAAGCCCGCGAGACCGTGACGGTGGGCACGGCGTGGGCGGAATACCTCAAAGCCCGTAAGCCGTTCTGGGGAGCGCGCCATTACGAAGACCATGGGGATGTTATGCAGGCCGGCGGGAAGCAACGGACGCGCAGCCACAAGCTGACGGAACCGGGCGTGCTGGCATCACTGGCGGCGGTGCGCCTTGTTGACCTGACCCCCGAGCGGGTGACGGCATGGGCGAAGGTGGAAGGGGAAAAACGCCCAGGCCGCGCCCGCCTTGCAAGCCGCCTGCTGACCGTGTTCCTGACGTGGTGTGCAGAACATTCCGACTACCGGGAAATTATGACCCGCAACCCGGCGAAAAACAAAGCCGCCCGCGAGTTGCTGGGCAAGCCGAAGCCGATAGATGACACGCTGCAACGTGAGCAATTGCCCGCATGGTTCGCCGCCGTGATGCAACTGGGCAACCCGGTTTTGTCTGCATACCTGCAAACCTTGCTGTTGACCGGCGCGCGCCCGAACGAGCTGACGGGACTGCGCTGGGAAGACGTGGATTTCCAGTGGGGCAGCATGACTATCAGGGACAAGGTGGAAGGGCTGCGCGTCATACCCCTGCCGCCCTATCTGTGACACCTGCTGGCCGCCCTGCCCCGCCGCAATGAGTGGGTATTCTCAAGCCCCGGCGCTGCCGGTGGACACCTGACAGACCCGCACCCGGCAAACTACCGGGTATGCGCCACCACTGGTTTGGAAGTAAGCCTTTACGGGTTGCGCCGGAGCTTTGCCAGCTTGTGCGAGTGGATAGAGATGCCCGCCGGAATCGCCGCACAGATACAGGGACACAAGCCCAGCGGGGTTAGGGAAAAGCACTACATCCGCCGCCCGCTCGACCTGTTGAGGATGTGGCACGTCAAGATTGAAGCGTGGATATTGGAGCAGGCCGGTATCGAGTTTGAAGCCAAGGCCGCGCCGGGTGCGCTGCGCGTGGTGGCGAAGTGATTTAACGTGACACGTCACAGAATAGGGGGGCGATATGCAAACCATGCCAGAAACACCGAAGCGCGGACGGCCTGCAACGCACAAGGCCATGACCGCCACCGAGCGGCAACGCGCAAGCCGTGCAGAGC
>JAUYJO010000091.1 GCA_030700315.1 Gallionella sp.
GTCTCCGCGAATCCAAGAAGAGACCTGTCAGGTTTATCCAGAGTCATTTCCCTTACGTGGATGCTTTGCAATCAATGGGGAGCCCCAGCCTGATTAAGTTTATCTTGTTCCTAAAGGAGAATATCCTATGAAAGCCACAGACATTTTGATGGAAGAGCATCGCGTGATAGAGAGGGTATTAGTCTCGCTGGAGACAGCCGCAAATCGGCTTTCGGCAGGTCAGGCAATTCCAATGGATTTCTTCCTCAAGGCGGTTGATTTCATCAAGAATTTTGCTGATCGATGTCATCACAAAAAAGAAGAAGGGATTCTCTTTGTTGCCATGGATGCGAATGGGATGTCACAAGAAAACGAACCGCTGTCCATTATGTTGGAGGAGCACGAGGAGGGCCGCCGCCTGACGCGCGCCATGCGGGAAGCCGCAGAACGGGTTGAGCGAGGTGACACTTCAGCCTTGCATCAGGTTATCCAAAATGCGCTGGATTATGTGGCGCTGTTACGCGAGCACATCCAGAAGGAAGATAATATTCTCTTCCCAATGGCTGATAATGTTATTCCCGTTGGACAACATCAACAGTTAACGGCGGATTTTAATCACATCGAGCATGAGGATGATATTCACGAAAAATATCTTCGCATTGCGGATGAGTTGGCGAAAGTTGTTTTGGCTTAAGAAAGGGTCATGTGGTTGCGAGCCGCCGCTCTTTTACTTAGGCGGCGAAGCAATCTCCTCGCCGTGTTGGGGATTGCTTCGGGCGAGGAGCAAGAGCGCCCTCGCAACGACATTTGCAAGGTTTGGGGAAAATATGGATAAGTCAATTCCCTTGATTGCACGCATAACTTCTGGCAAAATATACCCCTATTTTAAGCAACACAGAAACCATATCAACGTAGTTCAAGCAGAGCATCATGCCCACATCACATATTCAATCGCTGGATTTCGGAGGCGATGGCCCCAACCTGTTATTTTTACACGCCAACGGCTACCCGCCCGAGTGTTATCACCCTTTACTTGCGCTGCTCGCAAAGGGCAACCGCCTTACAGCCATGCTCCAGCGTCCATTGTGGGAAAACAGCCATCCTGAAGACATCCACGATTGGACCCCCTTAAGCGACGACCTGCTCCGTTTTTTGGATGAAAACGAATCACGCGCGCCGACAACTGTCATCGGCCATTCGATGGGCGGGATCGCCGCTTTGAGAGCCGCATTGCGCCAACCGGAAAAATTCCAACGCCTTATACTTCTCGACCCTGTTTTGCTTCCCCCCTCCTTCATCGCGCTCTGGAATATCGCACTCACATTCAAATTTGCGCCTCACCTTCATCCGCATATTTTATCC
>JAUYJO010000104.1 GCA_030700315.1 Gallionella sp.
CGGGACATTCGACGTGACCACGCTGGCGCAGGACACGACACCGACAGCCTTCACCTTCACCGCCCAAACCGGCGCGGCACTCTCCAGCGTGGCGACCTCCGACACCATCACCGTGGCGGGCATCAACAGCGCGGCGAATATCAGCATCGCGGGCGGGACTTACTCGAAAAACGGCGGCGCCTACACCGCCGTGGCGGGCACGGTAAACAACGGCGACACCGTGACGCTGCAGCAGACTTCCTCGGCCAGCTTCAGCACGCTCACCACCGCAACCCTGACCATCGGCGGCGTTGCCGGGACATTCGACGTGACCACGCTGGCGCAGGACACGACACCGACAGCCTTCACCTTCACCGCCCAAACCGGCGTGGCGCTCTCCAGCGTGGCAACCTCCGACACCCTCACCGTCGCGGGCATCAACAGCGCGGCGAACATCAGCATCGCGGGCGGCACTTACTCGATCAACGGCGGCGGCTACACCGCCGTGGCGGGCACGGTGAACAACGGCGACACCGTGACTCTGAAGCAGACTTCATCGGGCAGCTTCAGCACGCTCACCACCGCAACCCTGACCATCGGCGGGGTGAGCGCCACCTTCTCGACGACGACGGTGTCGGCGCCCGTACACGGAACCTGCGATTCAAACAACCACGGACAGACCCTGACCACCGTGCCATCAGGCAGCCTATGCGCGACCGGCAACCCCTCCTCGGTCGACGGCACGGGACCCTGGAGCTGGACCTGTATCGGCAGCAACGGCGGTAACACAGCCAGTTGCTCGGCCAGCGTCGCCACCTACACCCTGAGCTACAGCGCAGGTGCCAATGGCTCGCTCACCGGAACCGCCTCGCAGACGGTGAACTACAACGCCACTGGCAACGCGGTCACCGCAGTGCCCGCAACCGGCTACCACTTTGTGAACTGGAGCGACGCCTCGACGGCCAACCCGCGCACAGACAACCCCGTCACGGCCAATGTCACGGTCACGGCGAACTTCGCTATCGACAGCTTCACCGTGACTTATAACGGCAACACCAACTCGGGCGGGATCGCACCGATAGACGGCAGTAGCCATAACTACAACACCAGCGTCACCGTGTTGGGCAACACAGGTGCCTTGGTTAAAACCGGCTATACGTTTGCCGGATGGAACACCTTGGCTAACGGAACCGGCACGGCATATGCGGTAGCAGCAACCTTTACCATCGCGGCCAACACCACGCTCTACGCCCAATGGTCGGCTCTGACCTACACCGTCAGCTACAACGGCAACGGCCACACCGCCGGAAGCGCCCCTGCGGACAACAACCGCTACACGACTGACAGCACCGTCGCCGTACAGGCGGGCGCTGGCACCTTCGCCAAGACCGGCCACACCTTCGCGGGCTGGAACAGCGCCGCCGACGGCAGCGGCACCCCTTACAGCGGCAGCTTCGCCATCGGCGCAGCCAACCTCACCCTGTACGCCCAATGGTCGGCGAATACCGCCTGCGGCAGCGCCTACGGCGGCACCTTCATCACGGTACCCGCCACCGGCCTTTGCGCCTCGGGCAGTGCCTCGGCCTTGAGTGCCAGCGGCACGGGATGGACATGGACCTGCACCAACGGCGCAGCAACCACAAACTGCTCGGCGAACACCGGAACCCTCAGCCTCACCGCCAGCGGCGTACTCGCCTTCGGCAAAGTCAGCCTCAACGAACAGTCCACCGTCCAAACCCTCACCGTCCTGAACAACGGCACGATGCCCGTCGACATCGGACAAATCGCCGTCACGGCAGGCAACCCACCCTTCAGCCTGAAGAGCGATGCCTGCTCCAACACCCAACTGGCACCCGGCGCCTCCTGCATCCTGAGAGCGGTATTCGCCCCAACCTCGAACGGCGTAGTCACCGGCACGGTGAGCATCCCCTCCAACGCCACGGCGGGCGCACTCAGCACAAGCCTGACCGGAGAGGGTGTCACACCGGCCAGCCCGCTGGCCTCCGTATCCGCACAGGCGTTATCCTTCGGCTCGATAAGCGTCGGCAGCGTCTCGACCGAACAGGCCGTCACCGTCAAGAACACCGGCACCTCAGACCTCGTCATCGGCACGGTCACCTTGACCGGCACCGAATTCGTCATGACCAGTAACGGCTGCTCCGGCCTGACCCTCGCGGTCAACACCAGTTGCATCCTCAAGACGAAATTCACCCCCTTGAGCACGGGCTCCAAGACCGGGAATATCAACCTCCCGTCCAACGACCCGAACGCACCGAGCATCGACATCGCCCTCGACGGCACCGGCATGACAGCACCGCAGCCCGCCATCTCGGTATCGTCGGACAACATAAGCTTCGCCAAAGTTACCGTCACCGGCACGGCGACCCAGACGACCACGGTTACCAATCAGGGCACCGCCAGACTGAACATCGGCGCGATCGCCATCGCTGGAACCGACCTGGCCCACTTCGGTACGGCCAATGACACCTGCTCCAATACGAGAGTAGCCGCTGCGGCGAGCTGCACTTTCGACACCACCTTCACCCCCGGCGTACCGGGAAGCTATACCGGTGTCGTCACCATCCCGTCGGACGACCCCAACACCCCGGCCTTCAACCTCTCCTTGGACGGCACCACCGGCAGCCTGGCCGGATCGGATGTGAATTCCACAGGTGCCACCGTCAAAGACCTCGTGGTTGTAGATGGCCTGACCTCGACCGGCGGCCTCTCGGTCGACAAAGCGCTGAGCTTCACCGCAACCGGTGTCGCCGGCAGCGCCGAATTCACCTTAACCTTCGACTCGCTGCCCGCCAACCTGGTCATCTACAAGATCGTGGGCAGCACTTGAAAGCCGCTCTATCCGATCAACACCTGCGCAGGTGCGAGCGGCATATCGCTCGATACCGCCACGCGGACGCTGACCTTCACGCTGGCCGACAATTCCGACTGCGACTCCGACCCGACGGTGGGCACCATCAAAGACCCGGTCGCGCTGGTATCGCCCGCGCTGGTGGCAAGCGGCCAGACCATCGGCACCATCAGCTTCACACCCGCCACCCTCACCGTGGGCGGCATCACCACGGCAAGTGCCACGGCCACCTCCGGATTGACGGTGAGCTTCAGCAGCACCACGACCGGCATTTGCACCGTTTCCGGCACCAACGGCAGCACTGTCACCGGCGTTGCCGGCGGCACCTGCACCATCGCCGCCGACCAGGCGGGGGATAGCGGTTATAGCGCGGCAACCCAAGTCAGGCAGAGCCTCACCGTCAGCACCACCATCAGCGCCAGCGTCAACGGCGCGTGCGGCACGGCCAACGGAACCGCCACGGCCTTTGCGCCCGCGACCAACCTGTGCGCAACGGGGACATCCGGTGCCGTGAGCGGCAGCACTTCCTGGACATGGAGCTGCGCCGGTTCCGGCGGTGGCACGAACGCGAGTTGCGCCGCACCCTACCAGACCACCCCGTCCAACAACGGCACGGGCAGCGCCACGGTCGGCGGCGGTGCGTGGGCGGTCGATACGGCTCAATCGTCCGGCTTCATCGCCACCACGGGTCACGCCAAATCCCCGCCGTCCCTGCCGCCGGGTTACACCTTCCCGTACGGGCTGTTCGATTTCACCCTGAACACGGGTGCGATCGGCACCGCCGCCACGATCACTATCACTTATCCGGCGGCGCTGCCCGTCGGTGCGGTGTACTGGAAGTACGGCCCCAGCCCGGCGGGCTACAACTGCACGGGTGCAGGCTGTGCTGCGGCGCACTGGTACCAGATGCCGCCTGCACAGGCGGTGGTTGCCGGTAACACCATCACGTTGACCATCACCGACGGCGGCGTGGGCGACGACGATCTTGCGGCCAACGGCGTGATCGTCGATCAGGGCGGATCCGGTGTGCCGGACGGCGGCGTAGCGGGTATTCCAACGTTGTCCGAATGGGCGCTGCTGGCGCTGGCCGGGTTGATGGGACTGCTCGGCATGGGCGCGCTGCGAAGGCGTGCGGTTTTGTAGGAGGGGCTTTAGCCCCGATACAGGCTATCGCGGGTAAACCCGCTCCTACAAAAATCCGTTGCGGCCAGGCCTGCATTTATCTAAACGTCCCGCCCGCACAAACTGACATGCCGTGTTTTGTGCGCCGCATGCTCGGTGCAACAGGCCCGTTTCCTAAAATGATGAGTTGAAAAGTTTGCAGAACTCAAACTTAATGGTAGAGTATCAAAAATTCGCTACACGGCAGCGCGGAGAAATCGAAGGGGGTTTTCATCAACTTCTCTTGCCGCTTCTGTAAGTCGCGTAATATAAAAACAATGTTGTTGCTCATCGGCGTCAGAATATAAATAGCAAGCTGGCACACAAGCTTGCCGACGCAACCAAATAATTAAAAGTGATTCTGGTCAAACCGGTGAATCACAGTAGATCCAGGGGGAAGCTCAATGTTGGAAAATTATTTTCCGGTGCTGTTGTTCATCTGCATTGGTATCGTGATGGGCGTGGCGCCGGTGGTGTTGGGCAAGCTGGTATCGCCCAATCGCCCCGATAGCGAAAAACTTTCCCCCTATGAATGCGGCTTCGAAGCTTTCGAAGACGCGCGAATGAAATTCGATGTGCGCTATTATCTTGTCGCCATCCTGTTCATCCTGTTCGACCTTGAAATCGCTTTTCTCTTTCCCTGGGCGGTCGTGCTCAAGGAAATCGGCACCTTCGGCTTTGTTTCCATGATGATTTTCCTGGCTATCCTGGTGGTTGGCTTTGTCTATGAGTGGATGAAGGGAGCCCTGGAATGGGAATAGAAGGCATTCTGGAAAAGAGCGTTGTCACCACGACGCTCGACACCATCATCAATTACACACGCACCGGATCGCTGTGGCCGATGACTTTCGGTTTGGCCTGTTGCGCGGTGGAAATGATGCATGCCGGCGCGGCGCGCTACGACCTGGATCGCTTCGGCGTGGTGTTCCGCCCCAGCCCGCGCCAATCCGACGTGATGGTGGTGGCCGGCACGCTGTGCAATAAGATGGCGCCGGCATTGCGCAAGGTGTATGACCAGATGGCCGAGCCGCGCTGGGTGATTTCGATGGGCTCCTGCGCGAACGGCGGCGGCTATTACCACTATTCCTACTCGGTAGTGCGCGGCTGCGACCGCATCGTCCCGGTGGACGTGTACGTGCCGGGTTGCCCGCCGACAGCGGAGGCGCTGCTGTACGGCATCATCCAGTTGCAAAATAAAATCAAACGAACCAATACCATTGCGCGTTAGGGTTGAAATATGGCTGCTGATTTGAGTACATTGCGTACCAGCCTGACGGGTTTGCTTGGCGACAAGCTGGCCGGGATGGAGGAAAGACTGGGCGAATTGACCGTGGTGGTCAAGGCCGCCGGGATGCTGGACACGCTGACGCGCCTGCGCGATGCGGCGGGCTTCGAGCAGATGATCGACTTGTGCGGGGTGGATTATTCCACTTACGGCGACGGCGCCAAAGAAAGCAATCGCGAAGGTCGGCGTTTCGCCATCGTCTATCACCTGTTGTCGGTCAAGCATAATGCGCGTTTGCGGGTGCGCATCTTTGCCGAAAATGATGATTTTCCGGTGCTGGAATCCGTCACGGATATTTGGTCATCCGCCAACTGGTATGAGCGCGAGGCCTTTGACCTGTATGGCATCATGTTCACCGGACATCCCGACTTGCGCCGCATCCTGACCGATTATGGCTTTGTCGGTAGCCCGTTCCGCAAGGATTTTCCGCTGTCCGGTCATGTGGAAATGCGTTACGACCCGGAACAGCGGCGCGTCGTGTACCAACCGGTATCGATCGAGCCGCGCGAAGTGACGCCGCGCATCGTGCGCGAAGAAAACTACGGTCGTCATTGAGGATAGCGTCATGGCAGAAATAAAAAATTACACCATGAATTTTGGCCCCCAGCATCCCTCCGCGCACGGCGTGCTGCGCCTGGTGCTGGAGTTGGACGGCGAAGTCATCCAACGCGCCGATCCGCACATCGGGCTGCTGCATCGCGGTACCGAAAAATTGGCCGAACACAAGACTTTTCTGCAGGGGTTGCCCTACATGGATCGGCTCGATTACGTGTCGATGCTGAGCAACGAGCATGCTTATGTGATGGCGGTCGAGAAGCTGGCGGGCATCGAGGTGCCGTTGCGCGCGCAGTACATCCGCGTGATGTACGACGAAATCACCCGCATCCTGAATCACCTGTTGTGGCTGGGTGCGCACGGGCTGGACATCGGCGCGATGACCGTATTCCTGTATTGCTTCCGCGAGCGTGAGGACTTGATGGATGCCTACGAGGCGGTATCCGGCGCACGTATGCATGCGGCTTATTATCGTCCGGGCGGTGTGTATCGCGACTTGCCGGACACTATGCCGCAATATCAGGTATCGAAAATCCACAACGCCGCAGCGGTGAAGAAACTCAACGAAAACCGTCAAGGTTCGCTGCTCGATTTCCTGGAGGACTTCACCAACCGCTTTCCCGCTTTCGTGGACGAATACGAAACGCTGCTGACCGACAACCGCATCTGGAAGCAACGCACCGTCGGCATCGGCGTGGTCACGCCGGAACGCGCGCTGGCGCTGGGCTTTTCCGGCCCGATGCTGCGCGGCTCCGGGGTTGAATGGGATTTGCGCAAGAAGCAACCTTATGAGGTTTATGACCGCCTCGATTTCGATATTCCGGTGGGAACCAACGGCGATTCCTATGACCGTTACCTGGTGCGCGTCGAAGAGTTTCGCCAGTCCAACCGCATCATCAAGCAATGCATCGCCTGGCTGCGCCAGAATCCCGGCCCGGTGATGACCGGCAATTTCAAATTTGCGCCGCCCAAGCGCGAAGCGATGAAGCAGAACATGGAAGAGTTGATCCATCACTTCAAGCTGTTCACCGAAGGCATGCACGTACCGGACGGCGAAGCCTATGCGGCGGTGGAGCATCCCAAGGGCGAGTTTGGTATTTATCTGATTTCCGACGGTGCGAACAAGCCTTATCGTTTGAAAATACGCGCGCCCGGCTTTGCCCATATGGCGGCGCTGGACGAGATGGTGCGCGGCCACATGATTGCGGACGTGGTGGCCATCATCGGCACACAAGACATAGTTTTCGGTGAGGTGGACCGCTGATGTTATCCGAACAAATACAATCCAGAATCGACCGCGAGTTGAAGAAATATCCGGCGAACCAGAAGCAGTCTGCGGTGATGGCCGCGTTGCGTTTTGTGCAGGACGACAAGGGCTGGATAGCCACCGAGGACATGGCAGATGTCGCGGCCTATCTCGGTATGCCGAAAATGGCGGTGTACGAGGTGGCGACCTTCTACCACATGTACAACCTCAAACCCATGGGCAAGCACACCATTACGGTCTGCACTAACCTGTCCTGTACGTTGTGCGGAGCAGGCGATACCGTGGCCTATCTGCGCGAAAAACTGGGCATCGGCCTGGGCGAGGTGACGGCGGATGGGAAATACGGCCTGCGCGAGGGCGAGTGTATGGGGGCATGCAAGGATGCGCCGCTGTTTACCTTGAATAACAAGAAACTTTGCGACCGTCTGAGCAAAGAGAAGATCGATCAAATTTTGGCGGAGCTTGACCAATCATGAAAAACACTGGCATGAGAGGGCGGAATAAATTATGAGAGGGCCGGTCATTCTCACCACGATGGATTTCGATCAGCCCTGGACGCTGGAAAACTATCTCAAGGTCGGCGGCTACCAAGCATTGCGCAAGGTGCTGACCGAAAAAATGTCACCCGATTCGATCATCGCCGAGGTCAAGCTGTCGGCCTTGCGCGGACGTGGCGGCGCGGGCTTCCCGACCGGGCTGAAGTGGAGCTTCATGCCCAAGAATTACAACGGCGACAAGTACATCGTCTGTAATACCGACGAAGGCGAACCGGGCACCTGCAAGGACTGGGACATCCTGCGCTACAACCCGCACCTGCTCATTGAGGGTATGGCGATTGGCGCTTACACGATGGGCGTCAAGACCGGTTACAACTACGTGCATGGCGAAATTTTTGAAGCCTACGAACGCATGGAGGAGGCTTGCGAACTGGCGCGTGCCGCCGGGTATCTGGGCGACAATATTCTGGGCTCGGATTTCTGTTTTGACCTGCACAACCACTTGGGGTATGGCGCCTACGTGTGCGGCGAAGAGACCGCCTTGCTGGAATCCATCGAGGGCAAAAAAGGTCAGCCGCGCTATAAACCGCCTTTCCCGGCCAGCTTCGGTCTGTACGGCAAACCGACCACCATCAACAACACCGAAACCTTCGCCAGCATTCCGTACATCATCAACAACGGCGGGCAGAAGTTTCTTGAACTGGGCAAGCCGAACAACGGCGGCACCAAATTGTTTTCCGTGTCCGGCCATGTAAACAACCCTGGCAATTTTGAAGTGCCGATGGGTACGCCGTTCAGCGAGCTGCTGAAAATGGCGGGCGGGGTGCGCCACGGCCACACGCTCAAGGCGGTGATACCGGGGGGCTCGTCGATGCCGGTCTTGCCTGCGGCAACCATCATGGAACTGACCATGGACTACGATTCCATTTCCAAGGCGGGTTCCGGCCTGGGGAGCGGTGCGGTGATCGTGATGGATGAGACGACCTGCATGGTGCGCGCGCTAGAACGGCTGTCCTATTTCTACCACGAGGAATCCTGCGGGCAATGCACGCCGTGCCGCGAAGGCACTGGCTGGCTGTATCGCATCGTGCGCCGCATCGAGCATGGCGAAGGCCGCAAAGAGGATCTGGATCTGCTGTTGAGCGTGGGCGAAAACCTTGCCGGTCGCACGATTTGCGCGCTGGGCGAGGCGGCGGTTTGGCCGGTGCAGGGCATGCTCAGGCATTTCCGCGACGAATTTGAATATCACATCGAACACAAGCGTTGCTTGGTGTAGTGTGAGTAGGGGAGAGCTCATGGATAAGTATGTTTATGCCGATATTTTGCTTTCCAACCCGCGTGATTCCGGGCTTGTTCCGATTCGCGCCAAGGCGTTGGTGGATACGGGCAGCAATTTCGTGACGCTGCCTGAGCATATCGCAATTCAAATGAAGCTCGAACCTAGCCCGATAGATCCAACCCGTGAAATCACGCTGGCGGATGGGTCGCACAGGACGGTGCCTTACGTTGGCCCGGTGTCGGTTCGTTTTGGTGATCGTCTGTGTTTCGTGGGTGCGCTGGTGATGGGCGATGAGCCGTTGCTGGGATTGGTGGCAATGGCAGATATGGATTTGGTGGTGTACGCCGAGAAACGGCGCTTGGATGTTAATCCTAATAGTCCAAACATTCCTTCTGCCAAGGCGAAATAAGATCAGGAAATATAGATGATTAATATTGAAATTGACGGCAAGCAAGTCGAAATCGGGCGCGGTTCCACCGTGATGGATGCGGCGCACAAGGCGGGTATTCATATCCCGCATTTCTGCTACCACAAGAAACTGTCCATTGCGGCCAGTTGCCGCATGTGCCTGGTCGAAGTGGAAAAAGCGCCCAAACCGTTGCCCGCCTGCGCGACACCCGCCACCGACGGCATGAAGGTCAAGACCCGTTCAGAGCTGGCCGTCAAGGCGCAAAAGGGCGTGATGGAATTCCTGCTGATCAACCATCCGCTGGATTGCCCGATCTGCGACCAAGGTGGCGAATGCATGTTGCAGGACGTCGCGATGGGGTATGGCGGGACGGCATCGCGCTACAGCGAAGAAAAACGCATCGTGATGCACAAGGACATCGGCGCGCTGATTTCCACTCTGGAAATGAGCCGCTGTATCCAGTGTACGCGCTGCGTGCGTTTCGGCCAGGAAATCGCCGGCATGATGGAAATGGGCATGGCGTTCCGTGGCGAACACGCGCAAATCATGAGTTTTGTGAACAGTTCGGTGGATTCCGAGTTGTCCGGCAATATCATCGACCTGTGCCCGGTCGGCGCGTTGACCAGCAAGCCGTTCCGCTACAGCGCGCGCAGCTGGGAGCTGTCGCGGCGCAAATCGGTCAGCCCGCATGACGGCCTGGGTTCCAATCTGGCGGTGCAGGTAAAAAACAACAAGGTGATGCGCGTCACGCCGGTCACCAACGAAGCCGTCAACGAATGCTGGATTGCCGACAAGGACAGATTCAGCTACGAAGGATTGAATTCGCCGGAACGCCTGACCAAGCCGATGCTCAAGCAGGACGGTAAATGGGTCGAAGTCGAATGGCCGGTCGCACTGGAATATGTGGCGAAAGGCCTGCATCAGATCGCCTGCGGTGCCGGTGCAGAACAGCTTGCCGCATTGGCGACGCCGCACAGCACGCTGGAAGAACTCTATCTGCTGCAAAAACTCATGCGCGGGCTGGGCAACGGCAATGTTGATTTCCGTTTGCGCCAGTCCGATTTCAGCGCGGATGGCAAACAGGCTGGGGCATCATGGCTGGGTATGCCGGTTGCCGACATCAATACTCGCGACCGCTTGCTGATCGTCGGCAGCTTTCTGCGCAAGGATCATCCGCTGCTCGCGCAGCGTGTGCGCCAGGCGGTTAAAAACGGTGCGCAGGCCAATATCGTTCACTCAAGTGACGACGATTTGCTGATGCCAGCCGCCAACAAGGCCGTCGTTGCGCCGGATGAACTGGTCAACACGCTGGCGCAAATCCTCAAGGCCCTGACTGCAGAAAAGCTGGCCGCGGAACAGGCCACGCCGGACGCATCCGTGCAGGGTGTCGAAAACTCCTCCCCAGCCCTCCCCTTGTTAGGGGATGGAGTTGCAGCCGCCATTGCCAAGAGTCTGGCCAGCGGCGAACGCGCCGCAGTATTGCTCGGCAACTTCGCGCAGCAGCACCCGCAGGCGGCGCAGCTTGCCGCGTTGGCGGAACAGATCGCCGCATTGTGCGGCGCAAGCTTCGGTTTTCTCGGCGAAGCGGCCAACAGCGTCGGCGGCTATCTTGCCGGAGCGGTGCCGTTTGGTGGTGCTGTGCAGGGCATGAATGCCGCGCAGATGCTGGCCTCGCCACGCAAGGCGTATCTCCTGCTGAACGTCGAGCCGGAACTGGACATGCACGACCCGCAGCAGGCGATGGCCGCGATGCACGCAGCCGATCTGGTGGTGGCCTTGTCCGCCTGGAAGCACCATGCGACAGATTACGCCGATGTGTTGCTGCCCATCGCACCGTTTACCGAAACCTCCGGCACGTTTGTCAGCACCGAGGGGCGCGTGCAGAGTTTCAAGGGCGCGGTCAAGCCGCTCGGTGAAGCGCGCCCGGCCTGGAAAGTGTTGCGCGTATTGGGCAACCTGCTCGATGTGCCGGGCTTTGATTACGACAGCAGCGAAGCGGTGTGCGATGAAGCGCTGTCCGGCCAAAACGTGGCCGATAAGCTGAATAATCATATCGAAGGTGTTGCATTGCAGGCGGCGGCAAGCGGCAATAGCGGTGGCTTGCAACGTGTCGCGGACGTGCCGATTTACTCGGCCGATGCGCTGGTGCGCCGCGCCGCCGCGCTGCAAAAAACCCGCGACGCCGCGACGCCGTGCGTATTGATGCGCGGCAGCGAGTTGCAGAAACTGGGCGTGCAGCCCGGCGATAGCGTCAAGGTGAGGCAGGGCGGCGCAACGGTGCGTCTGGTGGCGCAGGCGGATGACGGTCTGCCTGCAGGCGTTGCGCGCGTGGCGGCGGGACATCCGGCAACGGCGGAACTGGGCGCGATGTTTGGGGCGATTACTGTGGAACCGGTAACTTTTGAACCGGGAACTCTTGAACCGATAACTGGGGAACGGGCATGATGGAATTGCTGCAAATCCTCGAACAGGCCGGACTCGATCTGCTCGGCCCGCTGTGGCTGCCGCTTTGGACGGTGGTGAAAATCATGGTCATCGTGCTGCCCATCATGGGCACCGTCGCCTATCTGACGCTGGCGGAGCGCAAGGTCATCGGCTACATGCAGATCCGCATCGGCCCGAACCGCGTCGGCCCTTACGGTCTGCTGCAACCGCTCGCCGATGGTGTCAAGCTGCTGCTCAAGGAAATCATTGTCCCGAGCGGCTCCAGCAAGTTCCTGTTCATCATCGCCCCGATCATGGCGCTCGCCCCGTCGCTGGCGGCGTGGGCGGTGGTGCCGTTCAGCGACGGGATGGTGGTGTCCAACCTGAATGCGGGGTTGTTGTACCTGCTGGCCATGACCTCGCTGGGCGTGTACGGTATCATCATCGCCGGCTGGGCATCCAATTCGAAATACGCGTTTCTCGGTGCGGTGCGTTCCGCCGCGCAGATTGTGTCGTATGAAATCGCCATGGGTTTCGCGCTGGTATGCGTGTTGCTGGCCTCGCAGAGCATGAACTTGAGCGACATCGTGAACGGCCAGAAAGGCAATTTCGGTCTGCTCAACTGGTATCTGTTGCCGCTGTTCCCGATGTTCCTGGTGTACCTGATTTCCGGCGTCGCGGAAACCAACCGCGCGCCGTTCGACATGGCGGAGGGCGAGTCGGAAATTGTCGCCGGTTTCCACGTGGAATATTCCGGTATGGCGTTCGCGCTGTTCTTCCTGGCCGAGTACGCAAACATGATCCTGATTGCGTTCCTGACCGCGATCATGTTCCTAGGCGGCTGGCTGTCGCCGCTGCCGTTCCTGCCGGACAGTTTCATCTGGCTGCTGGGCAAGGTCTCGTTCATCCTGTTCCTGTTCCTGTGGTTCCGCGCCACCTTCCCGCGCTACCGTTATGACCAGTTGATGCGCCTGGGCTGGAAAGTATTTATCCCGCTCACCATCATCTGGGTGATAGTGGTTGCCGCGTGGATGCAGACCCCGCTGTGGGTCTGGTAGGCGGACGGAGACGAATATGGAAAAAATAGCTAATTTCTTCAAGACTTTCCTGCTGTTCGAGCTGCTCAAGGGCATGGCACTGACTGGCCGATATTTCTTCGCGCGCAAAATCACCGTGCAGTATCCGGAAGAAAAGACGCCACAGGGCTTCCGCTTCCGTGGCCTGCACGCGCAACGCCGTTACCCCAACGGCGAGGAACGCTGCATCGGCTGCAAGCTGTGCGAGGCGGTGTGTCCGGCGATGGCGATCAAGATCGAGATCGGCGAACGCGAAGATGGCACGCGCCGCACCACGCAATACGACATCGACCTGACCAAGTGCATTTTCTGCGGCTTCTGCGAAGAGTCATGCCCGGTGGACGCGATTGTCGAGACGCGCGTGTTCGAATATCACGGCGAGAAGCGCGGCGACCTGTATTACACCAAGACCATGCTGCTCGCGAACGGCGACCGGCATGAGGAGCAGATCGCCAAGGATCGCGCGGCGGATGCTAAATACAGATAAGGGATAAGAGGGAAGGGGGAAGGGGGAAGGGTGAGAAGCGAAAAACATAAAGCGGCGCGAGGGTTTTACCCTTCCCACTTCTCCCTTCCCCCTTCTCCGAAATTTTAAAGGGTTTATTGATGATGAATTTCGAGACCATCGTGTTTTATATATTTGCCGCATTGACCGTGTTCGCGGCGATGCGCGTGATTACCGCGCGCAATCCAGTGCATGCGGTGATGTTCCTGGTGCTGACTTTCATCAGTTGTGCGGGCATCTGGATATTGCTGGAAGCGGAGTTTCTCGCCATCACGCTGGTGCTGGTGTACGTTGGCGCGGTGATGGTGCTGTTCTTGTTCGTGGTGATGATGCTGGACATCAATCTGGTGCGGCTGCGCGAAGGCATTTGGCGCTGGCTGCCGTTCGGCGCTGCGTTGGCCGGCCTGATGGTGTTCCAGATGGTGTGGGTGCTGGGCTCGCCCGACATCTCGGCGGGCAAGACAGCTGTCAAACATGCGGCCGATTACAGCAACACCAAGGAGCTGGGCCGGTTGATCTACACCGACTACGTGTATCCGTTCGAGATTGCTGCGGTATTGCTGCTGGTGGCGATGGTGGCGGCCATCGCGCTGACGCTGCGTCGCCGCAAGGACTCCAAGTCGCAAGTGGTGGCCGAGCAGGTTGCGGTGAAGAAGGCGGATCGTTTGCGCATCGTGAAGATGCAGAGCGAAAGTAAAGAATGAGTAGGTCGGGATTCAGCCCGACACACCAGTTACGTCGGGCTGAAGCCCGACCTACGAAATTAATCAAGGGAGCGAGAAGAGCAACATGTTGACCCTTTCACATTATCTGGTACTGAGCGCCGTGCTGTTTGCGATCGGCGTGGTCGGCATATTCCTCAACCGCAAGAACCTGATCGTGCTGCTGATGGCGATCGAAATGATGCTGTTGGCAGTTAATACTAACTTCGTGGCGTTCTCGCATTATTTGAACGATACCGCAGGGCAGGTCTTCGTATTCTTCATCCTGACCGTGGCCGCCGCCGAGGCCGCCATCGGTCTGGCGATACTGGTGGTGTTGTTCCGCAACCTGAACACCATCAACGTCGATGATCTTGACAGCCTGAAAGGGTAACGGGCATGAGTATGCAAAATTTGTATCTGCTGGTCCCGCTGGCTCCGCTGGTCGGCGCGATTGCCGCCGGGTTGTTCGGCAAGTGCCTGGGACGCGCCTGGTCGCACCGCATTACCATCGCACTGGTAGCGGTTTCGTTTTTTGCTTCGTTGGCGATTTTCAACGATGTGCTGGCGGGCAATGTATTTAATGGCGCGGTATACACCTGGCTGACTTCCGGCGGCACCAGTTTTCAGGTGGGTTTCCTGATCGACAGGCTCACCGTCACGATGATGCTGGTGGTGACTTTCGTGTCGCTGATGGTGCATATCTATACCATCGGCTACATGCAGGACGACGACGGCTACCAGCGTTTTTTCAGCTACATTTCGCTGTTCACCTTCTCCATGCTGATGCTGGTGATGGCCAACAATTTCATGCAATTGTTCTTCGGCTGGGAGGCGGTGGGGCTGGTTTCCTATCTGCTGATCGGCTTCTGGTTCAAGAAGGACACGGCGATCTACGCCAATCTCAAAGCCTTCCTGGTGAACCGCGTCGGCGACTTCGGTTTCCTGCTCGGCATCGGGCTGGTGCTGATGGTGTTCGGCACGCTGGATTATGCCGCAGTGTTCGCCAATGCTGCCAGCCATGCCAATGACATGGCGCCGATTCCCGGCGTGTCGTGGAACCTGATGAGCGCGATCTGCATCCTGTTGTTCATCGGCGCGATGGGCAAGTCGGCGCAGTTCCCGCTGCATGTCTGGCTGCCCGATTCGATGGAAGGCCCGACGCCGATCTCCGCGTTGATTCACGCCGCGACCATGGTGACCGCCGGTATTTTTATGGTGGCGCGCATGTCGCCGCTGTTTGAATTGTCCGACACAGCGCTGTCCTTCGTGATGGTGATCGGCGCGATCACCGCGCTGTTCATGGGCTTCCTCGGCATCATCCAGAACGACATCAAGCGCGTGGTGGCCTATTCCACGCTGTCGCAGCTCGGCTACATGACCGTGGCGCTCGGCGCATCGGCTTACTCGGTGGCGATCTTCCACCTGATGACCCACGCCTTCTTCAAGGCGCTGCTGTTCCTCGCCGCTGGCTCAGTAATTATCGCGATGCACCACAATCAGGACATCCGCTACATGGGCGGCCTGAAAAAATATATGCCGATCACCTGGATCACTTCGCTGATCGGCTCGCTGGCACTGATAGGCACGCCGTTCTTCTCCGGTTTTTATTCCAAGGACAGCATCATCGAGGCGGTCGCGCTGTCGCACCTGCCCGGCTCCGGTTTCGCCTATTTTGCGGTGGTGGCGGGCGTGTTTGTCACCGCCTTCTACTCGTTCCGCATGTACTTTCTGGTGTTCCACGGCAAGGAGCGCTATGACCAGGTGCCGCATGACGGCCATCATTCGGCAGATGCAGGGCATGCCGCGCACGACGCACATCACGCCGATGCGCACGACGCACATGCGCATGATGACCATGCTGTCGCCCATGACGATCATGGGCATCACGGCGGCAAGCCGCACGAGACGCCATGGGTGGTGACGCTGCCGCTGATCCTGCTGGCCATCCCTTCCGTGCTGATCGGCTACATCGCTATCGAGCCGATGCTGCATGGCGGCTATTTCGGTGACGCGATTTTCATCTCCGAACAACATCCGGTAATGCATGAGCTGAAAGCGGAATTCCACGGCGCCTTTGCGATGGCGCTGCATTCCCTGACCACCCTGCCGTTGTGGCTGGCAGTGGCCGGCGTGGCGAGCGCGGCGTTCTTCTACCTGAAGCGCCCCGACATCCCGGCGGCGATCCAGAAGAAATTCGGGTTCATCTATACGCTGCTCGATAACAAGTATTACTTCGACCGCTTCAACGACTGGTTCTTTGCCGGCGGCGCGCGCGGCGCGAGCGGTTTCCTGTGGAAGTTTGGCGATGTGAAACTGATTGACGGATTGATGGTGAACGGCTCGGCGAAACTGGTCGGGATGTTCTCCGGCCTGGTGCGCCACCTCCAGTCCGGTTATATCTACCACTATGCATTTTCCATGATCATCGGCGTGTTCGTGCTGCTGACGGTGCGAAACTGGTTTTAAAGACTAACCCCTCCCGGCCTCCCCTTGTCAGGGGAGGAGGTGGCCTCCCCCTGACAAGGGGGATTGAGGGGGTTGGGGTTGAATTAAAGTAAAGGAACAACAGCATGATTTTTGGATTACCCATTATTAGCGTTGCGATCTGGCTGCCGATCGTGTTCGGCATCTTGGTGCTGGCCACTGGCGGAGACAAGAATGCGCCGCTGGCGCGCATCATTGCGCTGGTCGGTTCGGTGCTCGGTTTCCTGGTCACGATTCCGCTGTATACCGGCTTCGCGTATGACACCTCGGAGATGCAGTTCGTCGAACTGTACAACTGGATCGCGCGCTTCAACATCCACTACCACGTCGGCGTGGACGGCATCTCGCTGCTGTTCGTCCTGCTCACCGCCTTCTTTACCCCGCTCGTGGTGCTGGCCGGCTGGCAGGTGATCGAAAAGCGCGTCGCGCAATACATGGCATCTTTCCTGATTATGTCCGGTGTCATGATCGGCGTGTTCGCCGCGCTCGACGCCATCCTGTTCTACGTGTTCTGGGAAACCATGCTGATCCCGATGTTCCTCATTATCGGTGTGTGGGGCGGGCCGAATCGCGTGTATGCGGCAGTCAAGTTTTTCCTCTACACCCTGCTCGGCTCGCTGCTGATGCTGGTGGCGCTGATTTACCTGTACAACCAGTCCGGCGGCAGTTTCGCGATACTCGATTTTCATAAGGTCGCGGTTCCGATGACGGCGCAAATTCTGATTTTCATCGCGTTCTTCTTCGCCTTCGCGGTGAAGGTGCCGATGTTTCCGGTACACACCTGGTTGCCGGACGCGCACGTCGAGGCGCCGACCGGCGGCTCGGTGATTCTGGCGGCGATCATGCTGAAGGTGGGCGCTTATGGCTTTCTGCGTTTCTCCATGCCGATAGCGCCAGATGCCAGCCATTATTTGTCCGGTGTGATGATCGCGCTGTCGCTGATTGCCGTGGTGTACATCGGCCTGGTGGCGCTGATGCAGACCGACATGAAGAAGCTGGTCGCGTATTCCTCGATTTCGCACATGGGCTTCGTCACGCTGGGTTTCTTCATTTTCAACGCCTACGGCATGGAAGGCGCGCTGCTGCAAATGGTTTCGCACGGCTTTGTCGCCGGCGCGCTGTTCCTGTGCATCGGCGTGCTGTATGACCGCATGCATTCGCGCAACATCGCCGATTACGGCGGCGTGGCCAACACCATGCCGGTGTTTGCCGCATTCTTCATGCTGTTCGCCATGGCCAACAGCGGCTTGCCCGGCACCAGCGCTTTCGTCGGCGAATTCATGGTGATCCTCGGCGCGGTGAAGGTGAATTTCTGGTACGCCTTCGCGGCCGGGACCACGCTGATCTTTGGCGCGGCCTACACGCTGTGGATGTACAAGCGCGTGATTTTCGGCGCGGTGGCCAACCACCATGTCGCCGAACTCACCGACCTGACGCTGCGCGAAAAAGTGATTTTCACAACCCTCGCGGTTACCGTGCTGGGCATGGGGCTGTACCCGCTACCGTTCAGCGAAATCATGCATGTGTCGGTGAACGACCTGCTGGTGCATGTGGCGCGTTCCAAGCTGCCGTGATGTTGGTAGGGTGGGCACGCTTTTGTGCCCACGCGGTCAGTGAATGATATTTCTGCGTGGGCACAGAAAACGTGCCCACCCTACAGATTGATTTTGAGGTGTATATGGATTTGATGACGAATTTGATGCCTGCTGCCGCTGAAATTTTTCTGCTGGTCATGGCGTGTGTGATCCTGATCGCGGATCTGCTGATCAAGCAAAGCGGCAGGTTGGTCACCTATCTGCTGGTGCAGCTCACCCTGCTGGGTTGCGCGCTGATTACCGTGGGCACGCACGAAAACGGTGTGGTGTATGCCTTCAACGGCATGTATGTGGACGATCTGATGGCCGATGTGCTGAAGCTGCTGGCCTATCTGGCGGTGTCGATGATGCTGGTGTATTCAAGGCTATATCTCACCGTGCGCGGCCTGTTCAGCGGCGAATTCATGGTGTTGACCCTGTTCGCCACGCTCGGCATGATGGTGATGATTTCTGCCAACCACTTCCTCACCTTGTATCTCGGCTTGGAACTGCTATCGCTGAGTCTGTACGCGATGGTCGCGTTGCAGCGCGATTCCGCTGTCGCCACCGAAGCCGCGATGAAGTATTTCATCCTTGGCGCACTGGCCTCTGGCCTGCTGCTGTATGGCATGTCCATGCTCTACGGCGCGACCGGCTCGCTGGAATTGGGCGCGGTGGCCAACGCGATTCAGACCGGTGCTGCGGACAAGAACCTGCTGGTGTTCGGCCTGGTGTTCATGGTCTCCGGGTTGGCCTTCAAGCTTGGCGCCGTGCCGTTCCACATGTGGGTGCCTGACGTGTACCACGGCGCACCCACCGCGATGACCATGCTGATCGGTTCCGCGCCCAAACTCGCTGCCTTCGCCTTTGTTGCGCGCATTCTGGTCGAGGGTCTGCAACCGCTGGTGCAGCACTGGTCGGGCATGCTGATCATCCTTGCCGTCGCCTCCATGGCCATCGGCAACCTTACCGCGATTGCACAGACCAACCTCAAGCGCATGTTCGCCTACTCCACCATCGCGCACATGGGTTTCATGCTGCTCGGCTTGCTGAGCGGAAACGTCGAAGGCTACGGGGCAGCGATGTTCTATACCGTGATTTATGTGCTGATGTCGCTCGGCGCGTTCGGCATGATCATGCTGCTGTCGCGCGAAGGCTTCGAGGCCGATAGCCTCGACGACTTCAAGGGGCTCAACCAGCGCAGCCCGTGGCTCGCCTTCCTGATGCTGCTGCTGATGTTCTCGATGGCTGGCGTGCCGCCCACCGTCGGCTTTTATGCGAAATTTTCGGTGCTGAACGCCGTGGTGCAGGCGGGGCATATCTGGCTGGCTGTCGTCGCGGTATTGCTCTCGCTGATCGGCGCGTTTTATTACCTGCGCATCGTCAAGCTGATGTATTTCGACACACCTGAAAGCCACGCGCCAATCGCCGTCGGATCGGACACTGTCTTGCTGATGAGCGTGAACGGGCTCGGCGTATTGCTGCTTGGTCTGCTGCCCGGTGCGCTGATGTCAATTTGTGCGGTGTCGGTGCAACAATCCTTGCTGCTGCACTAATGCGCATGTGGCACACGCAAACAAAACTCCCGCAGACGGCGGGAGTTTTTGTTTGCGTGTGGCAACTACTCAGGTCGAAGGTATGCTTGAAAATAGCCACAACGCCAGTCCCTTCCCCCTTGCATGAGGAAGGCTGGGAGGGGTGATACCCCCCTTTGAAAAAGGGGGGCAGGGGGGATTTACAGCAGGAGGCGAGAGAGCGGCGCACTTCAAATCCCCCTGATGGAACAACTAGCCATTCGACTAGGCTGTCAAAATACGACAGCCAAGTCGCTGGTTATCAGCCCCCCCGCTTCGACAAGCTCAGGACATGCTTTTGCAAAGGGGGAAGCGAAGCGCCCGGCGCGCAGGGGTGGTTGGACGTTGGTATCTGGCGGGGAGTTTTTTTCGACCTGAGTAGTTACCAAATTTTATTAAAACTTAAAGACAAATATCCATGAGAAAAAAATCCCCATTGCGCGTCCCCGTCACACAAGGCCTGAAGGATATTTATGCGATGGATATGCATACCGCTTATCAGGCAGCCTGCCTCGGGCAGTTTAATGTCATGGCTTTCAGCCGGCTGGCGGCAGCTATTTCGGTTGTCCGCTCGGCGCTCGAACAAAAAAAGACAAAAATTCCCCTGGCACTTGAAATGCTGGATAGAGCCATTGAAGAATTGGTGGCAGTCAGGAAAAGAGGCGATGAAACCGGCGTATGGGAACTGGCCGAGAGCGAGCGGCCTTCCATTCTAGAAGGGATCGATATGGCCGAGCAGTGTATCGGCACCCTGGATGTCGCGCTGCTGGCGCAGACCGCAGCCAGGTTGCTGGGCGATGTTTTTGGCGAGCAACCTGACGAGCAGGAGGAGGAAGCGCGCAGCGAGTAATGGCAGGGTTCAGCAACACCCCTTTGCTAGCAGCCCTTGAATTTTTTGGCCGCGCATTTTCTGGCAAGGTCACGCGCCTTGGCGATTTGCTGCACGGTCATGCGCGAGGCAATGTAATCGCGTTGCCCGATGGCGACGTTTCGCCCGGCGGCAGATTTATCGTTAGCCGCGATATCGAACCACATATGCGCCAGCACATCATCTTGAGGAACACCTTCTCCCGAGGCGTATTTCCAACCCAGTTTTTCCTGTGCAAAAGCATTCCCCTGTTCCGCTGACAGCCGGTACCACTTGACCGCTTCTTTGGAATCCTGCGCAACCTCTTTGCCACGGTCATACATCGACCCAAGGTTGAGTTGCGCAACAGCATCACCATTTTCTGCGGCCAGCCGCCACCACTTTGCCGCCTCCTGCTTATCCTGAGGAACAGCCAGCCCGATGTCATACATAGACCCCAGCTTTGATTGTGCCTTGGCGTTCCCCTGTTCCGCTGCCAGCCGATACCATTTTATTGCTTCAGTGTAATCCTGTGCGACACCCAACCCGATGTCATACAGGGTTCCCAGTACAAGCCGCGCTTCGGCATGGCCTTGTTCAGCCAGAGGCCTGTATAAACCTGCCGCTTTCGCGTAATCGCCTTCAGCGAAGGCGTTCCCCGCATCTGATAGCGGGTCGGCGGATGACTCGGCCAGCACAGGCCCGGCCAGCGCAAACGAACACATACAAACTAACAGCCAATGCATGATCAAACGCTTCATTTTTTACCTTTTCATCGATGTGGAAAATTGAATCAGGGCGCTCATTATCCCAAAATGCGCCTTACAGGTGCAGCACTTCGGCGACATAGATATTGCGCGGGCTGAAGCGGCTGCTGCCGTGGGCGAATAGCACCACACCCGTTGCAGGTGGCGGCAGGATCAGATCGCCATCGAGCCGGGCATTGTCTGCCGGAATATGCCCGGCGCTCACGGCAATCTTCCTGTCACAATTGGCCTCCCATCACGATGGGAATACGGCGCGCCCCGAATGCCTGGGTAAATTTTTCGAAGCGCCCGGCGATTTTCGCATGGCAATCCGAGCAGTGGCCGTCGGGGGTGAGACGGTATTGGTTGATTTCATACCAGTCGCGCACGATCAATGCGCTGCCGCATGACGGGCACCAGGTGGTGTCACCCTCGCGGTTATGCACGTTGCCGGTATAGACATAGCGCAGCCCCGCAGCCTGGGCGATTTGCCGCGCCTGTATCAGCGTTTCCAGCGGGGTAGCTGGGATGTCGGCCATCTTGTAGTCCGGATGGAATGCGCTGAAGTGCAACGGCACGTCCGCACCGAGTTCCTTCACGATCCATGCACTCATCTTGCCGATTTCTTCAGCCGAATCGTTGTGGTCGGGAATCAGCAGCGTGGTCAGCTCCACCCAGACGTCGGTTTCCTGGCGCAGGTATTTCAGCGTGTCCAGTATCGGTTGCAGATGCGCGCCGCACAGCTTGACGTAAAACTCGTCGGTGAACCCCTTGAGATCGACATTGGCGGCATCCATTTTGGCGAAGAATTCGCGGCGCGCCTGTTCGTGGATGTAGCCCGCCGTGACCGCGACGGTCTGGATGCCGAGTTCGTGGCATGCATCGGCGGTGTCCATCGCGTATTCGGCGAAGATCACCGGATCGTTGTAAGTGAACGCAACGCTCTTGCAGCCATGCTCGGCGGCGGCGCGTGCGATGGCTTGCGGGCTGGCCTGGTCGGCGAGTTTGTCGAAGCTGCGCGACTTGGAAATGTCCCAGTTCTGGCAGAACTTGCAGGCGAGATTGCAGCCCGCCGTGCCGAACGAAAAAATGCTGCTGCCCGGATAAAAATGGTTGAGCGGTTTTTTCTCGATCGGATCGACGCAAAAGCCGGAGCTGCGCCCATAGGTGGTGAGCACCATCGCATCATGGATACGGCCGCGCACGAAACACGCGCCGCGCTGTCCTTCGCGCAGTCTGCAGTCACGCGGGCACAGGTCGCACTGGATGCGCCCGTCGTCCAGCAAGTGCCAGTATTTGGCCGGGTACTGTTCTTCAATGCTGATCGGTTCATCCATTATATTCACCTCACAAAATCATTGTCGTAGCCCGTATGCAGCGTAGCGGAATGCGGGACGTGGAGCCGTCTAAAAGTCACCCCGGATTCCGCTACGCTGCATCCGGGCTACATTGTTCGAATAGATCAGGTTTTCTCCTCGCTCCATTTGGCCACCGTATAGCGCGACAGCTTCACGCCTTCTTCCCAGAAGTCGTCGGGCAGGCCAGCCTTGCGCCTAAGGTGCGCCATGAACTGGCGGGGCTGGGGCAACTGTTCCCATACCTGCGGCAGGAAAGTGCTGCGGTACGAGCCAAACTCGAACACGATACCGTCCACACCGGGGCGCAGTTGCGCCAGCGCATCGGCCTCGTCACGAACGTCCATCGCGGTGGTCGGCGAGAGCAGCGAGACTTCAATTCTGGTGATGTCGAGTTCCTCGGCGCTCAACGGCATAAAACGTGGGTCGCGCAAGGCGGCGGATACGGCATTGCTTTTGATATCGGCGAGCAATGGCCGATACGCTTGCAGCGTGCCAATGCAGCCGCGCAGCTCGCCGTTTTGCGTGAGCGTGACGAAGCATGCGCCAGGCTCGGCCAGCCAGGGTGCGGTTTCGTCTGCCGCTCTGGGCACACCCAAGGCGCACGAAATAGCCGCGCGTGCAATCGGCAGCAATAGCTTTCCCTGTTCAGTTTGCATGTTTTATTTCCTCGGTGAAGGCGATGGCAGCATAGCCCACCACCTGGTCAGGCGATCCGGCGGTATCCCCGGAGTTTCGCAAGTCGAGCAAATGCGGCGTGAGGTGGTGGTGGCGCGCCGCGACGATCAAGCCGCTGACCGGCGTGCCGCCGCAGGCCCGGTCGTGGTCGATAGGCTGGCGAAGATCGAGAATGGCTTGCACGGTGTCGTGATCCACGCGCTGCGCGGTGGCGTAGGGCAGAAAATGCGACAGGTCGGAACTGATCACGATCAGCGTTTCCTCGCCGCCCCACAGCGCTTCCAATACTTCGGCGACTTCTTCGGATGTCGCCATGCCGACTGCCAGCGGCAGCAGGGTGAAATCCGTCAGCACACTTTGCAGGAACGGCAGTTGCACTTCCAGCGAATGTTCCAGCGCATGCGCCTGGGCGCTGACGGTCACCTGCGGCAGATGGGCGATACTGCGCCCCGCCGCCGCATCCAGCATAATCCGCCCCAGCGGCGTATCGAAGGCCTCCGCACCGGGCAGCGCCAAGCCGCGCACCGCGACGCGGTGGGTGGGGCCGAGCAACACCACGCGGCGGATGCGCGCGGCAATCGCTCGGAGCGTGGCATAGGCTGTCGCCGCGATGGGTCCGGAATAAATGTAACCGGCATGTGGGACGATCAGTGCTTTGGGGGTCAGATGCTGCGGAAGCGCTGCGGCCAGCAGTTGTTGCACGTCATGCGCAAGCTGCCGTGCATCGGCGGGATAGAACAGTCCTGCAACGGCAGGGGTACGGATGAAAGACATGGCTACCTCCCTTTCGATCTATGCGTTCAGTTTGAGGGCAGGCAGGGAGGAAATCAAGACTTTAAACGCAAAATGTGCAAGGGATGCAGAAATTGTAAAAGTACCTTTGATGAGCCGGGGGGGCGGGATTCACCCCGACAGAGCGTCGCATAACCCAACCCCGTCGGGATGAATCCTGACCTACCTCGTCGTGAGGTTCATGACCAAATGGTACGTTTGTGATTTCCATTTCTCTTAACGTAAAAAAACACAACATGGAACCCCCAATCGATTCAATTCTTGCTTCCACTTCTTCATTCAATTACTCCTTGAAAAATGCCCAACATTTGAATTCACCGGCCTGCGCGGCTTTTCGCGCATGTCCGGTGGAATGATAAGTTAGAAGTCGCTGGTTGACCATGCTTGGTTTATGCATTGGCCTCGATCACGAATGGCAGTTTTCGATCTAGCATTTCACTTGTGGAAGTACCGACGACAATCTGAGCATGCGGTCCACCAAACTGCGCAAAGAGCCTGAGCTTGACTAGCACAATGAACTTTTCCTTCGTTGGCCATACTTCGTATCTTATCTCGTGCAGAACGTTCAAAGACTCCTCGTTCGCATCGAAGCCGCCCACGAGATAGGACAGGCACTGATCGTTGCCGAGAATGTAAGGTGGGAGCCACGCCTCGAAACCGTTTAGCCCCAAATGACCAACTGTAAGTGCGTGAGCGATCTTTGCAAGTAGTCGAGCGTGCGAATCTGGATCAAAGTTTTGTGTTACTGAGAAGCTGGGGGCTTTGTAGTTCTTCCAGAGTTTCTGTTGCCTCGGAGCGTCGGTCTTCACCTCGAATGTGGCGCCCGTCCAGCCAATCTCCTTGTGCGTTGGATCGAGAAGATATCCGGGTGGCCTAAAGCGAAAGAGGGGCATTGTGGCGATGACGCCTTCTTTTGGCACCAAGTGAACAGTCGCAACATCGTCTTCCGTGGAGATCATCGAAAGATTTTTCGGACGTTTCTTGGGGTTTCTCGTTTGTACGTTCTCGCGTATTCGGAATGATCCGAAATTCACAGACGCGCAACGTCCTTCGAACGCGGACGTCACGGCTTCGCATTCCCTACAACTTGCAGCGGGGAGAAAAGACAAACCACCGAGCGAGTACGGCACGATGTGCTCGTCACGCAGATCTTCTTTGGCTCCGCAGTAGATGCAAAGGTTGACCGGGCGATAGGCTGTGATTTTAGACATGGGTGGACGGCAGCAACGCGTAATCGACTTCTAACGTAATGGAGCTAGGGGGCTGCGCGCTTTTGCGCAGTCCCGCTTGAGCGTAGGATTAGAAAATGTTTTACGCATCGTCCGCTGTGAGTTTAAGTGTGCTATAAATATTGCGGATATCGTCTGGCTGTAGAGCCCAACGGTACGCTGGATGAATTTCCCAGTCGAAACCGAACTCTACAAACTCGTTCGACAGATATCGGTTTTCCTCAAAGTATTTTCGTTCAACCACTTCAGAAGCTACTTCCTTGCGTGCAGTCAGAAAATTTATTTTGTACATGAACGCTGCCAAACGCTTGCTGTCTGCTAGGTCACCATTTGCGAACTTAAATTGACCTTGCTCACGAATGGTGTTTATCTTCTTTAGGAGGGCATCAGTGGTGTACGTGTATCACTCGTGAGTGGTACGTTCTCGCTTTGAAGGCTTCATCAACAGAAGCAGTTTCTCAATTGCGGGGAGCTCGGAGCGGAACTCATTGATCGTGTCTTGGAGGCGGCCCTGCGAGTACTCTTCAAATATCGATTGAAAGTGCTTGGTAGTAATCTTTGTTGAGTTGTCGCTACGTGCACTTCGCCCAGCGAGGGAACACAATTTCACCAAGTCCCCTGGGCGTTTACGTATCAGTGACATGAGCACTCGATACATTGGGGTATTTTCCCAAACACCCTGCCCTTGAAACCGCTCCTCCATCACGGGCCGGAGGTACTTGGCTAGTGTCTGCTGATTGGTATGAAGTAGCTGTTGTTCGTCGACCTTTCTTCCAAAGAAGCTTTCGATTCGCTTTACGAGCAGAACGAAGATTTCGTGATTGCTCCATGAATGCCAGACAACTGACCCTTCAATCTTATCGGTTGACTCGTCAGATGTTCGGACGAGGTAATAAACGTCTGAGCGAAGGCTAATGCGGAAATTGATTCCGCGATTCTCGGAAGACAGATCACGAACTGCGTTCAGTAGAGCCGAGATGCGGGCATTGTCCAGCTTTCGTCCTTGCCAGCCACGATCAAGGTCATCGATGTAAATCGAAATTCGTTTCTTTTTTAGTTGGACTGTGTCAATAAATTCTATTTTCTGCCGATAACCATACCACACGGACTTGTGTTGACTTGTGGAGGGAGAGGCGAAATGGAAGAACTGGCAGAATATGAGCGGTATCTCGATCATTTGTGCGGGGCGCTGGGACACGCGGACAGGAAC
>JAUYJO010000107.1 GCA_030700315.1 Gallionella sp.
TATTCCTGCATTTGCAGGTGAGATAAGAGGATAACCCTTGTGGGTTCAAGCCGTTATGGCAACTAAATGTTCTCACTTTTTTGTCCTCGTCGCAATCAAAATCTTCTCAAAAAATGTGAAGACTTGACTGGTAAGATACTATAATGGCATCGCACCGTGTACAACGCATCAACACGCAGAAGGAATTGCGATGACGACACTGGAACTAAAACTGAACCTGCCAGACCAACTGGCAAAAGATGCTGTACGCATGGGATTAACCAGCCCGGACAGCCTGCAAACATTGCTGCGTGAGGCAGTGCGCAACCGGCGTCTTGCGGGACTTGCCGAAGCACGCAAACGCATCGCAGCGGCGAATATTCCGCCGCTGACCATGGAAGAAATCGAAGCCGAAATTGCCGCCGACCGCACCGAGAGGCGCGCTCAATCCTCCAGCTAACACGTTGCCATGCGACTGGTGCTGGATACCAACATCGTCGCCTCCGGCCTGCTGTGGAATGGAACACCCGCACGCCTGCTTGATGCCGCCCAAGCGGGTGCCATTGAAATATACACCAGCCGCATATTGCTCGCCGAACTGACCCGCATCCTCAAACGCGCCAAATTTGCCAAAGCCATAGCGGCCAACGGCGTGGGGCTTGAAGGACTGGTGCTGGGCTACGCGGAACTCGCCACACTTGTTGAGCCAGTGCCGATTCCGCCATCCGAGGTGACGGGAAATGCGAGGTCGGCCACGCTGTGGATGGCTTCGTCGCTGCCCTTGCTGCCGACGGTTTGATCGGAACAGACGCACAGCACTTCAAACGGGGTGGCAGCGGCGAAAGTCCATTCGCGCAGGAGCTGGGACAGCAGCCCCAGGGACGGAACCAGCACCAAGGTGCGTTGCGCGTCCAATGCTTCTTTGATCCACAGCGTGACGTAAGTTTTTCCCGTGCCGCAGGCCATAATGAGCTGGCCTCGGTCGGCGCTTTGCAGGCCTTGCACTACGGCGGCTCTGGCTTCGTGCTGGTGGTCGCGCGGTTCGGGGCGGGGTTTGCGCTTGGCTTGCGGGAGTGCGGCAAAGTTGGCGGGATATTCCAACGCAGATTTATCGAAGTCGGAAAGCAGAAAACGCACGACGGGTTTTTCTTGCGCATCACAGACTTGCTTGGCGTTGTTGCCGATGCGATCGGTGGTGGCGATCAGCAGGCGGTGCTGGATGCTTGGCCGGTTCGATTCGCTGAGGAATTTATCGACATCGTGTTTGGTGATGTCGTAGTCGGGCGAGTAGCACTTGGACTGCACCGCCCAGTTATCGCCGTTCTTGTGGAGAATCACCAGATCAATCCCGCAGTCCGCCCCCCAGCGCCCCGGCCATTCGTCCCACAGCCACACCTGGTCAACTTGCGTCGCCCATTCGGGATCGGCCTTGAGGAACCATTTGACGAAGTGCTCGAACTGCTTGCCGCGCTTGAGCGGGTCGGGGTCGAGGCTGTTGTAGAAATCGGAGAATTGGGCGGGCATTTTTTAACCATCGGAGGCAGGTAACGATTTTCGCTGTGCCTGTCGTTCCATGCAAGCTCTATCGCGCAACGAGAATATTGTCAACGTGGCCATGCTGCATGTCTCGCCAGGGTAATCTGGCTACGCCCCCTATAAACGATTATTTTCCGGCAGAATATTTGCAGGCAACATCTGAAAATGTAATAAACCGTCGCGGCCAAATGGTAGCAATACAGCCGTTAAAGGAGAATGGTTATGTCCACCTTGGTGATCGAACATTTCAAAGTCAGTGAATTACCCCAGCAATGGGCTCAACGCTTAAAGGTGTGTCCCGAGCAAACCGTTACCATGCGCATTGAAACAGAGGCCACCCAAACGACCCATGCGCCAGAAACGTTTGTGACTAATGACCCCGCGTTTGGTATTTGGCGTGATCGAGAAGATATGGCAGATGTGCCCGCTTTCGTGCGGCAACTGCGCGCTGCGCGATATTCTCCTGATGGTTCACGTCAGGGTGAGGATGCTTAATGCTGGTCGATACCGATGTGCTGATTTGGCATTTGCGCGGCTATCCGCAAGCCACGCAAAAGCTGGATAGTTTTTCCATGCTGACGATTTCAGCCGTCACTTACATGGAATTGCTGCAAGGATTGCACAGCAAGGCGGAGATGAATGCATTGCAGCAAAGCTTGGCGATGCGTCACACGCAACGCTTGCCCGCCGGATAAAGATGTCGGGTGAAGCCCGCCCTGCAAGGGGTTGCACCAAGGGGTTGCACATAAGGCAGGTGTTTTCTACCCTTCGCGCCCGATCCCGTGGTATTCGATCCCCAGAGCCTTGATGTCGGAGGGTTCGAACAAGTTGCGGCCATCGAAAATGACCGGCTGTTTCAGGCGTGCCTTGATGATGTTGAAATCCGGGGATTTGAAGGCTTTCCACTCGGTGACGATGACCAGTGCATCGGCTTCGTGCAGCGCATCCTTGGGGTTCTCGGCATAGCGCAATTCGGCGCGCTCGCCGTAAATGTGTTGCGCCTCTTTCATCGCCACCGGGTCATAGGCGGTGACGGTCGCACCCTTTGCCCATAGCCCTTCCATCACCACGCGGCTGGTTGCCTCGCGCATGTCGTCGGTGCCCGGCTTGAATGCCAGCCCCCATAGCGCGAAGTGTTTGCCTTTCAGGTTGTCGCCGAAGCGCCGGGTGATCTTGTGCAGCAGCACGGATTTCTGCGCATCGTTAACTTCTTCCACGGCTTCCAGCACTCTTAGCGGCAGGCCGTATTCTTCGGCGGTACGCTTCAGGGCACGCACGTCTTTGGGGAAGCATGAACCGCCGTAGCCGCAGCCCGCATACAGGAAGTGATAGCCGATGCGCTGGTCGGAGCCGATGCCCTTGCGTACATGCTCGATGTCCGCGCCGACTTTCTCGGCGAGGTTGGCCAGTTCGTTCATGAACGAGATGCGCGTGGCAAGCATCGCGTTGGCGGCATATTTGGTCAGCTCGGCGGACTTGATGTCCATCACCATCAGGCGGTCGTGGTTGCGTTGGAACGGCGCATACATCTCGCGCATCACTTTGATCGCCCGCTCGTCCTCGGCGCCGACGACGATGCGGTCGGGGCGATTGAAGTCGTCGATGGCCGCGCCTTCTTTGAGGAATTCCGGGTTGGACACTACGGAAAAACCAACCCCTCCCAGCCTCCCCTTATCAGGGGAGGGGCTAAGGATGCCGCGTTTGTCCAGTTCTTCCTGCACGGCCTGTTTGACCTTGTCGGCGGTGCCGACCGGCACGGTGGATTTATCGACGATCACCTTGTATTCGGTCATGGCACGGCCGATGCTGCGCGCGGCGGCGATGACATATTGCAGGTCGGCAGAACCATCTTCGCCGGAAGGCGTGCCCACCGCAATCATCTGCACCAGCCCGTGCGCCACGCTCTCATTGACATCGGTGGTGAAACGCAGGCGGCCTGCGGCGACGTTGCTCTTGATGACCTCTTCCAAGCCGGGTTCGTAGATCGGCACACCGCCGCTGTTGAGAATGTCGATCTTCTTCGGATCGACATCCAGACAGACAACATCGTTGCCCAATTCGGCGAGGCATGCGCCGGAGACGAGGCCGACGTAGCCGGAACCGATTACCGTGATTTTCATTGCGTCAGACTTTCAAAAAAACGAGGCGCGCATTATGCCGCAGAATTGCCGGATCTGGCACTATCGACCCGCCAACTGCTTTGATGATTCGGAATATTGGCCAGAACAAGTGATCACACTTTTATTTCGAACCGGTATGGTCTGTTCCAGTAAGCGACCGCCGATGGTGAGCCAGCTTCATCCGCACCAACGAAGCCAAAATTTCAGCGATAACGCCAAAAGAAAACATCTTGGATTTGCCGTGAGCGCGCGGGCGAATATTCATCCCGGCGCAGGCAAACCGCTTGCCCTCGCGCCAAGCCATTAAAAGCGCTTCGCTCTGAAAGGTGTACCCGGACGATGCCAATCTCACCGAGCTGATCCAATCGGTAGGATAGATAACTATGCCATTGGTGTATCTGAAATCAGTCTGGAACAGCAGGTTGAAAATATTGATGTAGAGAAAAGAGATCGCCCTTCTGTGGAACGGGCGCAACCACGGGTTTAATACGTGGGTAACGACAAAATCCGAACCGCCGGCGAAAAGCATGGAAACCGCGCCAGGAAAAAAATCCAAATCAAACTCGTTATCGCCCGGCACGATGAGGCAGTATTTTTTCTGTGCGATAGCGGCACCCGCCAGAAAACTTTTGCCGACCCCTTGTCTGGTTTCATTGCGGGCATATTTGATATTGCCGTATCTGGAACTGAGCCCGGCAACCGCAGAGGCTGTCCCATCCGTACTGCCATCGTCAATCACGATGACCTCATAGTCATGCACACCGCTTTTCCTTGCGATGGATGCGATCTCCTCCATGACCGCCGGAAGGTTCTTTGCTTCATTGAGCGCCGGAACAATGAAGCTGAATGAGGGAGTCGGCGCGCTCATCGGACTACATTCAAGTCCCAGTTGTAGGGCAGGTGCTTGATCGCATAGTCCGCCGGAATATTGTGGTTGCCCACCAATTCGCTGTTGAGAAAACTGATAATGCCACCAGCCGGCGTGAAGTCTTTTTCATACCAGTCAAAAATCATGGAAAGATGCACCGTCTTGTTTTTGCGGTCTATACGCATCCCCTTTTGTTTGTTTTCGAGGAACCGGTTAACTTGCGACTTCAACTGATTCTTCAAGGCGGCTGGCGTGTAAGCTTCAGGTAGCATGTCAGGGCACGAAACAGAGGCGCATACGATGGCAAAGTGGATGGCCGGCTCATTCATGGGGCGGAGTATTTTGTGCTCAATATCGTTGAGGGAATATATTTTTCCGCCGACTTTTCCCGCCGGTTTATCCCATACCGGGGAAATAAAACTCCCGACATCCTTGATACAGATGATGGGGAAATTTTCGCGTACCAGCTTTACCGCAAATATATTGTAGGCGTTTATCCAAAACGCCATTACCTCTTCTCTGCCGCCAAGCTGCCCAGTTGAAAACGATGCCAGGCCGGCCACAAGCTTGTCAAAATCACGCGAATTGAGGGTGGCCGCATAATCGAAACCGATGTACCCGATCCCTTCGTAATTTGAGGACCGTGTATTCTTTTTCAGAATGGCATCCCACAGGGCAAAATCAAAAGCATAAAGTTGCTGCGGCAGGCACGCAGATAAAAACAGAGCCGCGATAAGCTGCGCACACCAGCATCGCCTCATTCGGTATTGACCGCTACCTTGTAGTAACAATAAAAATCTGCTCATGGCTCCAGCGCACTTTCGTCGCACCTTGCGACCTTCTTTTCATTCATAAGTTGTAACTGCTCAGGTCGAAGTTATATGCTCAAAAATAGCCATAACGCCAGTCCCTTCCCCCTGCAAGGGGAAAGGAGAAAAGCGGCAGCATCTGGGTAGTTACCGCAAGTTAATATTACCATCTGCAGTCAAACGAAATGGGGAGCGGGATTGTTATGAGCACCCGCTAAGCCTGCGCTTACGGATAAACCAGCCCAGCATCAGCACACCAACGGTCGCACCCCAGATAAGAGCGGGTATGGCATCGTTTTCCTCCCACACACCAAGAAGCGTGAAATGAATAAGGACACGGTATGAGAGGATCACCGCCCATGTCATCACCAATCCGGCGGCTCCAGGCACGAACGGCAGAAAACAGGCCAGATAAAGCGCATACCACGGATGCAGCGTCGGAGTGAGCAACAGAAAAGCCAGCACGATGCAATAAGAGGTTTTGAATGCTGCCAGCCAAAGTGATGAAGTGTCATCAGCCTCAACCGGATTCCCGCGTTTGCGGAACAGCAAAGCATACAAAGTGGCGGTGATGAGAAGAAATGCAACAGCCAGTACCTGCCGCGCGGTTTGCCCAGACGGAAATATTTCGTGGAGCGACTGAAATGCAAATCCGGCAAACTCCCAGTTACGGATGTAAATATCCAAGGTCACCAGCATATTGAAAATGCCGGGAAAAAATGGAGCGGATAGCGCGGTGGCGCCGATAGCCGCGCCAAGACAAAACCGCCACCAACCCTTTTTGCCAACCAGGAACAAAAACACAGGAAAGAAAACCAGTGGGAAAAGTTTGACCAGCGCGGCAAATGAAAATGCGGCTCCCGCCACTGCTGGAGTCCATCCGTTGTGGGCAAATAATGGATCTGTTGAATTCTGTCGTAGAAGCAGCAATAAAAACGCCAGCATCAAGAAAAATATTCCCGCACCGTCGATGTGCCCGGAAGCCGCAACTTCCAATATGGGCAGGGGATGCCAGGCATAAAGCAACGCCCGCGACGGCGGCATTTTTAAATGCGCAAGGATGCGCATGATGATTACGCAAACAGCAATATCCAACGCAACCAGCAGCACTTTCATTCCTGTAATGCCGCCAAAAAATGCCCCGATGGCAAAAAATATTTGTGCCGCAGGCGGGTATAGGGTGACCAGATGAGGGTGGTTGACATGGCTGAGCAGCGTGGCAGACCCGGCGTCAAAAAGTTTCGCGTCAGCAGGGGCGAGGGCATACGGGTTGATGCCGTGTAATATTGTCAGCCCGTCCCAGAGATACCGGTAAATGTCGTCGGAAAGTTCCGGCGGACGAAACAGGAACATGAGCCTGAATGCAACGGCTCCCACTATAATCACCCATGGCGACCAGCCCATATCCCTTGTTTCACCCAGATACAGGGCGATGGAGAGCAGCGCCATGATGAGCGCGGACACCCCCACGAGCGTGGGTATGGACAAACGAAGATCGGCCTGAAAAGCCAGAACAGAATAGGAAAATGCGATGACGAGCGAGATACCCCAGAAAATAAACCGTTTTGAAAGTTGCCGATTGAAACTTGGGTTGGCGCTGCTGTTTATCATGTCCGGAATTTCGTTTGCAGGAAAAATCGCGCTGGCTGGCGATATGCGCCTGATTGAAGCTCACGCCCTGAACGGTGAGCTTTCAAAACATGTGATCCTTGATGCGCGACCCAAGTCAGAATGGCAAGCTGGCCACATCCCTGGCGCGTTATCATTTTCATGGGAGGACTTTACCAGAACCGACGGTGCGGGAATACCATACCGTGTATTACCCGCGCAGGAAATGGCTGCTGCGCTGGGAGCCATGGGGGTCGATGAAAAAACCCCCATCGTCATCTACGGTGATGCCGATAAAAGCTGGGGCGGCGAAGGGTGGGCGAGCTGGACATTCGCCTGGATGGGACATGCTGGCTCCATCCGCATATTGAACGGGGGCATGCAGGCATGGCGCAACAGCGGCTTCACGATAACGCCGGAAACGCCAAAAATCAGGACAAAGACTGCCTACAATTTCAAGCTTGTGCCCCAACTGGATATATCCACCGCCGAAATTGAACAGCGAAAAACCCCGATGATTTTGATCGATACGCGCTCTACGATGGAATGGCTGATGGGCAAAATACCGGGCGCTATCCACATCGAGTGGGACAAGTTTTATACCGGTGCTGATCGCCGTCCGCTGGACACCTTGGCTTTCAGGCAATTGCTGAAAGACAATGGCGTTGACACGGGTAAACCGATTGTTTATTACTGCCGTGGCGGGATCCGTTCCGGCTACGCCTGGATGGTGCATCAACTTGCGGGTCTGCCCGATGCGCGCAATTACGAAGGCGGCATGGAGGCATGGTGGAAGCAATCCTCCAAATAGTCTGTTGTAGTTCAGATTTGACCTGATACAAACCGTCAAATTGCAGCATCTATTGAGGATCGTATAAATGAGTTACAACTATATCGTCATTCCGGACGCGCAACGCGCGAGCCGGAATCTATGCGAAATACTGGATTCCCGCCTACGCAGGAATGGCGGGATGTTGGTTGGCATTGTCAGCCATTTATACGATCCTTAATAATTTTGCTCTACCACCTCTAGCAGCCTGTCTGACTTAAAGGAAATCGGCTGCAAATCCGTCTGGCCGGTGCATATTTCGCCGTTTTTTTGGTCAATAGAACGACTATTGACCTGCAAAACCGTCAAAATCTGCCCTCGCCCAGCCGAATTTTCGCTTCGATTCTTCAAGTCAGACAGGCTGCTAGGCAATTTGGAATCACGCTGCCCGAAAGCGGAACTTCGTGACAAGCAGCAATCGACCCGATGGAGACGGTCAGCCATCTTGCTATGTGTAGCTGGTTCTCGGCCTTATGTAAAGCTTTACATAAGGCCGATTATGCAAAGTTCGCGATTATGTAAAGTTTTGAAGCGGATTATGCTGAGAGGCAGGAAGTAAGCGGCATTGCAAGGTTTTCTGCAAATGTGAGCTGAACATAATTTCTGCGGTAGCCTGAAGTGGCAACCTTAT
>JAUYJO010000108.1 GCA_030700315.1 Gallionella sp.
TATTCCTGCATTTGCAGGTGAGATAAGAGGATAACCCTTGTGGGTTCAAGCCGTTATGGCAACTAAATGTTCTCACTTTTTTGTCCTCGTCGCAATCAAAATCTTCTCAAAAAATGTGAAGACTTGACTGGTAAGATACTACAATCACATGGACTTGACCCTCTACGTCGGCCAGGACAGGCAAGGTAAAGCGCCGGCGTTTCGTTTGGCCAAATCGGACGAGAATGAATAGGCGAGTAGCCTGGCAGCCTGTCGGACTTGAAGGAAATCGGCTTGCAAATCCGCCTGGGCGGGGCCGATTGCGTTCGCGTTTTCGAGTACTGCCTATCTCGAAAAAGTTGTTGCCTATCACTCCATCCCGATGTTGGCATGGTTGAACATGGGTTTGAGCCGCAATTCGCGGTGCGGATCAGGTAAATTGACACCCTGAAATTTGCTGTCCGGCAAACGCCACATGACAGCCCCAGATGACAGGAAAGGCACGGATGCCGAAAACGATCATCATTAGCGACCTGGATGGAACGCTGCTCGATTCGGCGAATTATTCCTATGCTGCGGCGCTACCTTCGCTGGGGATGATTCGCGCGCGGGACGTGCCGCTTATCCTTTGCTCCAGCAAGACGCGCGCGGAGATAGAAGTCATCCGCCGGCAACTGCACAACAATCACCCCTTTGTCACCGAAAACGGCGGCGGGATATTCGTTCCGCACGGTTATTTTTCCGGCCTGCCGGATGCCCCAGATATGCCGGATACCGTGGAATCTGGTGGTTATCGTCTCGTCGCGCTCGGCACGCCCTATGCGGAGATCAGAAAACGCTTCGTCCGGCTGCGCGAACAACTCGGGATAAAAGTGCGCGGTTTCGCGGACATGACTGCCGAAGAAATCGCCGCCTTGACCGGCCTGTCCCGCGACGATGCTGTCCTGGCCGGGCAGCGCGATTTCGACGAACCGTTCGTGTTTGAAGGCGCGCCCGATGAGCGTTTCCTGCAAGCCATCGAGGCCGACGGCCTGAACTGGACACAGGGGCGGATATTTCACATCATGGGCAGGCACGACAAGGGGCGCGCCGTCAGCCTGCTGAAATCGCTCTATGAGAAACAATTTGGCGCTGTTGTGAGTATCGGGCTAGGCGATAGCTTGAACGACTTGCAGATGCTTCAGGCGGTGGATCGCCCGGTGCTGGTGCGTCACGAGGACGGCAGCCACGATGCGCGCATCGCCATCGTCGGCCTGCTGAAGACGCAACTCCCCGGCCCGACCGGCTGGAACGAAACCGTGCTGCAATTGCTGGCCGCCAAACAGGATGTTGCCGACGCATTGATCGAGATATTCAACGCCGCCCTCACCGCCGTCGATCCGTACCGCGCAGTGCTCAGGTTTGCTGAGGTCAAGGAGAATTGTTTGCGCGTGGAGGATGCGAGTTATGACCTGACTGCATTTGACCGCATCGTTGTGGTCGGCGCCGGCAAGGCCACGGCGCGCATGGCGCAGGCGGTTGAAGCGTTGCTCGGCGAGCGCATCTCCGCCGGGCTGATTATCGTGAAACAGGGGCACACTGCGCCGCTCGAGATCATCGAACAGGCGGAAGCCGCGCACCCAGTGCCGGATGAAGCGGGCGAGGCCGGTGCGAAACGCATTCTGGAAATGGTGCGCGCCGCCGGCGAGAAGACGCTGTTGGTGTGCCTGCTCTCGGGCGGCGCATCCGCGCTGCTGGTCGCGCCGGCCGAAGGCGTGACATTGCGGGACAAACAGGAAGCGACGGCGCTGCTGTTGCGGGCGGGCGCGTCCATCGACGAGTTGAACGCGGTGCGCAAGCATCTCTCCGCCGTCAAGGGCGGCAGGCTGGCACAGGCAGCTTGCCCGGCGACTGTTGTCACGTTACTGCTGTCCGATGTCATCGGCGACCGGCTCGACGTGATCGCCTCGGGGCCGACCGCGCCGGACGGCTCGACGTTTGCCGATGCCCTGGCGGTGATCGTTAAGTACCGGCTGGCGGAAAAAATGCCGCCGCATGTTTCCGATTATCTACAATGGGGGGCAGACGGGCAGGTTGCCGAAACAGTAAAAGTCGGTGACCGCTGCCTCGACCGCACGCGCAACGTAATCGTCGGCGCAATCGGCCTCGCGCTGGATGCGGCGGCGGAAAAATCCCGGCAACTCGGGCTGCCCGCGAAAATCATCGGCGCGGAATTGCGCGGCGAGGCGCGCGCCGCCGCCGCTTTTCTGGCGCAGGCCGCGCGCGATACGCTCGCCGGAATGCGGGATGGCGAGCGCTGCTGCCGGCTCAGCGGTGGCGAGACCACCGTTGTTGTCGGCGGAACGGGCAAGGGCGGCAGAAATCAGGAACTCGCGCTGGCCTTCGCGCTGGAAGTTGAAGGGCTGGCCGGGGTATCGCTGCTGTCGGCCGCCACAGACGGCAACGATGGGCCGACCGATGCCGCCGGCGCGCTGGTGGACGGGCGAACCGCCGCGCGTGCGCGCGGGCTGGGTATCGACCCCGCGCTTTTTCTTGAGAACAACGACTCCTATTCGTTCTTCCAGCGCCTCGATGAATTATCCGGGGGAAATTATCCGGGGGGGGAATTATCCGGCGCGCAAAGCCATTTCATTACCGGGCCGACCGGCACCAACGTGATGGACATGCAGGTGCTGCTGCTGGAAAAAACGGGCGCCAGATAGTTTCTACCGTGATAGAGTTGAACCTCGGTTGAGGAGGTAATCCGGGACGATGGACACCGTTACATTCAGGCCTGAAATACACGGCCAGATCGAAAAAGTGGGGAGCGCCGACATCGTGGTCGGCATCCCCAGCTACAACAACGCGCGCACCATCGGCCATGTGGTGCGCGCGGTGCAGGCCGGGCTGGCCAAATACTTTCCCGAACACCGCGCGGTGATCGTGAACTCCGACGGCGGCTCCGCAGACGGCACCACAGAGGTCGTGCAAAAAACCTCCGTCGAGGATTTCAGCGCCATCCTGTTGCATCACCGCATCGAACCCATTTCCAAGATTGCCTTCCCCTATTCCGGCATCCCCGGCAAGGGCAGCGCCTTCCGCGCCATTTTCGAGATCGCGCAGACGCTGGAGGCAAAGGCCTGCGTGGTGGTCGATTCCGACCTCAGGAGCATCACGCCGGAATGGATCGAG
>JAUYJO010000109.1 GCA_030700315.1 Gallionella sp.
TATTCCTGCATTTGCAGGTGAGATAAGAGGATAACCCTTGTGGGTTCAAGCCGTTATGGCAACTAAATGTTCTCACTTTTTTGTCCTCGTCGCAATCAAAATCTTCTCAAAAAATGTGAAGACTTGACTGGTAAGATACTAAAGGGTCCAGGCTCAATTAAAACAATGTCGCCCAAGCCTGCAAGATCGCCGGGATGAAACGCACCAGAGGATGGAGCACCGGCTAACGTATGAAGTTGAGGGGCTGCGCGCTTTTGCGCAATCTCGCTTGAGCGTAGGTCTATGCAGCACGTGCAAGTGGAACCTCCCAACCGGGAAATACGAGTACGGCAGGAGGGCACTGGAGGGCACGAGCAAAAACCTTTGCGCGCTCGACACCTAAATTCACTCTACCGTTTTCGATAGCTGAGATAGTGGCTTGAGGGATACCTGTAAGTTCGGAAAGCTGGCTTTGGCTCAACTCTTGAAGTTCACGCAAAATGCGAACGGACTCCCCCACCGAAACTTCAACTCGTTTTTTTGCGGGGCGGAACTCTTTCATATCATGGCCTCCTGTAGTCGTGGGCGGTAACTTGAACAACTTGAACCAGCAACACATTGGCAGCAACCCGGTAAATCACTCGCCACTGGAGCCCTGGCCGGGAGGCGCGGTGGCCTTTCCACTCGCCATACAAAGCTTCATCGCGAAACCCCTTTATGGCCCGCAATCCAAGTGGCCCCGAGACTCTGGCAATGTCTTTCCATTTGCGGGGTATCCGGATAAATGCGGTGATTTTGATGAGAAAAATAAACTTTTGTTAAATTACAATAAGTTGCAACATGCGTTCAACATGTACCACTTTCAACGCAACAAAAAAATAATGAACTTTACTTTTTTTATCAACAAGTTAAGCGCATGAAAATATTCACCGCATTTATCCGGATACCCCGCTTCCATTTTTGGTAACGCTTCAGAATTTCAATAGGAACGGGGCCAGCAAGCTGTTTGTCAACGCGACGGTGTTCTTCGATCTCCCACATGTCGCATTATGTATATATCAATAATGGTATGTCAAAGGCGCCAGTTTTTGACGTAATTTTTCCAATCAATGACCCGTGGCTGGTAAGGCAACTTCAAGCACGCCGACCGACGGGAGTTACCAAAGCTGGATGGATTCATCCGCAGACGAATGCGGGCGTTAGTGCGCAAGCAGGAAAAAACCGGGTTTTGGAAAGTGTCGCGCAGATCTACAGGCGTTGGCCGAATGTTTACTTTGCAGCATCAGGGCTGTTCACCATGACAGAGGCTAGAATGATGGCGAGCCAATCCAGAAGAGGAAACCACAGTCGGAGAACCGCACGCGCGGTTCGCAGGGAGGGAAAGGCGGGAGCCTTTCTCTACCCTCTATCGAATTAATCCGCGCTTCCTTAGAAACGATGCGTGTACATCAACTGCCAGTTGAGCTGGCTGTGATCGATGCTGTATCCGCCCGATGACGCGGGCGCTGTCACCGTTACCGTTGGCACGTAGGCGAGTGATGCGTTCACCTCGGATACCTTGTCAAAAGCATAGCCCGCGCCAACGGTATAGTGATCTTTGATGATGGCGGGGAACAGGGGGTTGACGGTGTTATCCGGCACAGGATTGCCCGCCAGATTCATCCCGGCGCGCAAGGTCAGGGCAGGAGAAGTGCGGTAGGCAATGCCCAGATTGAACACATCCTGATCTTTCCAGTTCTGCGGCATTTTCATGTCCATGTTCAGACCGCCCATGTCCGTGCTGGAGAAAGTCATGTGAAATTCTTTCATGGCGCTGGCCCAGCCGACCCGTTTGTAATCAACGGCCACCAGCATATCGTCCGTCGCCTGAAATGCCATGCCGATGCCGTAAACCTCGGGGAACTGGAAGTCGACGATGTTGACTGTGCCGGTCAGTGTATAGGCAGCCCCTGCTGGACCGCCCATGGTACCGCTATTATCGATCATGCTCAATTTCGCGCCGCTTGCGGACATATCGCCCAAGCTGGTCTTGGAATGATAGGTCGCACCGACGGTTAATTGCTTGTTGACCTTGTAGGTCATGCCCAGCTTGCCCGCCCATCCGGTGGCATCAGCCTTGCCGGTAAAATCGCTGCCATCGGTAAAATTGAAATAGCCGACATTGTTCGCGCCGCCCAGGAAGGGAGGCAGCCCTGCAGCACCCGCGCCGCCTGCGGTCAAATTGCCGCTGGCGGCAAGTCCGCCCATTTGAGCCGCTGACATGGCCATCTGCAAGTCCATGCCGCCCCAAACCAGATCAATTGAGCCGCCAATATTGAAATCGGGCGTCACATCATAAGAAAGCGGCACGATCAGTTTGCCTATTCCTACTTCGGAGCGTGATGAACCCGCTCCAGCGCTTACCCAATCGGTCGCCGTGTACTCGGTGCCCATGCCGCCTTGTGCAAACACGCCGATGCCATAAACCAATCCACCCTGCTTCTTCACCCAGCCAGCCGCAGGCATGTAATAAGCCGTTCCGCCTGAATTGGCATCCGGCATACCAGCCATCTTGGAAACAATATCAGGATGCAATCCACCCACCGCCAAATCCAGCCGACTGGTGCCCTCCGCCATCAAGCCCAGCGTGGCCGGATTGTTGGTCATGGCCGCCGTGCCATTGTCGAAAGCCATCGAGGCTCCTCCCATAGCGGCGGAAATGGGGCCGTAGCCCTCCATCAACATGCCATTGGTAGCGTAAGCCAGCGGTGATGCCATCGTGCTGGCGACGAACAGTGAAACAGCGATTTTTTTTAATTCCATGGGTGACTCCCTGATTGGTTGATTAAACAATAAACTACATTGACAGCCTCTTCATTGATCGGAAAATTGGATTGATCGGAAAATTAGCGTGTTACACAAACAGGCAAATGTCGGTCTCGCCGGCAAAGCCAAAGAACATCGCTGCGCCGCCGTATTCGACGTTGTCGATGAATTCGCTCTTGTCGAACTCGAACAGATCGACGGTCATCTGGCAGGCAATGAATTTCACATCGGCTTCCAGGCACAGATCGCGCAGTTCTTCCAACGATGCTACGCCATGCTTCTTGAGCTTTTGCTTCATCATCATGGTCGCCATGGATTCCATGCCCGGCAGCATCTGCACCATCACCGGCATCGGCACCGGCATCGGCATCGCCGGGTTGGCCAGCGGACTGATCATCACATTGGACAGATCCTTGCGCAGCAATTGCAGCCCGTAAAAAGTGAAAAATATCTGCACCTCGTAGCCCAGCGCGGCGGCGGTCGAGGCAAGAATGAACGGCGGGTACGCCATGTCCAGCGTACCTTTGGTGGCGATAATCGCCATTTTCTTGGTAGTCATGCTTTGCCCTCGCTGATGGTTATTTTTTCTTGATGTAAAAAAGGTATTTGCCGCCTTCTTCGGTGGAAGCCAGCAAGGTGTGCCCGGTCTGTTCGGTAAACGCCTGGATGTCCTTCACCGAACCGCAGTCGGTGGAAATCATTTTGAGCACTTGCCCGGATTCCATATCGGCCAGCGCTTTCTTGGTTTTCACGACCGGCAAGGGGCAGGACATGCCACTGGCATCAAACTCTTTATCAAAATTCATAGTGCGTCACTCCTGCAAGTTATTTAATTATCTTTAAAGACGCATCGTCGCATACCAATGCTATGCGCATTATAGGGACAGCTTGCGCGTGAGCGTCCATACCCACGACGGGTAGAACGCATAGCCCTTTGGTGTTATCCGAATGAAAAATTTGCCGGGCGCCGGCGCTGGTTGTGTAACTTTTATCACAGACTATTGTGCGTAATATCTTATATCTTGTTACCTGTCTGCCCAACGGGCATGGCAAGTTGACACCCCTGGTAATGAAACTTGCCATGCCCGTTTCCCCCTATCCAAATCCCCCTCGCTGCGCTCTCCCCCTGCGCACGCGGGAGAAAGGGCAAACGAATCGCTGCGCGAGTTTCACGTTAAGGACTGTCCGCTGAACTGCCGCCTGCACAAGCAGATGGCTTAATATTTGTTTTCCCGACCACCACAAGGAGCTTTGCATGAAGAGATTGTTGATAGCCGCCACACTGATCACCCCGTTCATTACAACGCTTGCCCACGCCGGCGACGATGCCATGTTGGGCGAAGCGCGCAAGGTGGCTTCGGAATTGCCGCCCAAATTGCTCGCTGTACTGAAGGGGGAAATCGAAAAATCCGGCCCTGAAGGCGCGATTCCTGTCTGCAAAGATATGGCGCCAAAGATGGGTGGCGAAGTCTTCAAACAGACCGGCTGGAAAATTAAGCGGGTCAGCCTCAAGGTTCGCAACGAGGCGCGCGCGATTCCGGATGATTGGGAAAAGGCTGCGCTCGAAGATTTTGACAAGCGCGCCGCAGCAGGTGAATCACCCGCACAACTGGAAAAGGGCGAGACGATTGGCAATGAATACCGCTATGTCAAAGCGTTGCCGGTGCAAGCGCTTTGTCTCAATTGCCATGGCCCGGTGGATCAGATCAGCCCAGCGGTCAAGTCCGTTCTCGACCAGCACTACCCCAATGACCGCGCAACGGGTTACTCAGTAGGCCAGATTCGCGGCGCAATCAGTGTGCGCAAGCCGCTTTAATCCGGATAATCCATTACGTGAAACAACACAAGATGGAACCCCCAAACCCCCTCCAGCTCCCCTTGTGCGAGCATCCGCTGCGCGGATTGCCTGCTTACCCCACTTCAGGGGGAGAGCCCACCTCCTCCCCTGATAAGCCTGTCCTGAGCTTGTCGAAGGAGGGGGGCCGGGATAACCAGCGACCCTTCGGCAGGCTCAGGACAGGCTTGGCCATCGCCTTTTGATGGCCTAGTCGAATGGCTAGTTGTTTCACCAGAGGTTCGGGGTAAAAGGTGGAGCAATCTTGCGAAACATTTCGTCATCAGGGGTGGCTACTGCCAGCAATGAAAAACACTCCACAAAGCGGGCGAAACCAAGACGCTGTCCCACTTACATGGGGAATTGTTTAACCCAGATAATCCATTTGGGCGTAGGTCGGGCTTCAGCCCGACATGTCGGGTTAAAACCCGACCTACAACCCATTGATTTTCAATGCCTCAAGAGCTAATGGATTATCTGGGTTTAACCATCTGGATCCCCGCTTCGCGAGGATGACAAATTTCTACGCTTCCCCGGCCGCGAGGCGTTCAGAGATCGCCGTTGCTGGCGGCGAGCATGCTGTCTTTCATCGCAGCCATGATGCGCTCGGCATTTTTGCGTATAGCTGCGGGCAGCGCGCGGATCATGGCGTTGTCCATCATCATGGAAATGACCCAGAGCTTGCCTCGTTCGTCTTCCACTATCGAGATGCGGCAAGGCATGAATGAAATCATCAGCGGATCGGCCGCGATCATCTGCTGCGCCACCAGCCCATCGCAAAAGCTGAATATCTCCATGCGCTTCGATGGTTTGCCGGTCAGCGCCTCGATCTCCTTGTAGAGCGGGCTGGAGCCGACAAGCTTGAGGTTATGCTGGTTCGCGCGCAGCTTGAGGGATTCCACGGCATCGTCGAAACTGACTCCCTGCTGAACCTGCACCCGCGCCACCTGCACCTTCATGTTGGTGTAGGAGAGCGCAGGGGCAGGCGCCGCAGCCTGCACCGGCGGGATAGCGAATGCCAGCCACAAAACGAAAACGGATGGCATGTTGCGCATGTTTGCTACCCCCTTTAAAGCCGACATCACATCAGCACGTCGTCCATGATGTTTTTGAGCCAGTAATTGGCCAGCGTTGCTTCGACCTCGGAACGCTGCGGAGAAACGCCGCCGCCTTCCGCCGCCACCATGGCGCGTTTTTCCGCATTAAAGCGATACACGTTGGCCACGTGCACCGCTTCGCTGCCGCTCACCATGCTGTAACAGGTGTTTGCGATGATCGGATTTTGATCCGGCGCTTGCCCCTGCAGCAACTCGATGACCGCCGCGGCACAGACTTTTGCCTGCGAAGTCGCCATGTGCCCCGATTTGGGCAATGGCGCAGAAACCGCATCGCCGATGACATGAATGTTCTTCTGCGCGCTGGATTCATAGCTCAGAAAGTCGACCGCACACCAGTTGTTATCCACATTGACCACACCCGCCATGTTGGCAACCGCACCCGCTTTCATCGGCGGTATGACATTCAGCACGTCCGCTTTGACATCCTCAAATTCGGTCTTGGCGATATTCCCGGCCGGGTCCACCTGCACCACCATGGCGTTGGGGCGGTATTCCACCATGCCCGGATACAGCTCCTTCCAGGCTGCGTTGAACAGACCTTTCTTGGAAACAATGTCCGGGTTGGCATCCAGTACCAGCACCTTGGATTTGGGTTTGTTGTTCTTCAGGTAAAACGCGACCTGACAGGCGCGCTCGTAGGGGCCGGGCGGGCAACGATAGGGCATCTTGGGAATACTGATCGCAAACACCCCGCCGTCCCTCATGGATTCCAGTTGCTTCCTCAGCATGACGGTCTGTGCGCCGGCCTTCCATGCGTGAGGGACGCTCTGCTCCGCGACTTTGGCGCTGAGCCCTTCGATCTTGCCGAAATTAAAATCGACGCCGGGCGCGATGATCAACCGGTCATAGCTGAGATAGCCGTCCGCCAGCATGACGGTTTGTTTTTGCGGATCGATGGCGGTCACTTCACCGCGCACCATTTCGATGCCGTATTTTTTCTTCAGGGTATCGTAGCCCTGGGTGAGATCCGCAATGGTGCGGCTGCCGCCCAGCACCGTATTGCTCATCGGGCAGGAAATAAACGTCGCATTGCGCTCGACCAGCACCACCTCGATCTGGTTGTTGCTCCACATGCGGATGTATTTTGCCGCCGTGGCGCCGCCGAAGCCGCCCCCGACAACAACGACGCGCTGCCCTTTCTTCCTGACGATTTCACCACCCGAAGTGGCGCAGCCCGGAAACACGCTCAACGCAATCCCTGCTGCACCAAGCTTCAAAAAATCACGGCGATCTAATGACATGTTGTGCTCCTTTATAAATTTTGGTTGTACTGCTGATTTTCAGCGCTTCTGTGCGGCAAAGAAGTCCGCCAGCATCTCGAATTCCTGATCGGTATAGCCTTTGGCATGCTGGTGCATCACCGTAGCGGGACGCGCGCCGGACTTGAAGTCTTTCATCGCGGACACAAACAACCCCTTGTCCAGGCCAGCCAGCAGCGGCGTGCCTCCCACGCTATGGCCATTCGTGCCGTGACAGGCCGCGCAGGATGCCGCCAGATTGCGTGCGTGTTTGCCGGCTTCTGCATGTGCGCTGGCCATCGGCAAAGCCAGCCCAATAGCGCAGGCGATAGCGAACATTTGCTGCTTGATCATTTTCATAAGTCCTCCCTCTCAAGAAAAATATTGACTACAAAAATACCAGCCGTAAGCATTACCGGTCGGCACGAAACCCTCAACTTATTGCCACCTCATCCGAGCGCGTCTCGCCCCGGTTATCCAGCCAGGAAAGCGTAATCTTGTCCCCTGCCGCACCCCCCTTGAAGCGGAATATCAGATAAGGATTTTTCGATACGGAGGTGCCAAACTGCCCTTCCAGCACCGTTTTGCCGTTATGTTGCGCCTTGATTTCGGTAATGTACCAGGCAGGGATCACGTTGCCCGCTTCGTCCTTGCGGCGGCCATTCTCCATATCGTGCTGCATCAGCACGCGCACTTCGGTGACCCCGTCCTTGGCGGAAGCGCGAATCTTGGTCGCAGCCGTCATATCAGCACCCCCCCACCGTGACTTGCACTTCCCGTGAAGCGCGATAAAACTTGCCGTTGACCTTGACCAGCGCGATGACCGCCGAAGTTTGCGCCATTTTGATTTTGGTGCTGATATAACCCTCCGTGCCTTCGGGGATAACAAAACTGGCGGCAAGCATGGTGGGGTTTTTCTCGATCAGAATGGCAATCTGCTCCGTGCCGGCGAGCGGGCATTCGACCGTAACCGGGACCACCGCCCCGTTGGCGGCGACATCCGGCGCAGTCAGCTTGATGAGCGCGCTATTTTCCGGGGCGAGTACGCCCAGCGCTTCGAAAGCCTCATTCAGGTTCCTGGCTTCGAAAGCCGCGCGGCCCACACTCGCCCAAACAACACCGGGCGCCAGGCCCAGCAAGGCGAACACCCCCAGCAAACCTAAACCACCGCCGGTTTTGAGCGCCTTGCGGCGTTCCATGTTTATCACGTAGACCTCCCAATCCTGCCGCTACTCACAAATACCCATTCGACGGCGGATATTACCGCCCAAAAATTGCGGCGGAAATAACCCTAATGGGCTATCCCCCAAACAGGCCGCTCAATTTGTGCGGTATCCGCTGGGTAAGAACGCGGGAAGGGTGGGGCTGTTTCACGTTAACGTGAAACTCGCGCAGCGATTCGTTCGCCTGGCTCCGCCCCCCTCGCTCCGCTCTCCCCGCTTGCGGGATAACCAGCGACCCTTCGGCAGGCTCAGGACAGGCTTGGCTGCGGTCTTTGGCAGCTTAGGGAGACAGAAATCACAAGCGTACCGTTTGGTCATGAACCTCACGATGAGGTAGGTCGGGATTCATCCCGACGGGGTTGGGTTATGCGGCGCTCTGTCGGGATAAATCCCGACCTACGAAACCCACCCACGGTTCATAAAAGGTACTTTTACAATTTCTGCATCCCTTAGGGAGCGGGAAATTACCAAAATACCATTTATCAAAAGTGTTGCGGCTCAGGGAGGTTGCTGTAGGAGCGGCTTTAGCCGCGAATTCAAAGGCGTCGCGGCTAAAACCGCTCCTACAACAATGCACAATCACACGGGTACATTTGTAATTTCTGCGCCCCTTAGTCGAATGGCTAGTTGTTTCATCCAGAGGATTGAGGCGAGGGAGAGCGCAGCGAGGGTTCCGGGTATGGCAAGTTTCATAATCAGGGGTGGCACACCTGCCATGCCCGTTAGCGGCTCCCGCACACACGCTTGAGGTGCGCCGCCTCAAGACTTTCGGAAAGGGGCGTCTCAAATTTCAATTCATTGGCTAGCTTGCTGACGCGTTTGATCACCGAGCCGGACTTGGAATAACGAATTGTCGAGGCCAGCGCGACGGAACGCGCGCTGCAGTCGGCAGCGTACAGGCTTTGGTCCCTGACAAAATCGGGGCCCTCATCGCTAACCTGCGGCGCAAGAAAATCTTTGCGAACCCAATATTTAACGTGGCTTCCTTCCCGAGTAATGCTCTGTTTATTCAAGTAGGCTGTAAAGTCTGGCGTGCTTGCCGTTTGCTCCCAACCCGCTTCAGATTTTTCAGCCGCTTGCGCGAGGCCCGATAACATCAGCGTAAGCCCCAACGTTTTTATGAAGGCATTTGCCGTGTAAGAATATTTCATATTGATTTGCGCCATGATCGTCCTCGCTATTTTCTGTAACTACTCAGGTCAATGTACTACATTCAAACAATAGCCACAACGCCAATCCCTTCCCCCTGGCAGGGGCAAGGTTAACGTTAAACTCGCGCAGCGATTCGTTCGCCTGGCTCCGCCCCCCTCGCTCCGCTCTCCCCGCTTGCGGGATAACCAGCGACTTGGCTGCGGTTGTTTGCAGCCTAGCAGCCTGTCGGACTTGAACGACTAACAAATTCTCAATAAATCAACAAATTAAAATGGCAGCATGGTATAATTGCGCTTGTTAATCAATAAGTTAAATATCATTTTATGAGCCGCTTTAAACCGATCAAACGTGACAT
>JAUYJO010000118.1 GCA_030700315.1 Gallionella sp.
GCGAGCTCATGGACACTCCCGGATGGCAAGGTTAATGCACTGGTTTTAATAGGAATCTCTAATGGTATCCATTAGAGATTACACTGAAATACGTTCCGCTCATTGTTCCCTAAATTTCTCTAATGGACAATCTGGGTTAAACTGAGGAGCATCTCCTCAGTTTTGCCCGCCAGCTCCTACGTTTTGACGGAGGCTATGCCATGAGCGAACTCAGCCAATTCCTTCTCTACACTGCGCCGGACGGGGCAGTGAAGGTGGACGTGTTTTTCAAGGACGAGACGGTCTGGCTGACGCAAAAGGAATTGGCAGAGCTATTTGGGGTTCAGCGCCCTGCCATAACGAAGCATTTGGGGAATATATTTTCCACCGGTGAGTTGGTTGAACAGTCAGTATGTTCCGTTTTGGAACATACTGCCGCCGACGGGAAAATCTACTCGGCTAAATACTACAACCTTGATGCGATCATTGCCGTGGGCTATCGTGTCAACAGCTACCAAGCGACACAGTTCCGCATCTGGGCAACCAAGACGCTGAAGGAATTCATCATCAAGGGCTTTGCCATGAATGACGAACGCTTGAAGCAGGGCAAGCAGGTCTTTGGCAAAGATTACTTTGATGAGTTGCTGGAACGCATCCGGGAAATCCGCGCCAGCGAGCGGCGGTTTTACCAGAAGATCACCGACATTTATGCGCTCTCGGTGGATTACAGCAGCGACGCGCCGATGACGAAAGAATTTTTCGCCACGGTGCAGAACAAACTTCACTGGGCGATCACCGGGCAGACGGCGGCGGAAAAAATTTACGCTTTCGCAGATGCATCAAAAATCTACATGGGGCTGACGACGTGGAAGCACGCACCAGCCGGGAAGATTTTGAAATCCGACGTGTCGGTAGCAAAGAATTACCTGAGCGAAACGCATGTAAAGGAATTGAACCGGATTATCTCCGCCTATCTGGATTTGGCCGAGAATCGGGCCGAGCGAGGCATTCTGATGAAGATGGTCGATTGGGTCGGCTTCCCGCCCGACTTGCAGGAGGAAGCGACCAAGACGGTGCTGGCGCAGGCAGAGTTGCTGTCGGCATTGTGGGCGGTAGCGTGAAGTGCTTCGTTCGTTTCGTAATCATGACCATAATCGCCAGCCTTGAGCGGCTTCATCGCGCAGGGGATAATGCAGGTTTCCCGGTGCCGGGTGTCGGTACGATTTCCAAGCACCGAAAAAACCGGATAAATTACCGGATAAAATTCAATGAATCAGCACTGTACTCATTGAATAATCAATAGGATAAGCTAAATATGCTGCTGATGATCGACAATTGTAATAACCGATGCCAAAACTAAAAGCGCTGTTCGCGACTTCCGAAGTCGCTCCGCTGGTCAAGACCGGCGGACTGGGCGATGTCAGCGGCGCGCTGCCCGCCGCGTTGCGCGCCATCGGCGTGGACGTGCGCATCCTGGTGCCGGGATACAAGCCAGTCATCGCACAACTGGCGCAACACCGGGTCGTCGCGACCTTCGACAACTTGCCGGGCTTTCCGCCGGCACGCCTGCTGTCCGGCAAGATGGCGCACGATGTGCCGCTGCTGGTGCTCGATTGCCCGGTCTTGTACCAGCGCGACGGGGGACCCTACCAGAGCGTCAGCGGCGTGGACTGGGCGGACAACGCGTTGCGCTTCGGCCTGCTCTCCAAAATCGCCGCCGTGCTGGGCTGCGACGAATCGCCGCTCGACTGGCATCCCGACCTGGTGCATTGCAACGACTGGCAAACCGGCCTGACGCCCGCCTACCTGCATTTCTCACAAGGCGCCGCGCCGAGCATCGTCGCCATTCACAACCTGCTTTTTCAGGGGAATTTTTCGCCCGAAACAGTGAGCGAGCTGCATTTGCCGCCATCCTGCTACAGCATCAACGGTGTGGAGTATTACGGCAAGCTGTCGTTCCTCAAGGCGGGGCTGTTCTACGCCGACCACATCACCACCGTCAGCCCAAACTACGCGAAGGAAATCCAGAAGGAGCCGCTCGGCTTCGGCATGCAAGGCCTGCTGGCCACGCGCCGCAACGAGCTCACCGGCATCCTCAACGGCATCGATACCGATGAGTGGAACCCGGCAACCGACCCGCATCTCGCCAAAAATTATAACCGCGCGCGCATGGCAGGCAAGGCCGCCAACAAGGAAGCGCTGCAAATCAGAATGGGGCTGAATGTCGCGCCGGATATACCGCTGCTCGGCGTGGTCAGCCGCCTCACCCACCAGAAGGGGCTGGACTTGCTGCTGGAAATCGCGCCGCGCCTGGTTGAATTGCCGGCGCAACTGGTCATGCTCGGCACTGGCGAAGCGTCGATGGAAAAAGCCGTGCGCGACCTGACGCGCAGTTACCCCGGCCAGATCAGCGCGCATATCGGTTTCAGCGAAGACCTCTCGCACCAGATCGAAGCCGGGGCGGATATGTTTGTCATGCCGTCGCGCTTCGAGCCCTGCGGCCTGAACCAGTTATACAGCCAGCGCTACGGTACCCCGCCCATCGTCCATGCCACCGGCGGACTGGCCGATTCGGTGGTGGACTGCACGCCGAAAACCCTCGGAGACGGCAGCGCCAGCGGCTTCGCATTCCTCGGCATGACTGCCGAAAACCTGTTCGCCACGATACAACGCGCGATCGACCTCTACCACGACCAGGAAAAATGGAAGGCACTGCGCAAAAATTGTATGGCCAAGGACTTCAGTTGGCAGCGCAGCGCCGAGACGTACCGCGCGGTTTATTTGAAAGTGCTGGGGCGACAGGAGTAGAGGAATTCCTGGCTGCGACGCTACCCGCGCTGCCGCACCACTTCGAACAAGCAGATCGCCGTGGCCGCTGCCGCATTGAGCGATTCGATCTTGCCGGGCATCGGGATGGTGATGGCCTGCGTGGCAAGATTCAGTAGCCCGTCAGACAGCCCCGCCCCTTCGTTGCCGATCAACAATGCCACCTTGCCGCGCAAGTCGCAGTCATACAGGCTGCGGCTGGCTTGCAGACTGGCCGCCAGCAGCGTGCCGGTGAATGCCTTGGCCACACCCGACAAATCCTGCCGTTCGTGAATATCCAGCACAAAATGTCCGCCCATCGCGGCGCGCAGCACTTTCGGCGACCACGCATCGGCACAGCCCGTGGAAAGAAACACCGCATCGCACCCCGCCGCCGCCGCCGAACGCAACATCGAGCCGAGATTGCCGGGATCCTGAATATCCTCCAGCAACAGCGCGAAGCGGTTGTCGGCTATCGTTCCCGCCGGCTGCGGAATGTCGATCAAGGCGAGAATGCCGGTCGGCGTCTTCAGTTCGCTGAGTTCCGCAAATAGCCTGTCATCCAGTTGCGTGATGGGCACATCGGCGGCACGCTTGAGCAATGCCGCTATCTCCTCATCATGCAACGCCGCCGCATCCAGCAGAATGTGTTGCGGCTGTTTTCCGGAACCCAGATACGCCGCCAGCAGATGCGCGCCATCCAGCAAGGTCTGATTCGCCTTGCCGCGCTGCCGCGCCGAATCGGCGAGCTTGACGAGCTCCTTGAAAAACGGGTTGTCGCGGGATTGAATGTGTTTCATTCAGTACCTACGCATTTTTTTCCGGTAATGCCCGTCAAGATGTCTTCAAGAAATTCAGAAGCAGGCTCAACACTTGTCACCAGCAAATGATCCCTTGCCCGCGTACAGGCCACATAGAGCAGGTGGCGTTCGGTGTCGTACACTTCTTGCAGGTCTGCATCGTCGCCGACCATCTCGATGCGCTCCTGCAAGGGAATG
>JAUYJO010000135.1 GCA_030700315.1 Gallionella sp.
CCAGCGACGAGCGTACGGGCTGCGCGATGAAGAATATCTGCGACTAAAAATACTCACGTCTATGCTCCCGAGGCTCTGAAAAACATGAAATTTACCCACTCGATTACGCGAAGACCCAATAAATATATCGACCCTTTTTATCAGCAGGCTAGCCGTTTTTATTCGGCTTCTCCTCGCCGGTCATAAACCCAATAGGCCGTTTTTTCTGCGGCTCGGGCGGTGTCATCAATTCCCGGATGGCATCGAACACTTGCTTGAGCTGGGCGCGCGTGTTGCGTGTTATCCAAAGTACCGGAGTCAAATTGCATTATGCTTCGACAGGCTCTGATAGAGCAACCAAGAAAATTAAGTAATTAAAGGGGGAGGGTTCGGATTAAATTCGCAGCCCGCATCCGTTGAATTCATTTTTGTTGTCGTGCTCAAGCAACGGCTTCAAGCGATGCGTGGCGCTCGATCTGGTTGCGGTACAAGTCGATCACAGGGAAGCACAGGCCGTAGTCGCCCCAAACCAATTCGCCGTATTCGAGGCGAAATGTCGCAAAACGGGCAGGATCAAGCCATGCACGAATATCTGGATGGAGGGAGTGCGCCAGGAAGGGCTTGAAGTCCACAGTCTGTTCGATGCCGTCATCAAATTGCAGGCGGATGCGGAAGTCTCCAACTTGCTCGGCAGTGACAATGTTGATGATGGCTGGTGTCATTTGAGTCTCCTCGTGATGCGCTCCGGTGTGATGGGTTTGTGCAGAACAAAAAAGTCTATCCACTTGGCGATGATGATGCGATCAACCGGGGCTTTGTGATGTTCGGGTAGCGAGACTGCGCGCTCGGCAATTGACCTTGATACCGGAATAATCGCCACACCATTTGCCTCGGCCTGATCGAGCCAGTCTGAGACAGGCAACTGGAGAACAATCCGCCCGTGCTTCACAAGCCACGCCATTTCCCAGCAGGTCATTAAAGATTCAGCCGTTTCGATGACATCTACGGCACAAACACCTCTACCGGCAAACCATCGACTGCGCTGAAGTGTTTGGCATTGGAAGTGAGAACGGTTGCGCCGTGTTCGAGCGCGGTTGCGGCAATGAGTGCATCACCAAGTTGCAAACCGTGCGACAGCGCGTAAGCATCAACCAGTTGCATAGCACGGTCAGAGATAGCGGCGCTGAGCGGCAGAATCTCAGCCTGCCCAACCGCCAACCCCTTCTTCACGCGTGCCAATTCCTGCTTATCGCGGCAGCCCTGCGCTAATTCCATATACGTCACCGCAGAGATTCGCCACGGGGTTAGTGCTTGTAAGCGGGCGGCAGCACCTGCATGGCCGCGTGTCATCCACACCAGCACATCGGTATCAATCAGCATTACTGACCTTCATCATTGCGTGAGCCATCAGGCCGATAACGCGGTGCGCGCAGTTTACGCACATATGCGTTCACATCCGCCATCTCTTCCCGATCACGCCACATCCCAAACATCGGGTTGTCTGTCAAAGCGGAAGGTGTTTCCTCCTCAATACGTACCGTGACACGCTTATCAGGCGCGATCAGTAAGCGAGCGCGCCAGGCGGCAGGCAATTCATTGAGCGCGACATGTTCAATCACAACGGTATTCATAAGCACATCCTTTCTTTTTAGCGGCTAGCCTGCACTGGCACGGTTTCCAATAAGTAAACCCTGCGTCAGGTCTTGCATTGCAATATCGCTATTTTGCCTTGCTCTAATAATTTATCACAACTCTGCTTAATGCCCCGTTTTTCTTCGGCTTCTCCTCGCCGGTTATAAACCCGAATTAAAGGGGGCGGGATCGGATTAAATACTCAGCCCGCATCTGTTGAATTCATTTTTGTTGTCGTGCTCAAGCAACGGCTTCAAGCGATGCGTGGTGCTCAATCTGGTTGCGGTACAAGTCGATCACAGGGAAGCACAGGCCGTAGTCGCCCCAAACCAATTCGCCGTATTCGAGGCGAAACGTCGCAAAACGGGCAGGATCAAGCCATGCACGAATATCTGGATGGAGGGAGTGCGTCAGGAAGGGCTTGAAGTCCACAGTCTGTTCGGTGCCGTCATCAAATTGCAGGCGGATGCGGAAGTCTCCAACTTGCTCGGCGGTGACAATGTTGATGATGGCTGGTGTCATTTGAGTCTCCTCGTGATGCGCTCCGGTGTGATAGGTTTATGCAGAACAAAAAAGTCTATCCACTTGGCGATGATATCGTCGGCGCGGGCGCTGGTAATTTCCTCGAAGTGGCGCATTTCATTGGTATCGAGCGGTGCGCGACCCGCAACCGCGCTGTAACGAATTCCCGATACTACGCCGTTAAGCACGATGATTTCGGCACGTGATTCACGACCTTGAACTTGCCATGCACATGGACTGGCTCATGTTCGTTGGCGTAGAGCATAATGATGAGTCCGAAGTACCCGTAGAGTTTAGGCATGATCCTTCAATCGGTATTAAAGTGGCCAGCTTCGCATTGCTTTTCTGTGAACCATCTGGGGCGCACCACAAGTTAAGCCCGCCGCCACGCGTGGATCAGTGCACTCGTATCGATGCTGTAACGCGCATTCTCATTGTTCGCCATCAGTAAGCTCCAAGCTTACCCCACTTTTACGGAGTGCCAAGTGTGCAAATTCGTGTGCCAGAGAAAACAGGCGTCGTACTGGCGCATCTTTACGATTAATAACAACGGTAGGCAGCACGTCATAAGCCAGGGCAAATCCAGAGGCCTCTTCAGAGGTAATGCGCGCAGCTTGAAATACAAGCACGCCGGCATTTTCAATACGCTGGCGCCATGAGTTGAGCCCCTTACGCCCTGCAGCGTCGCCACGGTATGCTTCCATATCGCTCATGGATAACCCGAGGAAGTCACGCACCATTTTACCCGCCTCCTCAGGATCGACGGTGAGTCCGAAGGAAAGGCCGAACGGTTTTGGTTCTTCACCCAAATCCGACAACAACTCCAGTGCCAGTTCGCGCCGTTGGTGAGCGACTCTTATTTCTTGTGTTAGCTCTGGAGAAAAGTGCCTCGGCTGCCCGCTGGGAAGACGACGGAAGTCGCTTATTACCTGAAAACCTTGAGGCACTTCTTGCAGGTAAAAAACACCGAGAGGGCGTTTGTAGAGCTGGGTTAGTTTTCTGAGCTGAGGTATTGTGGGCGAGGCAGGTCCTTTTTCCCAACCGGCAAGCGTATCTTCGCTTTTATCCATAGCAATGGCCGCCTCAGACAGCGAAAAACCTGCCGATTCTCGCGCCCACTGTAGAATTTCGGGCTTTACGTTGGCGAAAACACTACCCATGTTTCATTAAATATAATTTGATTGAACTGCAAGTATAACTACTTCAAATGTTCCTTGCTGACCTTAAGGATGTACAACATCCTCTTGGCGTAGCGTGTTAACCGTAATGCCAAAAGCGCAGGAGTTGAATTGTTTTGCCGAATTCGCTGCCGCGAAAAATCTCTGCATCATGCTGCCCGAAAGCAGTTATTTCTGATAACGATTACCCAGCCAAGCAGCGGGCGAAGCACCCACATGGCTGAGTCAGGCAGCCAGCTTCAGGCTCGACACCGCTTTGTTTAGCTTGGCTTCCGGTACGCCAAGGCGCAGGGCTTTGATCTCTTCGGGGCTGAGTGTATGTACGGGTGTCAGGCAGGCTTCGTCAAACTCGCGCATGGTCTGTTTGTTGATAGCACCCACATCATGCAGCGCCTCCATCGTTTCATGGATGGCGGCGAGGGCATCGCTGCGATATTTTTTAGGCATCTTTTTCTACCTCCTCAAACTGTCCGTTTGCAACCAGCTCAAGCGACAGCCAGCATCAAATGCCCGACAGGTTCAGAGGTCGGCTTCACCTTGATTTCGATGTCGTAGCCGAGCCGGTTCAGACAGTCCATCAGCTTGCGCTCGGACAGGTTGGAGAAGTCGCCGCGCATCATGTCGGACACTTTTGGCTGGGTGATCCCCATGCGTTTTGCCGCTTCCTGTTGAGTCAGCCCGAGACGGCGCATGGCCTTCCTGATCTCGATTACCAGGCCCGTTTTAATCTTGAGTTTTTCCGCGTCGGGCAGACCGAGATCGGCATACACGTTGCCTGAACTGCGCTGCACCTCGATACCGTCAATGACCCGTTTTTTCATTTCGTAACTCCTTTGCGAGCGTATCGGCCACTTTCAGCCTGGCGCGGATGGATGCCTCTAGAAATCCAGATTTCATCCCAACTGCGGCGTTGCGGAAAAAATTTCTTGCTTAGGGATGCGGAAATTGTAAAAGTACCTTGGCCGCATCGTGTTGATCCCCAGCTTGAGCGAGGGAAAGCGCGTAACCGAAGAGCCGCCGCACGTCGGTTGGCAATGCCATCAGGTCTCTGTGACTGCTTCCTATCCATTCAAGCGGTTTTTCTGTGTCGGGCATGTTTTGATTATACATGTACTGGTATATTCAACAAGCATCACGTCAGCTCGCATTCTTTGGCTTGGTACAACAAACATCGCGCGGTTACAATCACGCTCTTTATTCACCTTAGCTTATGGGGTATTCCAATGGCGGAGAATGAAGAAGATTATTTGCGCCAGTGTTTGGAGCGAAACATTTGCCCTGTTTGTCAGCAATCGATTACCAAAAAGTTTGGAAGCGGCCAATTCAAGGACGGGGTATTTTGTTCCTTGAATTGCTACACAGAATGGAACAAGGCTTTGCTGATACGACGACACCAGGACAAGGCACAGAAGAGTAAACCCGATGAATGAAGTGATAACGAAGACCGATTCAACAGCAAAACCTGGTTCGATGGCTTCTGCGCGCGTGAGCGACTATACCGGAATCCTTCCGAGTCAGAAGATTGAGGAAATGCTGAGTAGAGGCGAGATCAAAACGATGCTGATGCCACTTGATCATGACCAAGTCCAGCCCGCCAGCATAGACCTGCGCCTCGGCGATTATGCCTATCCCGTAGATACGAGCTTCCTTCCCGGCAAGGGAATGACAGTACTCGAAAAATTGAAGCAGCTTGATGACCGGTTTGATGCCTTCGGAATCAACCTTAAGAATGGCGCTGTCCTTGAAAAGGGGCGGGTATACGTTATTCCTCTTTTGGAATCCATTTATTTGAGAAGTGAAGTGGCTGCCTTTGCCAACCCCAAGAGTTCAACCGGCAGGCTGGATATTTTGACGCGCCTGATTGCCGATGAAGCGACCAGTTTTGACCAAGTAAGCGAGGGTTATAAAGGCGGGCTCTACATAGAGGTTGCCCCCCGCAGTTTCAGTGTCGTGGTAAAAACCGGCACCCGCTTGAACCAGCTAAGATTTCGCCGCACTCGGGGAGAGGGGGCAAAAGCCATCAAGGCTTCGGACTGGAAGCAGCTTCTCAATGAAGGCCAGATTGTCGATTCCAGTGACCACGAGACAAACGCGAGATCAATCCAAACAGGCCTGTTACCTTTCACCGTGGATTTGGAAGGCTCCGGCAAAGAAAACGAAATAATCGGATACCGCGCGAAAAAACATGCCAGGCGTATCGACCTGGAAAGGCGGGATTATGATCCGCTGGATTTCTGGGAGCCAATCCTTGTTAACAAAACGTCTTCGCTGATATTGGACCCAGATGAGTTCTATATTCTCATGACGAAGGAAGCGATCGCAGTGCCGCCGGATTATGCGGCTGAAATGCTGCCGTACGACACCCGCGCGGGCGAATTCCGTGTTCACTATGCCGGATTTTTCGACCCCGGATTCGGCTGGAATGCCAAGTTAAATAAAGCGGGAAGCAGCAGGGGAGTTCTGGAAGTGCGCTCGCACGAAGTACCCTTCCTGCTTGAGCATGGGCAGACGGTCGGATGGCTTCGATATGAGCGTATGGCGGCTCGGCCCGAGCTTCTGTACGGGCAAGGCATCAGCTCTAACTATCAAGGACAGAGCCTTAAATTAGCCAAGCAGTTTAAGCAATTGTGAAGTTGGCGTTAGCGAATACGTGGTCGAATTTAACCAATCAGATGCAATCCCTTTGCGCCGCCGCGAACTGCATCCGCCACCAAACGACGGTCAAAAGTCGCGAGTTTGCCGCCGTGTGCGCAAGCCAACGCAAGCAGGCAGCTATCCGTCACTTGGGCGGAATTCAGTATGCGTGTTGCCCCGCGAAAACAACACCCTCAAACAGGTGCATTCGAAAGTGCTGGCCAACCCCATCCACCGTTCGCACTGAGCCAGGTAAGCCCCGCATCCGCGAGGCAAGGCGTGAGCAGGAAACAGCATACATCCCAAAACCACCCCCCCTCCAGCTCCCCCTTGTCAGGGGGAGAGCCATGCTCCTCCCCTGACAAGCATGTCCTGAGCTTGTCGAAGTGGGGGAGGCTGGGAGGGGTTTGGGCGCTACCGATAGAATCACCACCACTCTCGAATGCACCCTCCTCAAACCGTCCGTTTGCAACCAACTCAAGCGACAAACCAGCATCAAATGCCCGATTGGTTCAAAGGGAAAACACGTAGCCTCATTCGCTCAAAATAATCCAGAGCGCCCGAATTTCTGAATCAGTCATAGTCCACATCCAGCTCGCTGCATGCGTAGAAATTCTGAATTTCGGTGATGACGGCTTTGATTCTGGCTTTCGACAGGATTTTCTTGATGATCGTGTTTCTGTACTCGTCCATGCATTCGCGCAGGATGGGGTGGTATGTGGGCGGGATTTTTTTCAGCAATGCGCCCCATCCCGCATCGATATCCGGCGGTGCTTCCCGGACGCGCCTGATCAGGCGCTCGATCTCTTTTTGCCCTGCCCGCGCGACAATGCGGCCGTCATCGGCAATCGCGAATATCACCGCGATTGCGATCACCGCATGCGCATCCAGATCGGTGTCTTTGACCGGCCCGGCGCAATGTTTTTGGCGCAGCCATTTTGCGCAGGACACGATCTTCTGGTTGTTTTGCCGATCCTGCAATTCGCGCTTATAGACATCATCGCCCGCCCATGACGCGCCGGGGTCTGCTCGGCAAATCTCCGCGAACAGCACTTTGATATCGCGCTGCTGCACAAACGGATCGTTGTCGAACTCTGAAACGAACACGGTAAATGGCAGGGCGGACAATTCCTTGATATGCCTGAAGCCCATCTGAAAAACATATTCCGCGCCGTGATGCAGCAGAAAGGACAATTGCGCATTACCGTCTTGCGGAATATTCGCTTGGCTGATCCCCAGCGAGATACATCCCACCGTCAGATGAAACGCTTCGAGCAAGCCATCCGCCGTCCGTTCATTGGTAAATTTTTTGGCGACAAGCACGGTGATGCCGCTGAGCTCATCGATAAGGGTCTGCGCCTCTTCCTGATGATCCGCGCGCCGGGCCAGCGCTTCGAGCGCCGACACCAGATGCGGAGGGCGCGTGGTGATGTGGGCAAGTTTCATGGCAGGCTTATCGGTAACATGCGACCTCTAGCGGTTGCGCATCACGCAAAAATATCCTCACCCAGGCTCGGGCGCGTGCCTTTTTTCGGTGTGCTGGCCGCTTTTCCCGGTACTTGCTTGCGCAGGCGCAACAGCAAATCGTGGGTGGCTCTGGCGAGCGCGAACTCATGATGATATTCGTCGTCATCGCCCTCTTCGGAGCGTGCGCGCAATTGGTTTTCGCCGGGCACCCAGTCGGGGAACATCTCGAACAGCACCCGATCCCACGCATCCGCATCGGCCCGCGCTATTTCCAGCGCCAGGGGAATCACATCGTGATCGGAAGTCGTCTGACCGCTGCTGTGCGCACCGCGCGCGTGGATGTCATTGGCGAGCTCGATGATCTCGCCGGTGGCGGTCGAGAACAGCACGGCAAAAGCGGTTGTCCCCCAATCGGTGGCTAACGCCGCATGGATCAGCGCCGCGCGCCGCTCCGCATCGTCGGTAGAAAAAACAATTCCGTGGATATGCGCGAACAGGGACTCGGCCAGCACCTCCGGCTCATCCTCAATCATGTCCTCGCTCCAGGTCGCGGCGAAAAAGGCCAGGCTCTCGGCCCATGCCTTGGGCGAAATCAGCATCGTGGCCAGCGACAACTTTCCGCCATCGAAAGCGGACAAATGCATCGCGGCCACCTGCGGCTCCAGCGTATCCAGCACCGCCACTACCGCCAGATCGCCGAATTGCTCCGCCGTGTCATTGATCGCCTCCTCCGCATGGGCGGTAGAGCCAGACAACACCAGCTCGGTCACCTGTCGGCTGATTGCCGGAAAATTGGATTTATCAGCCATTTTCGTCCTCGCGTGTATCGAATAGATCGATCACATCCTGGCTAGGTACGCCCCGCTCATCGTCATCGCCATCATCGAAATTCGTGTCGCTATCCTCCTCTTCTTCAGAGGCTTCAAGCGAATTGTCCACATGCGTCCAGCGGTGGGTGTTCTTGAATAAAAATGACGTGAGGATCGCCTTGCGCGCCAGTTCCGGGTTGTTGTCGGCAACGGTGGACAAAGCCCTGGCCGCCTCGGCATCCGCACAGGACACCATTGCGATCACCTTCGCGGCATCGCCCTTGTCATATTGCTTGCACTGTTTCAGCAGCCCGGTCGGATCGTCAAAGCTCAGATAATCGGCCAGCGCAAAGCTCAACAGATTCACATCGTCGATCTCCGTGCCCTTCGCGTATTCGCCGATCAGCGACTTGATGACACTCGCATAGTTCTTCCGGTCGGGCGGCTCGCCCAGTGTGTCCTCGATCTGGATGCCCAGCTCGCGCGATTGATAAACAAATTCGTGATGGATGTTTTTATTCATTGGTTTATTCATGAGGGTTCGTAAGTGAATTGTTTAATGGCTATCTTGCGGCATAACTACGCCGCAGTGATCGAACAGCGAATGCCATAAAGTGCGCGCCTCGTTTTCAGGATCGAGAATGATGCGATTGTTCAGGCTCTGGTTGTATTCGGCCCGTTTTTTCGGGTCAGAAAGCAACTCATATGCCGTCTTGATCGCATTGAATCTGATCTCCGAATTCGAATGCGAGCTTCTGTCTGGATGGTGGTGCATCGCAAGCGACCGGTACGCCTTTTTGATTTCATCGGTCGTCGCGGTCGGTGAAACACCAAGGATGTTGTATAGGTTTTCCAACGGGTGCCTCCTGTGAGGCGGAGATTTTACACATTAGCCGGAACGGGGTATGGAAAATTGCAGCTATTTCCTGCCTCTGCATCAAGGGTGTAATAGCTTGAGAGAAGAGGCAAACGAATCGCTGCGCGAGTTTCACGTTAACAGCTTATTTTGACCGGCAAGCCGAGTTTGGCGATACGATCGGCAAAAGCTTGTATGCTTTCCTCGGACAATGCAGACAAACGCGGTGCTTCCGCTTGCCGCGAGGGGCGCGCCAGACCGTAAAGCAGCACACCTTGCGGCTTGTGGCCATCGCGCAGTAATGCCGAAATAAATCCCAGGTAGTCTTCTTCGTCCTGCTTGCCAGGCGGCATACCATCCAGCGCGAACCAGCAAGTTTGCAGCCAGGTCGGGCACAGCGCGATTGCCGTCACCAGGTTGGCGCGCATCCTGTCCATGCCTGTGTTGGTGTCGTTGATGAGCCGCATCCCGGCTTCGCTGGCGCGATCCAGCTTGAACCATATTTCGCCGTTGAGCCGCGCCATGGCGCGCAGGCCTTGCTGCACTTCGCTGCGATGGAGCAAGCTGCCGTTGGTGATCAGTATGGTTTTTAGCGTTTCAGGTAAAAGCATTTCACGGCGCACGCGGCCAATGAGTTCGATGGCCTGGGCAAATTCGGCGGCGCTGGTCGGCTCGCCGTTGCCGGACAGCGCGATGTCGTTGATACGCCGCATGCTTTCCGGGACGCGGTTTTGCATGAAATCGCCGTGCAGCAGTTCGCCGATAAAACCGCGCAGCTCTTTTTCAAGAACGGCTAGATCAACCGGCGGCGCGGCACCGCGCGCCAGATCGGGAACCTGGCAGTAGATGCAGCGCCAGTTACAGGCGTTGTTGGGATTGAGGTTGATGCCGATCGAGACGCCGCCGGCGCGGCGCGACACCACGGGGTAGACGTAGCGCAAAGCCGCACTGTCGCGGTCGTGGTTGGCGACGTTAAGATTCACGCCTGTCATGATAACCCGCCGCTTACCCTCGGTTTTTGTGGGTTAGCGGAATGGCTGGTTGCTTCATCAGCGCGGCGGAAAGGCCGTTCAAGACTTGCCGAGCGGCAGATATTTTGCCGGATCAACAGGTTTGCCGAAACGCCGCACTTCGAAATGCAGCTTGACCTGATCGGCATCGGTATTTCCCATCTCGGCGATTTTCTGTCCACGCGTGACAGTCTGCCCTTCCTTCACCAGCACCTGGTCGTTGTGCGCATAGGCGCTGAGATAGGTCTTGTTGTGTTTGATGATGACCAGTTTGCCGTAGCCGCGCAGGCCGCTACCGCTATACACCACCTTGCCTGGCGCGCTGGCGGTGACCGGCTCGCCAAGCTTTCCGGCTATGTCGATGCCCTTGCGGTTGGCCGATTCGGAATACTCGCTGACCAATTTACCTTTGGCGGGCATGCTCCATTCCAACGCTTCGTCATCGCCACTGTCCGGTTTCGCTTCCGGCTTAACCTCTGGCTTAACCTCTGGCTTAACCTCTGAATTAACTTCCGGCTTTATTTGCGGTTTAACAGCAACCACCACTTCCGGTTTGGTCTGCTCCTGAACTTTTTCAATCTGCGCCACTGCCGCCTCGCTGTAGGCATACTTCGCGAGCCTGGGCTGCTCCCTCACTGGCGGCTCTATCGGCTTGCTGTCAACCACGGCGGCGGGGCGGACAACGGTCGTGACGCTACCCAGGAACAGGCGGATTTTCTGCCCTATTTGAATCATATTGGGATCCTGGATACCGTTCAATTCTGCCAGCTCCCGGTAGTCCAGGCCGTAATTAAAGGCGATACTGAACAGCGTATCGCCTTTTTGCACAGTATGCGCTTCAGGCCGCCAATCTTTTTCGCGCGGAATTTTCTTGGATGTTTCCTCAACGGCAACGACAGTCTGTGGTGGTGGTTCGCTGCGGTCAACGACCGGCGCACGTTGTCCGCTCGAAGCACAACCTGCCAACAGGGCAGCCACTATCAACAATATACTGGTATTACCTTGTTTCATTCTTTCCCCATCAATAGCGGCACAAATTTCACCTGCTCCATTCTGGTTTCGCGGAATCCGCCGGCATCGCGCTCGACCAGATACAACTGCTGCTCCTGCATCCCGACGGGCAGTACCATTCTACCACCGACAGCGAGTTGCTCCCGTAGCGCTGCGGACAGTGCGGGTGCGGCGCAAGCCATGATGATGCCGTCAAACGGCGCCAGCTCTGGCAGGCCGACGGTTCCATCGGCATGGCGCACGCTGACGTTGCGCAGCTTCAGGTCGCGCAACTGCCGCCTGGCGCGTTCATACAGCGGCTGGATGCGCTCCACGGTATAGACTTCTTTCGCCACCTGCGCCAGCACCGCCGCCTGGTAGCCGCAGCCAGTGCCGATTTCCAGCACGCGACCCAGCGGTTTGCCGGCACGCAACACTTCAATCATGCGCGCCACGATGTAGGGCCGGGAAATGGTCTGGTTGAAATTGATGGGCAGCGATACGTCATCGTAAGCGCGGCTCGCCAAGGCTTCATCGACAAACAAGTGGCGCGGCACCTCAAGCATCGCTGCCAGCACCGTATCGTCCCTGATACCGACCCGGCTGTCATCGTCCTTGCGCAGCCGCTCGATCATGCGCGCACGGGTGCGCTGCGAGGTCATGCCGATACCGTTAAGCCGCGTATTCATTGCCCAAGCCAGCCTCGCACCGCATCAAGCTGGTTGTATTGGGTCAGATCGATCTGCAGAGGAGTGAGCGAGACGCACTGCCGCGCCAGCGCATGAAAATCTGTGCCCTCGCCGGCATCCTGCGCCTTGCCCGCCGCGCCGACCCAGTACACGGTTTCGCCGTGCGGGTTGCTGGCTTTCACCACCGGCTCTGCCTTGTGCCGCTTGCCGAGGCGCGTCACTTCGATGCCCTGTAACTGATCGTATGGCACATCCGGCACGTTCACGTTAAGCAGCCAGGGTTGGCTGTGTGTCTGTTTTGAAAAGCGTTGCACCAAATCGGCGACAACCCTGGCGGCAGTCTCGTAATGCGAAAATTCCTTGCTGGCCAGTGAAACCGCAATGGAAGGAATGCCCAACAGAAACCCTTCGGTAGCCGCCGCGACCGTGCCGGAATAAATGGTATCGTCGCCCATGTTGGCGCCTGCATTGATGCCGGACACCACCATATCCGGCTGCTGATCCAGCATCCCGGTGACGGCGAGATGCACGCAATCGGTCGGCGTGCCGTTGACGTAATAGAAACCATTGTTGGCGCGGCTCAGTTTGAGCGGACGATCCAAGGTCAGGGAATTGCTGGCACCGCTACGATCGCGTTCGGGCGCGACCACCACGACATCGGCGACTCGCGCGAGATGTTCGGCAAGACAGGCCAAGCCGGGTGCGAAATAACCGTCGTCATTACTGATCAGGATGCGCATCGGTTGAAATGAGTAGAATTTGGATTAATCGGGGGCATTGATTTAATGGGCCCGGGCAAAAATTAGCATCCCCGTCTTGAACGTGCCAGAAAACCTGTGCCCTGAGCACGCAACAGCAATCTGGTGCATTTTACAGGCAGCCGAGAACCCTGAGCAAGGAAGAATAAAAAAGCTGGAATCATGGATACATGATTCCAGCTACACCCACCCCCCGCACTCACCCTCTACTATGGGCAGGCAACCGTGTAATTCCAGGCCGTGCCACTGCCTCCCTTGCAGTTCGGAATCACCTGCACGGTAATCTGGTTTGAACTGCCGCTATAAGTCAAGGCCTTGGTCGCATAGGCGCCGACACAGCCTGTGTCAAACAGCGTTGCGCCTTCATATCTCACCAATATCTGGTCTTCCTGCCAATAGGTGTCATAACTAAAGTCGAAGGTTCCCGCCGACTTGCCAAGCTCGATCGTCCGCGTGTCCGGCGTGTCGCCCCCGGCATTCTGGGTTGAGCTGCACTGCGCGAGAACCTCAAAGTTCATGCCATTGCTCTTCACGGCATTGACTTCGACAACCACATCACCCGTTGACGCATTCTGCGGAACCTTGGCGACAGCCGACGTATCGCTGCTCCAGGTTACATTGCTCGCCACCAGGCCGCTAAAATACACCGAGCGCGTATCGGCAGATGTACCAAACCCGGTTCCGGTTATCGTCACTGCGGTATCGACCGGCCCTTGGGTAGGCGATAGCGCGGTAATGGTCGGGCCGCTTTCAAGATTGATTTTGATATGCGTGGGCGTTGTATAAGGTGCCGTGTCGTCGCTGTTGAGCACAATCAAAAAGAAGCCGCTTCCCGGTGTCGCATCAAACGCATATTTATCGGTGAACTCGGCAATTTTTGTATATGTCTTGCTCTCGTATTTATATAAGTGTGCTTTGATGAAGCTGTTTTTCCCTTCAGCGAGTGTCAGGGTGTAATTTTTATTTTGCTTCAGGCTATTAAAATTAAACCCTATTTTTACGCCAGACAAAGGATACAGGTCGTCAGTGAATTCCGCTGTGGGTTTCGTATCACTGTAGGAAAAGCTGAATGCCGATCCCGGAGCCGACCAACCAAAGCTGGTAGTTGCGGTCAAATACTGTTCGGCAAAGGTTTGCCACTCGCTGGACAGAACAACGTTGGCACTCGCCAGCGCGCCGGTCGATGAATAGGTTCCACTCTGGCCGTTAACTTTGGCCCATGTGCTTAAAATCAGGCCATTGCCGAATTTGCTCGTGAGATAGCGCAGGAATCCTGATGCTCCGTATCCATGTTCTTGCGCGTCCACCTGCCCGCCGCGCTCAAGACCGTTGCGATAAAAGTCGGCATTCCCGGTAAACACAGGAGAAGCATAGGATGGATTATTCAGCATTTCCGCTTCAAACCATGTGGAAGAAGCCTCCATTAACCAGGTAAAGGGAGAACCAAATACCGACTCTCTTACTGCCCAATGGGGATCATAGACGTATTGGATGGTATGAAAAAATTCATGTCCGATGGTAGCCTTCATTTCATCCATGTCAGCCTGGCTGCTGCTATTGCAATATTGCTGGTTAATGGATAGAGAAAGGGATTTTGTTCCGGAAATCCATCTGCCGATTCTTCCATAACCTGCCTCGCCATATTTCCCCGGATCAAGTTTAATGACGTTGATCGACATCGGCCAAGCCAGTCCCGAAGGAGAGAATCCGATATTGGTGATCAGTTTTGTATAGGCATCTTCGGCAATATCAAGATAATCGCGAATAACCAGTGAATTGCAGGGTTTCACCGGATAAGTGATGGAAAAATGGCTGCTTTGCAGAAGATCGTAGCCAGTGATAAACCAAACCGTAAACCTTCTCTTTGCCTTGCCGGTCGATCCATCGGCGGCCAAGGAGGAATATTTATCCTGCGAGGCATCCGTGCTCTGGCTGCCGAAGGCGCTTGGCGGGATAGTCACTGAAAGTATATTGCCGGCCACCGTTGCCTCGTGAAGCACGCCACGAAAGAACGGCACGGCACTCGATGCAGTATAGGTATCAGTCGCCACGACCGCGAATACTTTTCCGCTTATCGCGCCCGTGGCTGTCATCTTGACCTCAATTGGCTGATAGATATCACCCTCTATTTCTACCGCCTTGATATCCGACACCACTGTGGCATCCGGAAAATCATTGGTCGCGCTGCCCGGCGATATGGTCACTGCAGTTGCAGCAGTAACCGCATTGGCCGGAAAGGTAATGGTCATGTCTCCGTCTGTAACGGTGCCTCCACTTGTTCCAATTGTGGCTGTCGTCCCTCCAACAGGTGCTGGATACGAAGAGCCGTTGACGCACATCACCAGCCCTTCCGCTGCCCAGCCCTGCTGTATCATTTGCTGGTAAACAACTGAATCCGTGATAAAGCGGTGGTTGGAGTCGTTGTACATCCAGCGATTGTTGTAAACCCGGTATACCTGCGTCGTCCCCGAAGGACATGAGCCATATTGCACCGGCTGGGAATAAAGCGCGATACCTTCATAGAACCAGCCCGGGTCTTGCTTGACGAGAGCGCATTCCCCCGCATCCGCTGTATAAAAATGCGAATTCGGCCCAACGCCCGGCGTGCCGTAAAAACGGCATACCGCATTCGCGGTAGACGATGCCTCACTTTGAGTTTGCCAGGCGTTAACTTCATAACCTGTTCGTGACCAGCCTGGCCCTGCGGCACCATTATCAATACCCGCCGCTTCCTGGCTGTCGCCGGTCATGAAGTAATGGTTGAGATTGGTATTGTAAAACTCGATAACCGACGTCCCGCTAGTGGCCGGTGGTGTTGTAGCGCCCGTCAGCATCAAGGTATAAGCGCCAGTCTTGAGTGCTATTGCGGATGAGGCCGCGATGGTATACAACCCGGAGGCTGGAAGGGTCAAATAGCCTGAAGCAGGTATTCGCGCATTGGTCCCGCCTCCGCTATCGTCGTCATAAAGATACGTCGTAGCGTCGGGATAGATCAGCATCAGATCGACATCAAAAGCCGAAGACGAATTCAGGATATAGAGCTGCTGCCCACTGACTCCCGTGAACTGATAAGCATCATAGTAATATCCGCTGGTAGTGGCGCAATCGTCTGTGCTCAGTGAGCCATTTTTCGTCTCCCCCACACTGATTGACTGCTCGGTACAGGCGGCTAAGGCAGTAGTTGAAGCTGCCAAGGTAGACAAAAGCAATGCAACGACAAGAAATAAGCGTTTCATGATTATCGACTCCCCAAATAGAATTAAAAAGCTATTTCGTTTATACCAGAAAATCTGGAAAACTATAGTTTGCTTATGCCGAATATTCAGCGCAATTTCAATCAGGGTCGCCAGGCGGCTTGGGGCGGGAAAATTTCAGCTAAAGCGACAGTTTGTATCTACTTCTCATTATCTGGTCCAACTACTGGACATTTAAGCGTAACGTAACACTCAACTTCGAGCTGGCTTCTAGAACTACTTGATTTGACTGGTCGGGGCGAGAGGATTTGAACCTCCGACCACATGCACCCCATGCATGTACGCTACCAGGCTGCGCTACGCCCCGAGGATGCAGATTATAGCAGAGGGCGGATCATGAAGCGTGTTTTTACGCGCTCAATATTGAAATAATCTCATTAATCTCATGGCGCAACGCGGCGGTATTCATGTCTGCCGCAGGCACGGCAACCTGGGTTTCAGCCTCGCCGGAATGATCCAGGCGATTGCGCGCGCCGCTGATGGTGAAACCCTGCTCGTACAGCAGCTCGCGGATACGCCGGATCAGCAGCACTTCATGGTGCTGGTAGTAGCGGCGGTTACCGCTGCGCTTGACCGGTTTAAGCTGGGTAAATTCCTGCTCCCAGTAGCGCAGCACATGCGCCTTGACCCCGCACAATTCGCTGACTTCACCGATGGTGAAATAGCGCTTGGCGGGAATTGGCGGGAGCTCGGAATTAGGCTTGTGGTTTTCCATGATAGGACTTTTCCACCATGGTTTTCAGTTTTTGGCTGGGATGAAACGTCACCACGCGCCGCGCCGTGATCGGGATTTCCTCGCCGGTCTTGGGATTACGCCCGGGACGCTGCGGCTTGTCGCGCAATTGGAAGTTGCCAAAGCCGGATAGCTTGACGCTTTCGCCCATTTCCAATTGCACACGGATTTCTTCGAAAAACGCCTCTACCATATCCTTGGCTTCGCGTTTGTTGAGGCCGACTTTCTCGAACAGCAGATCAGATAACTCGGCTTTGGTTAATGTTGTTGTCATTTCTCTCCCTTACATGCGCAACTGCGCACCGTGCTGCTGCATTACATCCACCAACAGCGCGATGCTCGTTTCAATTTCGGAATCTGTTAACGTTTTTTGAGTATCTTGCAATAACACACGGAATGCAAGGCTTTTTTTACCCTGCTCCACACCCTTGCCGCGATACACGTCGAACAGCGCAATTTCTTGCACATAAGGCGCGGCAGCCTGCTGCATGGCATCCAGCAAGGCTTGCACGGGAGTCGCCTCGTCCACCAATACCGCCAGATCGCGCCGCACCGGCAAAGACTTGGCGATTTCACTCATCTGCGGCACTGTTGCACGGGTCAACACATCGAGTTCGACTTCAAACCACACGGCGGGCTGCGCCATATCATATTGCTGCTGCCATTGCGGGTGCAGCTCGCCGACCCAGCCAACCACCTGCTCACCGCAATAAATCTGCGCGGAACGCCCCGGGTGCAAAGCCGGGTGGATTGCCGCAACAAAACGCAGCACTTGCGGTGCAAACAGGGCTTCGACATCCGCTTTCGCGTCGAAAAAATCGACCGGGTTGGCAGCCGCACCCCATTGTTCCGGTAAAGCTGCTCCGTATGCCAAACCGGATAACCGCTGACTCTGCACATACCCGTCATACGCCCTGGCAAAACACGCGCCGACCTCGAACAGGCGCACCCGCACTTGCCTGCGGTTCAGATTGAAGCGCAACGCGCCCACCAGCCCGCCGACCAGACTGCTGCGCATTACCGCCAGGTTGCTGGCAATCGGGTTTTGCAGCGCAACCGGATTAGCGTTGCCGCACAATTCGCGCTCGACCTGTTCATCTACAAACGCGTAGCTGACGATCTCCTGGTAATCGCGCGCAACAAGCATCTGCTGGATGCGCGCCAACGGGCGCTGCAACTCGCTGTACGGCAGCATGGTCAGCGCGGCCTGTGGTGCCAGCGCGGGTATGTTGTCGTAACCATACAGGCGCGCCAGCTCCTCGATCAGATCCGCCTCAATGGACAGGTCGAAGCGGAAGCTCGGCGGCATGACGCTGAAGTTGTCGCCATCAACCAAGAACTTGAATTGAAGCCGTTGCAACAGCGCGGCAATTTGGGTGTTATCCAGCGCAATACCGAGTACCCGCGCGACGCGCGAGCGGCGCAAGGTAATCGCCACGCGCTTCGGAAGTTCGCCGCGCACTTCGGTAATTGCTCCGGCGCTGCCGCCACAAATCTCCAGCAGCAGTTGCGTGGCACGTTCCAATGCCTGGCGCGTCGCCGCAAAATCCACACCGCGCTCAAAACGGAACGAAGAATCGGTCGCCAGGCCAAATCGGCGCGCCTTGCCGGCAATCGCATCGGGATGAAAGAAGGCGCTTTCCAGGAACACATCCCGTGTGACAGCTTCCACGCCGCTGCCCTGTCCGCCCATGATACCCGCCAATGCCAGCGCCCGCGCATCGTCGGCGATGACCAGCACCTCTTCGTCCAGCTTCACTGCCTGTTCATTGAGCAAAGTCAGCTCTTCGCCGTTGCGCCCCCGGCGCACCGTAATGCCGCCAGATAGCTTTGCCAGATCGAAAGCATGCAGCGGCTGGCCCATTTCCAGCATCACATAATTGGTGATATCCACCACCGCGCTGATGCCGCGCAAACCGCTGCGCTCCAGGCGGCGCAACATCCAAGTGGGCGTAGGCACTGCGGCATTCACGCCGCGCACCAGGCGACCACAATACAGGGGGCAAGCCTGAACATCTGTCACATTCACCGGCAATTGTTCGGAAAGCGTGATCGGCTGCTCCGGTATATCCAACGGCCGGAGCGCACTACTGGTCAGCGCCGCGACTTCGCGCGCGATGCCAAGCATGCCGGAACAATCGCTGCGGTTCGGCGTGAGTTTCAGCGTGAATAATTTATCGTCCAGCTCCAGATAATCGCGCAACGCCTTGCCCACCGGCGCATCCTCGTGCAACAGCCATAATCCCTGGCTTTCTTCGGCCAACCCCAGCTCCTTTGCGGAACACAACATGCCGAACGACTCGACGTTGCGTACCTTGGCCTGTTTGATGGCAAAGCCTTTTTCATTGTCACCACTTGGGGGCAGCAGCGCACCGATGCGCGCGCATGGCACTTTCGCACCAACCGCGACGTTGGCCGCGCCGCATACAATGGTCAGCGGCTGCGCTTCGCCGACGTTTACCTGACAGACGTTGAGGCGATCCGCGTTGGGGTGTTTGACGACTTCCAGCACTTCAGCAATAACCACGCTGTTGAACGCGGGCGCAACGGCTTCCAGACCCTCGACTTCCAGCCCGGCCATGGTCAGCAGATGCGCCAGCTCATCGCTGGAAAGCGCCGGGTTCACCCAGGCTCTTAGCCAATTTTCAGAGAATTTCATGTCAATCTAAGCCGGATAAGCCGGAGCCAAAATTGTAGGTCGGGCTTCGCCCGACATGTTGGTCATAGCCCACCCTACGGCTTCGCTATATGTATATTGCATGTTCATATCGCCGTTTTAACTCAGTTGAATTGTTTCAGAAAGCGCAGGTCGCTCTCGTAGAACTGCCGCAAATCGTTCACACCGTAACGCAGCATCGCCAGGCGTTCCACGCCCAAGCCAAACGCGAAACCGAGATATTTTTCGCTGTCGATGCTGACGTGTCTCAACACGTTGGGATGCACCATGCCACAACCGCCGATCTCCAGCCAACCGCCGTTCCAGCTCATATCCATTTCAGCCGATGGCTCGGTGAATGGAAAGAATGAGGGGCGAAAGCGCACCCGCAGATCGTCGCGCTCGAAGAAGCGCTGCAGAAAATCCTGCACCACGCCTTTGAGATTGGCGAAGCTGATCTCTTCATCGACCCATAAACCTTCGACCTGATGAAACATCGGTGAATGGGTCGCATCGGAATCGAAACGATAGACGCGCCCAGGTGAAATAATCTTCAGCGGCGGCTGGTTTGTTTCCATGTAACGCACCTGAACCGGCGAAGTATGAGTGCGCAACACATGCTGCGGATCGATGTAAAAGGTGTCGTGCATCGCGCGCGCCGGGTGATTCTCCGGGATGTTCAACGCGGTGAAATTGTAGAAGTCGCTCTCGATTTCCGGGCCTGACGCGGTGGCAAAACCCAGCGAGTGAAACAATTGCTCGATGCGCTCCAGCGTGCGTGTCACCGGATGCAAACCGCCCGTACCCAAGCCGCGCCCGGGCAGGGTCACATCCAGCGCTTCCGCCGCCAGTTTCTGCTCCAGTTTATTTTGCTGCAACGCATCGCGGCGCTGTTGCAAGGCTGATTCAATGCCTTGCTTGACCTGGTTGATACGTGCGCCTGCTGCCGGGCGCTCTTCGGCAGACAGCTTGCCCAAGCCTTTGAGCAGGACGGTGAGACTGCCCTCCTTGCCCAGATATTTTGCTTTGACCTGCTCCAGTTCTGCTTCGTCGCCGATTGTGGCGAACTGCTGCAGAGCCTGATCGAGAATATTTTGAAGCTCTTCCATTTTTTACTCCCCTCCCCTAACAGCGGAAAGGTCGCTGCGAAGCAGCGGGTTACCTCCCGGCGTACTCCTTGCGGGTGCAAGGGGAGGCTGGGAGGGGTTTAGAAACAAAAAAGGAGGCGAAAAGCCTCCTTTTTCAGTTGCACAGTTTAATCAATAAACCGCGAGACTTGGCTTAAACGCCGAGGCCGGCTTTGGCTTGCACCACGAATTGTGCAAACGCTGCCTTGTCGAACACCGCGATGTCCGACAATACCTTGCGATCAACCTGAATATTCGCTTTCTTCAGGCCATTCATGAACACGCTGTATGTTATGCCCTGCTCGCGCGCCGCCGCATTGATACGCGCGATCCACAAGGTGCGGAACTGGCGTTTCTTCTGGCGACGATCACGGTAGGAATATTGTCCCGCCTTCATCACCGCTTGCTTGGCGATGCGGTAGACATTCTTGCGGCGACCGCGATAACCCTTGGCTAACGCCAATACTTTTTTATGGCTGGCGCGTGCTATTACTCCACGTTTTACTCTTGGCATGGTCTGCTCCTTATGCGTAAGGCATCATGGCGCGAACCGATGCTGTGTTGGTTGCGTGAACTGCGGTGGTACCGCGCAATTGACGTTTGTTCTTGGTGGTCTTCTTGGTCAAAATGTGGCGCTTGAACGCTTGTGAGCGTTTGACGCTGCCACCGGCGCGGATCTTGAAACGCTTGGCCGCCCCGCTTTTGGTTTTCATCTTAGGCATAACTACTCCTTGAAGTTATGGTGCGAGGTGTTTTCCGACTGGAAAAACTTGATGACCCATACACCACTTTTTATCGGGGAACTATTTGCCACATCGCCTCGACCATCCCCTTGCTATCGAGACAACTAAATTTTTTCGCCTACTTCTTTTTGGCTTTGGGTGACAACACCATCACCATCTGCCGGCCTTCCATCTTGGGAAACTGCTCGACCACGCCGTGCTCTTCCAAGTCGCCTCTGACACGTTCGATCAAGCGCATGCCGATTTCCTGGTGGGCCATTTCACGACCGCGAAAGCGCAACGTAATCTTGGTCTTGTTGCCTTCGTCCAGGAATTTGATCAGGTTGCGCAACTTGATGTTGTAGTCACCTTCGTCCGTACCCGGGCGAAACTTGATTTCCTTGATTTGAACCTGCTTCTGTTTGAGCTTGGCCTCGTGCAGCTTCTTGCTTTCGGCATATTTGAATTTGCCGATATCCATGATGCGGCATACCGGCGGATCCGCCAACGGCGAAATCTCGACCAAATCCAACTCTGCTTCATCCGCCAACCGCAATGCTTCCGCGATAGACACGATCCCGAGGGGCTCTTTCTCTGCTCCAATGAGGCGCACCTGAGGTGCGGTAATCATTTCATTGAGGCGCTGCGATTTATCTTGTGCTATTGCAATATCTCCACTTGAACAAATTGTGAATCTCTATAAATCCAAACTCCGTCGCGATACGGCGTTGCTCAGCAAATTTTATCGCTTACATATAAACATATGCTGCGCGCTAAAATTTCCTTCGCACCTTGTCTCACTTGGGATTTTGAATTTCTAGAGACACCCAATATTAAGCCGTGCTACCCGTCTTGACCTCGGCTTGCAAACGCTGAAGCAATGCTTCCAGCGTCATCTGCCCGAGATCCTCACCACTGCGGGTACGCACGGCCACCAATTTTCCGGCCACTTCCTTATCGCCGATGATTAGCTGATAAGGTAATTTCTGCAAGCTATGTTCGCGTATTTTATAGGTAATCTTCTCGTTACGCAAATCCAGTCGCACACGCAACCCGGCATCGCGCAATACCTGAGCCACTTGCAGCGCATACTCCTCCTGCGCCTGCGAGATATTCATCACCGCCGCCTGCACCGGCGCAAGCCATAACGGGAACGCGCCCGCGTGGTGCTCGATCAGGATGCCGATGAAGCGCTCCATCGAACCCAGTATGGCGCGGTGCAGCATCACCGGGGGTTTGCGGCTGTTATCCTCATCGACGAACTCCGCATCAAGCCGCACCGGCAGGTTGAAATCCAGCTGGATTGTACCGCACTGCCACAGGCGACCGAGGCTATCTTTCAGCGTAAATTCGACCTTGGGGCCGTAGAACGCCCCCTCGCCCGGCTGCACTTCATATGCCAAACCGTTTTGCTGCAACGCCGCTGCCAAGCCTGTCTCGGCCTTGTCCCAAGTCTCATCCGAACCGACCCGCTTCTCCGGTCGGGTGGATAACTTGACCAACACCTCATTGAAACCAAAGTCCCCGTACACCTCGTTCAGCATCACGATGAAGCGCGACACCTCGGGCTGCACCTGGTTTTCGGTGCAGAAAATATGCGCATCGTCCTGGGTGAAGCCGCGCACCCGCATCAGGCCATGCAGCGAGCCGGAAGTCTCGTTGCGGTGACAGGAGCCAAACTCCGCCAGGCGCAGCGGCAAATCGCGGTAGCTGTGCAGGCCGTGATTGAAAATCTGCACATGGCCCGGACAGTTCATCGGCTTCACCGCATAGTCGCGATTCTCCGAACAGGTAGTGAACATGTTGTCGTGGTAGTTTTCCCAGTGGCCTGATTTTTCCCACAGGGTGCGATCCATGATGGTCGGGGTGCGCACTTCCTGATAGTCGTGTTCGCGGAACTTGCGGCGCATGTATTGCTCGACTTCCTGCCACAGCGTCCAGCCCTTGGGGTGCCAGAACACCATGCCGGGTGACGAGTCCTGCATGTGGAACAATTCCAGTTGTTTGCCCAGCTTGCGGTGATCGCGCTTCTCGGCTTCTTCGAGCTGATGCAGATAGGCATCCAGCTCTTCCTTCTTCGCCCAGGCCGTGCCGTAGATGCGCTGCAACATTTCGTTCTTCGAATCGCCGCGCCAGTAGGCACCGGCCAGTTTCATCAGCTTGAAGGCTTTCAGTTTGCCGGTGGACGGCACATGCGGGCCGCGGCACAGGTCGGTGAATTCGCCCTCGCTGTATAGCGACACATCCTGGTCCGCCGGGATCGATTCGATGATCTCGGCCTTGTAGCTCTCACCGATATGCTTGAAATACGCCACCGCCTCATCGCGCGGCAACACGCGGCGCGCCACCGGCAAATCCAGTTTGGCAATCTCGCCCATGCGTTTTTCGATCGCCGCCAGGTCTTCCGGCGTAAACGGGCGCTTGTAGGAAAAATCGTAATAAAAACCGTTTTCGATGACCGGCCCGATGGTCACCTGCGCATCGGGAAACAATTCCTTCACCGCATGTGCCAGCAAGTGCGCGGTGGAGTGGCGGATGATCTCGACGCCGCCCGCATCCTTGTCGGTGATGATCGCCAAGGCGGCATCCTGCTCAATCACATGCGAGGTATCCACCACCTTTCCATCCACCTTCCCTGCCAAGGCGGCGCGCGCCAAACCCGCGCCGATGCTGAGCGCAATGTCTGCAACGGTAACGGGTTGCGCGAAACTGCGCTGCGAACCATCCGGCAAAGTAATGACTGGCATATTGTTGCTCCCGAAAATACAAAGTGCGGCAACGCCGCACTCGAAATATTGCACGATGGTTTATTGGACACATCCTGCAAAATTGAACACATCTTGCAAACCTGCATGAATAGCCTGTCTATTCAGCTCTTGTGCTGCATGCTCACATAAAATCTGCCCTTGGAGGCGCATGCATCACGTCAAATTTTCAGCACTACCCCCATGGAACCTGAATCACAAACGGGCAGTTTTTTTGTGGGGGGCGTTAATAATTGCAGCGGCGAATTCTAGTGCATTTTCCGTAAGCTTGTCCATTTTCTGTGCGATTGCGCGATTGCACTACCACACGATATTGGCATTCCCATTCGCTATGGCTCAGGCTTTCGCTGCCGCTCATTTCTACCTTTTCTTTTCTTGTTTTTTGCTGGCTCAGTGTGGCAATTCGCGCTGCCCAGCATGAAAATTGCCCGATCCACCGAGAATCTCGCGCACGGGCCTGAAACTTTTACGATGCACTGCCGACACGCCGTATTCGCGCAACGCGGCGAGGTGCGCGACAGTTGGGTAGCCCTTGTGTTCGGCAAAACCGTAGCGCGGATATTGTTCGTGCAGTTGCAGCATCAGTTCGTCGCGCGCGGTTTTCGCCAGGATCGACGCTGCGGAAATTGCCGCGATTTTGCTGTCACCCTTCACGATCGCCTGGCTGGGGATGCCGGTCTGCGGGCAATACAGGCCATCTACCAGCACCTGGTGCGGCACTATCTTCAACGCCAGCACAGCGCGGCGCATCGCCAACAAAGTGGCTTGCAGAATGTTGATCCGGTCTATTTCTTCCACTTCGGCGTAAGCCACCGCCCAGGCCAGCGCGCGTTCGCGGATGAGCGGTGCGAGCCGGTCGCGCTGCCGTTCGGAAAGTTTTTTGGAATCGGCCAAGCCCTCGATGGGTGCGCTCTCATCCAGGATCACCGCCGCCGCGCTCACCGGCCCGGCCAGCGGGCCACGCCCGGCTTCATCCACGCCGCAGATCAGGATGACATTGGTCATGCGGGCAAGTACGGCAGGATAGCTGCTGCGGCTTTTTGCGCGGTATTCTGGCGCAATGTTTGATGCAACTTGCGGAACGTTTCTTCGAGTTGAATCACCGCATCTTTATCGTTGACCAGATTGAGTAGCGCCTGGGCGAGATTCTCCGGCGTGGCATCTTCCTGGATCAGCTCCGGAACAACGAAACGTTCGCTCAAAATGTTGGGCAGGCCAAAATAAGGCTGATAGCGTTTGCGCTTGATCATCCACCACGAGAGCGCCGGCATCCGGTAGGTAATGACCATCGGGCGCTTGAGCAGCGCGCATTCCAGCGTCGCCGTGCCGGAGGCCACCAGCACGATATCGGCGGCGATCATCGCATCCTGCGCATGGCCGAACAGCAGCGTCATCGGCAGCTCCTGCGCAGAGCAATCGTAGAGCGCCTGGTCGAAAATGGCGCGCGTCTCACGGCTGATCAGCGGCACCAGGAAGCGCGCATCGGGCGCCTGTTGCAGGATAAGTTTGGCGGTCTCGATGTAGGTATGCGCGAGATGCTTCACTTCGCTCTGGCGGCTGCCGGGCAGGAAGGCGAATACCCTGGCTTGCAGCGGGATGCGCATCGTCTCGCGCATCTCGGTGCGTTTGGGGTAATCGGGCAGCATATCGGCAAGCGGATGGCCGACGTAATCGACCGGGATGCCGGCTTGCTGGTAGAGCCTGGGTTCATGCGGAAACAGCGCGAGCATGTGCGATACGGCATGCTTGATTTTATTGATACGCTCGCCGCGCCATGCCCAGATCGACGGGCTGACGTAATGGATGGTGGGTATGCCGCTTGCCTTGAGCGCAAGTTCCAGATCAAGGTTGAAATCCGGCGCGTCCACCGCGATGAACAAGTCCGGGCGATTGTCCAGAAAATACTTGCGCAGCCTGCGGCGGATACCGACTATCTCGCGATAGTGGCGCAACACTTCGACATAGCCGCGCACCGCCAGTTTTTCCATCGGGAACAATACGCTCATCCCGACCGCCTGCATCTTCGGGCCACCGATGCCGGCGAACTCGATGCCGGGGCGCGCTTCCAGCAAGGCGGCCATCAAATGGCTGCCGAGCAGGTCGCCGGAGGCTTCGCCCGCGACGATGCCGATTATGATTTTTTTCTGCTGCATGGGAAAACCTTGTAATTGATCTGCTCGGGAATGGCCCGATCAGCGCACGATGCCGCGCTTCGATGCAGCGAGAAAGTTGGCCAACGGCTGCAACTCGGCATGTTCCGCCAGTTGCGATCCGATCGCGGCTTTTGCCTCGTCGAGGCTCAAGCCGGATTTGTACAGCGTCTTATAGGCGCGTTTGATCGCCATGATCGCCGGGCTGGAAAATCCGCGCCGCTTCAGCCCTTCGGCATTGATGCCGTGCGGTGCACTGGGGTTGCCGGAAACCAGCACATAAGGCGGTACGTCCTGCAACAAAATCGTGCCCATGCCGGTGATGATGTGCGCGCCGATTTTGACGAACTGGTGCACCACGGTGAAGCCGCCGAGGATCGCATAATCACCAACCTCGACATGCCCGGCCAGTTGCGCGTTGTTGGCGAAGATGGTGTGGTCGCCAACCTGGCAGTCGTGTGCCAGATGCACGTAGGCCATGATCCAGTTATGGTTGCCGACGCGCGTCACGCCGACATCCTGCGCGGTGCCGAGGTTGAAAGTGCAGAACTCGCGGATGGTGTTGTGGTCGCCGATTTCCAGCCGTGTCGGTTCACCGGCGTACTTCTTGTCCTGCGGAATCTCGCCCAGTGAACAGAACTGAAAAATTCGGTTATGCCGGCCGATGCGCGTATGCCCGTTGATCACGACATGCGGGCCGATCACCGTGCCCGCGCCGATCTCGACATGCTCGCCGATGAGGGAATACGCGCCCACCTCGACATCGTCGGCAAGCTGCGCATCCGGATGGACGATGGCGGTCTGGTGAATCATGAATACCTCTGGAAATACAAAATCACGCTACCGATTTCACGGTACACATCAATTCCGCTTCGGCGGCCAGTTGCCCATCCACTTCCGCCTTGGCGCTAAACTTGAACACGCCGCGCATGCTGCGCGTCAGCGACACCTTGATAATCAACTGATCGCCCGGAGTGACCGGGCGCTTAAAACGCGCGCCGTCGATACCGGCAAAATAATATACCGACTTGTCATCCGGCTTGCTGCCCAAAGATTTGAACGACAGCAGCGCGGCGACCTGCGCCATCGCCTCGATAATCAGCACGCCGGGCATCACCGGGTGGTGCGGATAATGGCCGGGAAAAAACGGTTCGTTGATGGTGACGTTCTTCAACGCGACGATATTTTTGCCCGGCTCTACCGACAACACGCGATCCACCAGCAGGAACGGGTAGCGGTGCGGTAAATGTTCGAGGATGGCGTGGATGTCCATGGTGGTGTCGCTCATATTTATTTCCTTTTTAATGACTCAATTTCCTGTTCCAAGGCCTTGACGCGTCCAACCAGATCGTCGAGATGGCGCAAATGAACCGCATTTTTGCGCCAGTCTTCCTGTTTGGAAAACGGGAAAATAGCCGCATAGGAACCGGCTTCGCGAATAGACTTTCCGACCAGGGTATGCGCGGCAATCTCGACGTGATCGGCCAGTTGCAGATGCCCCAGTATCCGTGCGCCGCCGCCGATCAGGCAATAGCGCCCGATCACCGCGCTGCCGGCAATTCCGGCGCATCCGGCAATCGCGGTATGCGCGCCGATGCGCACGTTGTGCGCGATCTGGATCTGGTTATCCAGCTTCACGCCGTCCTCGATCACCGTGTCGTCCAGCGCGCCGCGGTCGATGGTGGTGTTCGCGCCGATCTCGACATTGTTGCCGATCACCACACGGCCGATTTGCGGGATCTTGATCCAGTGCCCCTCATCCATCGCGATGCCGAATCCGTCCGAGCCGATCACCGCGCCGGAATGCGCGATCAGGTTATCGCCGATCACGCAGCCGTGATAAATCACCACTTGCGGATACAGCCTGGCATGACTGCCGATGACCGTATGTGCGCCGATGCAGCAACCCGCGCCGATCACCGAGTGCGCGCCGATCACCGCGCCATCGCCGATCACCGCCATCGCGGCGATGCTGGCCGTCGGGTCAATCTGCGCGCCCGCGCCAACAATCGCAGCGGAATGCACGCCCGGTTTTGCTTCAGGCAAGGGATTGAGCAAGGCCGACACCCTGGCGAAATAGGCGTAGGGGTTATCTGAAATGATGCGCGGCAGATCGGTCGCCGCCGCATCCACCTCGCCGAGTATCACCGCGCCGGCAGAGGTATGGGCGAGCTGCGCGCGATATTTGCTGTTGGTAAGAAAGCTGATGTGGTTTGATTGCGCCTTTTCCAGCGTGGTGATTTGCGAGATGCGCACCTCGCCATCCCCCAGTACACGCCCGCCGAACTGTGCCGCGATGTCCGCCAACCGATAGGAAATATCCATCCCGCGTGCCGCTTATTTGCCGTCCTTGCCATTGCCGGCTTGCCCGTCGGCGAGATACTTGATCACCTTGTCGGTGATGTCTATCCTGGGATTACGGTACACCGCCTCCTGCAGGATCAGATCGTATTTTTCCGTTTCTGCAATCGTCTGGATCGCCTTGTTGGCCTGCTCCAGCACGATAGCCAACTCTTCGTTTTTGCGCAGATTCAAGTCCTCGCGGAATTCGCGTTGCATGCGCTGCAAATTCACATTCATCGCCGTCAATTCGCGCTCTTTGTTGCGGTGGTCGGCATCCGGCAACTTGCTGCCATCTTTTTCCAGCATGGTTTGCAATTCCTTTGCCTGTCTCATCAGATTCTTGATTTCCTGATCGCGCCCGGAAAATTCCTTCTCTATCCTTTTCTCCGCCTTGATCGCAGGTGCCGACTCGCGCAGGATGCGCTCGGTATCCACCACGCCGACCCTGAAATCCGTGGCCTGCGCCGCCCCCAAGCCCAACAACATAACCAGCGCGCAGGCTTTCATCGCTATCTTCATTAGGTACTCCTTACTCGATTAAAACATAGAACCCGTTTAGAACCCCATCTAAAACATCGAACCCAGGGTAAATTGGAATTTCTGCAATTTATCCACCGACTGCTTATTGAGCGGCACGGCATAACTGAACTTGATCGGCCCCACCGGCGATAACCAGGTGAATGCCGCACCGGCGGAATAGCGAATCCCTGCGCTACCCGGCAGATCGCCGCTGCCATACACCGCGCCCGCATCAAAAAAGCCGCTCAAGCGCACCGATTTTTCCTTGATCCCCGGAACCGGCATCAGCAGCTCCGCATTGCCGATCACGCGCTTCGTGCCGCCCAGCGCCTGATCGTTGAGATCGCGCGGCCCCAGCGAATTGGAATCGTAGCCCCGCACCGAACCGGTGCCGCCCGCATAAAAATTCTTGAAGAACGGCATGGGCTTGCCGGCATAACCGCCCGCGATGCCGGCTTCGCCGTTCAGCAACAAAGTGAAGTCTCTGCTCAACGGTTGATACCACTGGTGCTGGTAATTCAGCTTGTAATAACGCATGTCGAGCACCGGCAGGGCAATTTCCGCAAAGGCTCGCTGCACCGTGCCCTCGGTCGTGTAGATCGCGCTGTCGCGGCTGTCGCGGCCCCATCCTATGGTGCCGACCAGGTTGGAATTCAACGTACCGAAATCCCTCACATATCTGACCAGCCTGTCGGAGCTTAACTCGGTCAACACGAGATCGGTTCTTTCAAACGCCAGACCATAGCTGATCGCCTCATCCTCGCCGATCGGCACGCCGAAGCGCATCCCGCCACCCATGGTGCGCGAAGAATATTCGCTGACTGCCGTGTCGGTCGAATCGGTATCGCGTTTATAAACATCGAAACCGCGGCTCACGCCGTCATCGGTGAAATACGGGTTGGTGAAGGAAAGGGAATAAATCTGGTTGACCTTGCTGGTGTTGATTTGCGTCGAAACATGGTTGCCGCTACCGAACAGGTTGGCCTGCGTCACGCCGGCCGACAGCGTCATCCCTTCGTTGTCGGAAAAACCCGCGCCCACCGAAATATTGCCCGTGGATTTTTCTTCCACCGTGATATTCACATCCATCTGGTCGGTCGCGCCTTGCACCGGCGGCGTTTCCATATTGACCTCGGCAAAAAAATTGAGCTTGTCCACGCGCTGCTTGGACTTCTTGATTTTGTCCACGTCGAACCATGCGCCCTCGACCTGGCGGAATTCGCGGCGGATCACCTCATCGCGCGTCTTCTCGTTGCCGGCGACATTGATGCGGCGCACGTACACGCGCTGCCCGGGGTCGATCACAAAATTGAAGGCGACCTGGTGTTTTTCCTTGTCCAGCTCGGGAATCGCATTCACGTTGGCGAAGGCGTAACCTTCCTGCCCGAGGCGCTCGCCGATTTTCTGGCTGGTTTCAGTCAATGCCTTGCGCGCAAAGGTGTCGCCCGGCTTGACCTGGATAAGCTTTTCGATCTCTTCTCTGGCGATCAGGGTGTTGCCGGAGATGCCCGTCTTGGAGACGGTATATTTCTCGCCTTCGGTAATATTGATGGTGATGTAAATGTCCTTCTTGTCCGGCGTAATCGAAACCTGCGTGGAATCGATGTTGAACTCCAGATAGCCGCTGTCCATGTAAAACGAGCGCATGGCTTCCATGTCGGCCGACAGTTTTTGCTTGGAATATTGGTCGCTCTTGCTGAACCAGCTCATCCAGTCCGGCGTGCTGAGCTTCATCATGTCCAGCAACTCCTCCTCCTTGAAGGCGCGATTGCCGACCAGGTTGATCTGCTTGATCTTGGAAACTTCGCCTTCCACCACATTGAACACGATGCCGACGCGGTTGCGCTCCAGCTCGGTGACGCTGGTCGTGACGCTCACGCCGTATTTGCCGCGCGCCACATACTGGCGCTTCATATCCTGAACAGCCTTGTCCAGCGCGTTCTTGTCGAAAATACGCGCCTCGGCCAGCCCGGCATATTTCATGTTGTCCTTGATCTGTTCCTTGGGAAAATCCTTGATGCCGTTGAGTTCGATGCTGGCGATCGACGGACGCTCGCGCACCAGCACGATCAGCACGCCCTGCTCGACCTCCAGTCGCACATCCTTGAAAAATCCGGTGGCATACAGGGCGCGAACCGCCTCGGCGGCCTGCGTGTCGTTCATGGTATCGCCGACTTTGACCGGCAGATAACTGAATACCGTGCCGGCCTCGGTGCGCTGGACGCCCTCGACGCGGATATCTTTGACGGTGAATGGCTGGATTGCCCAGGCGGGTGACATGCAGAGCAGAGAAATCAACCCTGCCAGTTTTTTTATGTTCATTTTCTAACCTGAAATTAGGCGATTAATATCGTTATAGATCGCAAAGACCATCAGTATGCCGAGCAGCGTGATACCAATTTTCTGGCCGATTTCCCAAGCCTGCTCGGAAACCGGGCTGCCCTTGACCCATTCGGCGACATAATACAGCAAGTGCCCCCCATCCAATAAGGGGACGGGCAGTAAATTCAGCACACCGAGGCTGATGCTGATCAGCGCGAGGAAGCCGAGATAAGCCGCCACGCCCATTGCGGCGGACTGCCCGGCATAATCGGCGATGGTGATCGGCCCGCTCAGATTTTTCATCGACACCTCGCCCAGCACCATTTTGCCCAGCATTTTAAGGGTGATAACAGAAGTTTCCCAGGTCTTGCGCAGGGCTTGGTATAGCGCCTCCACCGGGCCGTAGCTCACCTCGGTCAGTATCGCCTGCCAGGCCGCATGATCCACTTGCGGCCCCGCGCCAATCTTACCCACCGACTGGCCGGATTCGGTAACCGCCTGCGGCGTCAGCTCTACGGTTGCCGTGATTTCACCGCGCTGAATATCGAGCCGTACCGCCTGCCCGGGATGCGTGCGTATGATCTCCACCAGCTCGCTCCAGTGTTGCAGCGCCACCCCATTGGCGCGCAGGACGCGGTCTCCCTCCCGCAAACCGGCGCGCTGTGCCACGCTGTTTTCGCTGACCTTACCAATAATGGGCAAAAGAGCGGGCCGGTAAAGGTGCAGCCCGAGCTTATCGAGAAATTCGCCGTCCAGGTCTTTGGCTTCCAGGGCACTGATATCGAGCACATGTGAAAGCGTTTCGCCCTGTGCGCTGCGCGCTTCGATCCTGACTTCACCCTGACGCAGGGCAAGTTCCAACAGCGACCAGCGCAACTCCTGCCAGCTTGGCACCGGTTCGCCATTGATGCTGACGATGGTTTCGCCCGCCTGCATCTGCGCGAGCGCCGCCGGAGAGCCCGGTGGCGCTTCGCCCAGCACCGGCTTCAATCCAGGAACGCCATGCACGAACAAAGCCCAATACAACACAATCGCCAGCAGAAAATTGGACAGCGGTCCGGCCACCACGATCGCCATGCGTTGCAGCACCGGCTGGCGGTTGAACGCGTATTTCAGTTCGTCCGGCGCTACCGCCTCTTCGCGCTCGTCCAGCATCTTGACGTAGCCGCCCAGCGGAATCGCGGAAATCACCCACTCGGTGTCACTGTTGGCAAAGCGTTTGCTGTAAACCACCTTGCCGAAGCCCACCGAAAAGCGCAGCACTTTCACCCCGCAGCGGCGCGCCACCCAGAAATGTCCGAGTTCGTGAAACACCACCAGCAGCGCGATCGCGCCGATAAAGGCCAGCAAGGTAATCATAATTTCCCGATTTGTTGTTGCGCGACACGGCGCGCCTCGGCATCCGCACCCAGCACATCATCCAGGCTGCCGACCGCATTGACCGGCAGCGCGTCCAGCGCCGCCTCGATGAGGCGCGGAATATACAGGAAGGGAATCCGTTTATCGAGAAAAGCCGCCACCGCCACCTCGTTCGCGGCATTCAAAATCGCCGGAGCGGTGCCTGCCGCACGCAACGCCTGATAGGCCAAGGCCAGGCAGGGGAAGCGTTCAAAGTCAGGCGCGGTAAAATTCATCGTCGCCACTTTGAACAAATCCAGCGGCGCCACGCCAGAGTCGATACGCTCCGGCCAAGCCAGACCATAAGCGATCGGCGTGCGCATGTCGGGGTTGCCGAGCTGCGCCAGCACCGAGCCGTCCACATATTCGACCAGCGAATGGATCACGCTCTGCGGGTGTACCACCACCTGGATGTCGTCGGCGCTCGCATTGAACAGCCAGTGCGCCTCGATGACCTCCAGCCCCTTGTTCATCATGCTCGCCGAATCCACCGAAATTTTCCTGCCCATACTCCAGTTGGGATGCGCGCAGGCCTGCTCCGGCGTGACGTGCTGCAATTCCTCCAGCGGCGTGTTGCGAAACGGCCCCCCGGAAGCGGTGAGCAGGATGCGGCGCACACCGTTGCCCGCAAGATCACCGTCATAGCCGCGCGGCAGCGCCTGGAAAATCGCATTGTGTTCGCTGTCGATGGGCAACAACACCGAGCCGCTGGCGCGTACCGCATCCATGAACACGTTGCCCGCCATCACCAGCGTTTCCTTATTCGCCAGCAGGATTTTCTTGCCGGCGCGCGCCGCCGCCAACGTCGGCTGCAAGCCCGCCGCACCGACAATGGCGGCCATCACCGTATCCACTTCCGGCAACACGGAAACATGCTCCAGCGCCGCCGCGCCGCTCAACACCTCGATTTCCAACCCCGCTTCACGCACGCGCTCGCGCAACTGCGCGGCGGCATCTCCGCCCAGCATTACCGCATAGCGCGGCTTGAACTGTTGGCATTGACGGAACAACAAATCGACATGGCAGTTTGCCGTCAACGCAACGATTTTAAATTTACCGGGATGGCGCGCCACTACATCCAGCGTGCTGGTGCCGATACTTCCGGTGGAGCCAAGAATGGTCAGATATTGCATGTTTTTTTGCCCGAATATTTCATAAACCCAGATAATTCCAATTTTAAAGTCACGTAGGGTAGGCACGTCCTTGTGCCCACGCGGTCAACATCAATCATATCCACGCACGGCACTATTCATTGCGCCTGCAACGCAACAATCTCGCCCGCAACCGCATCGTACCGATGCCGCAAAATACTGCCATCCAGCAGCCTTGCAATGGCATTTTAAATGACTGGCAAAGGTAGCAAGAACCATTCTCTCGGTCGAAACGGCTTACCAAATCTATCCATTATCTCAATATCCAGCCGTGCTTCGGCAAAAAATCGATGCATCAGACTCTCGAATTTGTTGGCATTAAGATTGATCGCATCGTAAGTTCGGACAGGATGAACCTGAGCCATCAGAAAAGTCGGATCGTCCTTCGCTCCGCGAATGCGGTCTTCAAATGAGCCCGTGGTGAAACCAATCTTGAAAAGCTGGCCGTCAAGTTTGGAAATTTCGGGGGACGGCGAGAGGCTACGCACGACGTAAATGCACCCCGTGATGCGTTCATTTGGCCCGGCTTCCGTTGTAAAGGTCCGCGTGGGCACAAAAACGTGCCCACCCTACATAGCTGCATTGCGTTACACAAGTCCGGCGGCTTCTCTCATATGAGTAAAGTTAATCGCGTTTCCACCATTCGAAATCGCAGCAACATACAAGTCGAGGTCGTCTGTAAGAAGAAGCTGCTCTGTTTGAACCAGCGTAGCAAGGCTAGAATCCGTCAAGCCAAGTCGGCCAAATAGTTCACCATCAATATTTTGTCCGGCGACAGCGCATTGCTCGAATGAATCGGGAAGGCACAAGCAAAATGGGGGATGTAATTTTGCGAAAAGCTCTGTTCTCAGCCGACCTTTGACAATCTGTCTTACCAAATTACTCGTCTCTGCGAGAACATGTGGCGTTGTGAGAATTCGCCCAAATCGATCAACGTACTGAACTAACAACGCGCCATCGTCCGCACTATATTTTTCGAGGCGTTTTCTTCCGATCATAGTCGGCTGATAGACGGCAAAAAGGAGCAAGAGCAATACATTTGTGTCCAGCAGAATTCCTCTCGCACTATATCGTTTGGCGAACGAGAGCAGCTGCTCATCTAGCGTTTGCGTCATTGCACAAGCCGCATGTCCATCTTGACAAAAACACCCGTATTCGCATCAATGAATATGGTCTTGTAGACACGATTCTCAACTTGAGATGGTGGCTGAAATGAAGCCAGTGCGCCAGCTTGCACTGCGCTGACCGATTTTGAACGATGAAAGCCCAGTGTGACAGCCCAAAGTTCTTTTCCACCTTGCTCCGCAAGCTCAATCTCCTCGAGGGCAAGTGCTCTCAATGGGTCATCATGATAAAGGTCTTGTAGTGCTTCCTTAGCGGTTTTTACCGCGTCCTTCATACTGATTAGTGGCATTATTATTCCTCATAAAATTGACCGCGAAGTCATTGTGCAGCCTAATAGGCTGGGCAGTTAAGTAGGGTGGGCACGTTTTTGTGCCCACGCGGTCAACTTCAATCATACCCCAGCACCGCACTATCCATCGCACCAGCCCAATCGTGCGCATATACCCCATCGCGCACATAGCGGTGAAATATCGAATGAGGCCAATCCTTCGCTTGTTGCACATGCCCGTGTTTAACCGGGTTGAAATGAATGTAATCGACATGGCGGGCAAAATCATTTTCATCGCGAATTTGATGCTCCCAGAATCGCCGTTGCCATATGGTCGATTCGCGATGTTTGAGTTTTGATGCGGTTATCCAATCGGCACGACGATAATTTTCTCCACAGGCCAAAGAAACCGCGCGCTTGATTTTCATCCAACGGGTGGAAAAATCGGCATCACCGTCAGGTAATGTCCACACGCAATGCAAATGGTCAGGCAATAATACCCATGCATCAATGACGAAAGGGCGCGCCACACGCACCGTTTCGATTGCGGCGCGCAATGTGTTGCGAATCGCTACGTCGCATAGAATCGGCTGCCGCCGGTAAGCGACCACGGTAAAGAAATAGCTTGAGCCCGTAGCCGTTGCGCGGCGATAGCGTGACATGGTTGGCTACTCTAAAAGAATCCGCGTGGGCACAAAAACCGTGCCCACCCTACACATCATTATGCCTACGCGGACAGTTTCGCTATCAAGACCCTTCCTTCTTCACCCTTTTGCGCACCACCGCTTCGGGGAGTTGCTTGTAATTTTCCTTGCTGGCAATACGCTTCCCGGATTTTTTCTCCAAGTCGCGCCGCGCGCGCCCCGCTACTGATCCGCCTTCCACGGCGGCATCGCGGTTTTCGTCATAGCCCCGCGCGTCTTTGTTGCGCGCAATTTCGGTGGTGGAGGCTTCGCCCAGCATGGTGAAGATCAGCTCCAGATCATTCATGTGGTCACGCAGATTGTCCGCCGGTTTGTCGAGGCTCTTGAATTCCTTGTACTCGGCGGGTGTCATGCCGAACGTGGCGCGGCTGATTTCGGCGGTAAGAATGGAGTATTCGCGCTGTTCCTTCACGCCGCGCTTTTTCCATTCGTTGGTCAATTCATCGCGGATGGCGATGCCGCGCACACGCTTCTCGATCCATTCGTCGCTGTAACCCTTGGCCTTGTACAGCTCGCGCATCCGCGCGGCGGCCAGTTCGGGGTTTTCAATCTCTTCGAGCCGCTCGTAACCCACCTTGGCCAGCCAGCGTTTGAAGGGTTCGGCCTTGGGCGAGGGAATAGATTGGATGATGCGGAGCAAGCCTTCTGCGTGAGAACAGTCCGTTTCACGCAACTTGCCGTCCGGTGCTTCGAGTTTGAACTGTCGACAGATTGTCGACAGTTCCATGCCGCTGATCTTTTCGCGTTGTTTGATGCGATACCAGTAGTCCCGTGGATTCTGGCTATCCGTCAACGCCGCGACCACATCGACAATGGAGAAATACCATTTCTGATCGCCTTCGCTCCAGATGGAACGAATCTGCTTCGATTCGAATAGTTTGATGTTGCTCATGGCGTTGCCCCTCGCGCTTCAGTCAAAGGTTGGTATGCATGCTACCCCAGAATCTGCGTGAGCATCTGACGCAGGGAGTGCTGGTCGCGTGGAGAAAAGCTGCCCATGCGGCGGATAACAAGAGCTTGTTCGAGTGTGGCCAAGACTGGCTTGGTGAAGGATGGCTTGAGCAGCCCGGCGGCTTGCCAGTCAACGACCGGGAAGGTGGCAAAATCCGGCGAAGTGTGCGCCTGGCTGGTCATTGCCATAATGAGCAAGTCTGGGCGGTTGGTGTGGTAAGCGGAACTGGAGATGACTACGGCAGGTCGTTTTTTGCTCTCAGCTTGATGGGTGAACGGAAACGGGGCGAGGGCAACCTCGCCAAACTGGTAAATGGATTCGGATGCCATTGAGGAAAGAACGGGGAATTACAGCGCGTCGTACACCGCGTCGGCATCGTTGCCCCAGACGGCGGCGAAGCTGGCTACGGAAGTTTGAGTTGAGGCCTGCACCAGTGCGCGGTCATTCTCACGGCTGCGTAAAAAATCCACGCAGTCGGCCACTTCTGCCAGGCGCGTCGGCGGCAGTTGCAGGATTTTCTCGATCAACAAATGTTCGGCGGTGTTCATGGCGACCTCTCAGGGGAACAGGTGCAATGGATTATACGGAAAGCGGGCGGTTGTACAAAATTGGTCAAGGGTGGGCACGTTTTTGCCTCGAAGAGGTTCCGCGCCCTTTGGGTGTGCCCACCCGGTCACCATTCATCGCGTTAGCACATTCATACGCATATACCCGAGCCGAGTTCGGCCATTTTGTTGACGTCAACAAAATGGTCTGAGGCGGACTGATTGGTACGCGTCACCACCACTTTACGATTGCTTCGCGCTTAACAGGTAAGGAATAGTGACGAAGGAATGGCGGGTTGAATCAAAGTCCTTGCTGTTGCGAGTTGCTAACGTCAAGTTGCGGTTGATTGCCACTGCGGCCTGCAAGGCATCTGGCAATTTCCAGCGATGTTCGCGGCGCAGGGTTGCGGCCAGGTCGGCATCCTCTTCGGTCAGTACATGGAGCGGGAAAAGGTTAAGAAAAGCTTTGGCCTGCACCTCGCCCACGGGGTCGAATCCGGTCAGCACTTCGGCTCGCGTGATGACGGAAATAGCCGCCGACTCGTGGTTTTCCAACAGAAACCGGGGCGCCTCGGAGCGCCCGTTGAAATGGTCGATCAAGATGACCGAATCCAGAAGGTAGCCGCTCAACGCCCACTCCACTCGTCGCGCAGGTGTTGCTGCACAACAAGCCCATCCTCACCCTGCCGAATGCCGCTGGTGAGTCGCGCCAATTTCTCGAAGGATTGCGTCACCCGTGTTTCTAAATTTGGGGTTTCCGTCTTTTGGGTTTCCGCTTTTTTGCGATAAAGTTGCAAAGCCCGACGCACCACTTCCGTTTGCGGAACGTGCTCCACCTGCGCCCGGTGTGCGAGCCAGTCTCGTTCCTCTGGTTCCAGGCTAATGATTGTGCGTTGCATGGCTCAACTCCTCGCGTGATATCAATGCTGCAAGTATATTATCAATCCACATGGCGTTTGCAAACCCAATTCAACCACTCAATCCAGCCAAGATTGTCCAGTGGACTTGGAATCTATCAAATCAAACTACCGGCAGTCAGTGTCGCGCAGCCATCTGTTGTATGAAGGGATTTAGTTCAGTCAGTATTTCGCTCATGCCGCTAGAGCGATCTCGGCGTGCAACTTGATGCCCAGCGCTGACATCACCTTGAGAATAGTCGCAAAACTCGGATTGCCTTCGCCGGATAGCGCCTTATACAGGCTTTCGCGCCCCAGGCCGGTTTCCTTGGCGAGCTATGTCATGCCTTTGGCGCGGGCAATCGTGCCGAGAGCTTTGGCGATAAATGCCGCGTCATCCCCAGCTTCTTCCAGGCAGGCTTCCAGATAGAGCACCATGTCCTCGTCGGTTTTGAGGTGTTCGGCACTGTCCCATTTGCGCAGTTTGATCGTTCCCATTTTGCCTCCTAAATTTGCCGCGCGATTTCGAGCGCAGTTTGAATGTCCCTCGATTGTGTGGATTTATTGCCTCCGGCCAGCAGGGTCACTATCAAAGGTGAGTACGTTTGTACCACGCCCCACTAGATTATCCCTGCAACAGCATCGCCATCGCTGCGAGCGGCAGGGTGGAGGTGAGGGCATCGATACGGTCCAGCAACCCGCCGTGCCCCGGCAACAACGCGCCGCTGTCCTTGACGCTGGCCTGGCGTTTGATTGCCGATTCAAACAGGTCACCGATCACCGCCAAGCCTACCCAGCACCAGGCAGCCAGCAGCATCGGCAACATTTCGCGATGCGACAAATAAGGGCTGAAGCTCCATACCAGCAGCACATAAACTGATACGCCAAGCAATGCGCCCGCTACGCCTTCCCAGGTTTTGCCGGGGCTGATGCTGGGAGCAAGCTTGTTTTTGCCAAACTTGCGTCCGGCGAAATAGGCGGCAATGTCCGCTACCCACACCAGCCCCATCACGAACAGTAAAATCCAGGGGCTCGGGTCGGCCTCGCGCAAATCCAGCATCGCAAAACCGGTCGGAACCAGTACTGCCCATCCCGTCAGCGCCATCAAAACCTGCTGACGAACCTTCCAGCCTGCGATCAACCAGGCCGGCACGATGGCCAGCCACAACAGAGCCGATGCGGCATAGACCAGCAGATGGAGATAAATCCGTTGCGCTTCGGTGGCGCCAGCATCTGCCCACAACAATCCCAGCAGCAACAACAGTGTCAATCCCCAATAGAGATTGGCCTTTGCGCGGCTCAACCCGGACAGGCGCGACCACTCGGCAGTTCCCTGCATGACCATCGCCACGATCAGCGCCGCCCACGCGAACGGTGGCAGCGCAAACAGCGCCGCCAACAACAATGCCAGCAAGATAACAGCAGTAATGATGCGTGACCTAAGCACCCTGTTTGCCCGGCAGCTGTTCGCTGGTGCGGCCAAAACGCCGTTCACGCTTTTGATAAGAGGCGATTGCCGCTTCCAGTTCCTCGCGCCCGAATACCGGCCACAGGACATCGGTAAAATACAGTTCGGTATAGGCCAGTTGCCAGAGCATGAAGTTGCTGATGCGCTGCTCGCCGCCGGTGCGGATGAACAGATCCGGCTCGGGCGCATCGCTCATCGAAAGATAAGGCGACAGATCCTCTTCGGTGAAGCCTTGCGCCAGTTGCGGATGCTCCTTGAGCATGGCTTGCACCGCGTTCATCATGTCCCAGCGCCCGCCGTAGTTTGCGGCAATAGTCAGGGTCAGCGTGCTGTTGCCCGCAGTGAGCTGCTCGGCTTCGCGCATGGTTTGCTGGAGTTTCGCATCAAAGCGGCTGCGGTCGCCGATAATTTTCAGGCGGATGTTGTTCTGGTGCAGGTTGGCGACTTCGCGTTCCAGCATTTTCAGGAACAACGACATCAGGAAAGAAACTTCGTCGGCGGGTCGCCGCCAGTTCTCGCTGCTGAACGCGAACACGGTCAGGTATTCCACACCCAGGCTGCGGCAGGCTTTCACCACCTCGCGCAACGCCTCCACGCCGCGCTGATGCCCCATCACGCGCGGCATGAAACGCTGTTTGGCCCAGCGCCCATTGCCGTCCATGATGATGGCGATATGGCGCGGGACACTGGGGATGTCGGGGATAGTGCGGGTGGAGCTGGGTAGGAGATTTGCCATTATCCTGAATTCTGCCTTAGAACCGCGAAGGCCACGAAGTCATCTGGTAGTGCTGTAAACCCGACGCATCGAGGTTGCAAGCCAGGTTACGCTATCGCTAACCCGGCCTACAGACACCTACACCGCCATCAGGTCGGTTTCCTTGGCTGCCAGCGCCTTGTCGATCTCGATCACGAAGCGGTCGGTCAGCTTCTGGATTTCATCCTGGGTGCGGCGCTCATCGTCCTCGGCGATCTCTTTTTTCTTGAGCGCATCCTTGAGGTGGTTGTTGGCGTCGCGGCGGATGTTGCGCACCGCAATCTTGGCATCCTCACCTTCCGACTTGATCACTTTGATCAGGTCACGGCGGCGCTCTTCGGTCAGCATCGGCATCGGCACACGGATCAAGTCGCCGTTGGTCGACGGATTCAACCCCAGGTCCGCATCGCGGATCGCCTTTTCCACTTTCGAGATCATGTTCTTTTCCCAAGGCTGCACGCCGATGGTACGCGCATCGACCAGTGTGACGTTGGCAACCTGGGTAATCAGCGTCGGGTTGCCGTAGTAATCCACCATTACATGATCCAGCAAACCGGTGTGCGCGCGCCCGGTACGCACCTTACCCAGATCCGCCTTAAGCGCGTCCAGGGACTTTTGCATTTTTTGTTCAGAATTTTTCTTGATGTCCGCAATCATGGTTTATCTCCAAAATCAATCACAGTGTACCAACGTACCTTCACCCTCGCCCATCACCACACGTTTCAGCGCCCCCTGCTTGAAAATACTGAACACGATAATCGGCAGCCTCTGGTCGCGGCACAGCGTCAGCGCCGTCGCATCCATCACCTTGAGATTTTTGCCGATCGCCTCGTCGAAGCTCAGGCTCTGGTAACGGGTCGCATCGGGGTCTTTCTTCGGGTCGGCGGTATAAACGCCATCCACCTTGGTGGCCTTGATCACCACGTCGGCAGACATTTCCACGCCACGCAGTGCTGCGGCAGTATCGGTGGTGAAAAATGGGCTGCCGATGCCGGCCGCAAAAATTACCACCTTGCCATCTTCCAGGTAGCGCAATGCCTTGCCACGGATGAACGGCTCGGCGACCTGCTCCAGGCTCAACGCGGACTGCACGCGGCAATCCAGCCCGGTGCGCTTCATTGCATCCTGCAACGCCATCGCATTCATGACCGTGGCCAGCATACCCATATAATCTGCGGTCGCGCGATCCATCCCTGCCGCAGCCGGCGCCACGCCACGGAAAATATTGCCGCCGCCGATCACGATCGCCACCTCCACGCCCAGCCTGGCCACTTCCGCTATCTCACCGACGATGCGCTCGATCACCTCGCGGTTGATGCCGTAGCTGTCGTCACCCATCAGGGCTTCGCCGGACAGCTTGAGCAGGATGCGTTTGTAGGCGGGCGCGTTCATGCTATCAGCCCTTTGCCGCTGCCGCTGCGGCAGCCACTTCGGCCGCGTAGTCTTCGACCTTTTTCTCGATACCCTCGCCGACCACGAACATCTGGAACGCGGTCACCGAAGCACCCTTGCTCTTCAGCAATTGCTCGATGGTCTGCTTGCCGTCTTCCGCCTTGACGAATACCTGTCCCAGCAGCGTCACTTCCTTGAGGAACTTCTGCACCGTGCCGTCGGCGATCTTTTCCAGCATCGCTTCGGGCTTACCGGATTCCTTGGCCTTCTCGATGGCGATGCGGCGCTCGGTGGCGATCTCTTCAGAATTCACGCCGGAAGCGTCGACCGACTTCGGCTTGCTCGCCGCGATGTGCATACAAATGTCGCGCCCCAGCGCTTCGTCGCCACCGGCAAAGTCCAGCAGTACGCCGATTTTGCTGCCGTGCAGGTAGCTGGACAGCTTGCCGGTCGTTGTCGCGTAACGCTCAAAACGGCGCACGGAGATGTTCTCGCCAAGTTTCATCACCAGCGCCTTGCGGGTTTCTTCCACCGTACCGGAACCGTTGACGATCGCCATGCCGGACAAGGCTTCGATGTCGGCCGGGTCGTTCTTTGCCACCGTCTCGGCGACATTCTTCGCGAACGCCTTGAAGTCGTCGTTCTTGGCCACGAAATCGGTTTCGCAGTTCACTTCCGCCACCGCACCGGTCTTGCCGTCCGCAGCGATAAAGGTGCTGACAATGCCTTCGGCGGTCACGCGCGATGCAGCCTTGCTCGCCTTCGCGCCGCTCTTGATGCGCAATTGCTCTTCTGCCACTTTGAAGTCGCCGTTGGATTCAACCAGCGCCTTTTTGCATTCCATCATGCCGAGACCGGTCGCCTCGCGCAGCTCCTTGACCATGCTTGCGGTAATTTCTGCCATCATCAAACTCCATAAAAAAACTTACAAAAAAAGGGGCTCGCGCCCCTTTGTGCGCTATGTAAAAAACTAAGCGGTTTGCTCTTCTGCTGCCGCGGCAACCTGCTCGACCAATTCGTTCAGTGCTTGCGCACGACCTTCCAGCACCGCATCGGCAATGCCACGCGCGTACAGACGAATCGCTTGCGTGGAATCATCGTTGCCGGGAATAATGAAATCCACGCCGAGCGGAGAATTGTTGGTATCGACGATGCCGACTACCGGAATGCCCAGCTTCTGCGCCTCGACGATAGCGCCCTTCTGGTAGCCCACGTCGATCACAAACAGTGCGGACGGCAAGCCGTTCATATCCTTGATTCCGCCCAGGCTACGATCCAGCTTATCCAGTTCGCGTTTCATCATCAGCGCTTCCTTCTTGGAAAGCTTCTCGGACGCGCTGTCAGCGGTCATCTCTTCCAGCTCGCGCAGGCGCTTGATGGATTGCTGCACGGTCTTGTGGTTGGTCAGCATGCCGCCCAGCCAGCGATAGTTGACGAACGGGGAACCCGCGCGCACCGCCTCTTCCTGCAGGATGTCGCGCGCCTGGCGCTTGGTTGCGACGAACAGGATGGTGCCCTTCTTCGCCGACAATTTGCGCACGAAGTTTTCCGCTTCGGCGAACATCGTGACGGTTTTTTCCAGGTTGATAATGTGGATTTTGTTGCGGTGACCGAAGATGTACGGTGCCATCTTGGGGTTCCAGAAACGTGTTTGGTGGCCGAAATGCACACCGGCCTCCAGCATTTGACGCATAGTTACAGCCATGACTACTCCAATCGTAAGGGTTATCGACTACCACTCGCCAGCCTGACTCGTATTGAGCACCCCAACTTGCGCGAGCGGGAAATTTGCCCCGGCCAATTCCAGAGCGGCGCGCATTCTAGCACTAATGCTTCGCTTGGCTCAACTTTCATTTCACAGCCGCCGCACGTTTTACTCCGAAGTACAAACCCCTGATGGGGCAACTAGCCATTCGACTAGGCTATCAAAAGACGATGGCCAAGTCGCTGGTTATCCCGACCTCTCTCCTTCGAATCTCAGGACAGGCTTGTCAGGGGAGGAGGCTAGGCTCTACCCATGAACCTCAAGCTAACTAATTGATTGATTTTATTAGAGCCGTGTAAGCGCAAAATTATGCTCATTCTTCTATACGGTCTCCGGTTCAAGGGACTCAATTCGGGCGAAAAAAATTGGCGACTGCGATCTCCCCCTGACAAGGGGGGAGCTGGAGGGGATTGTGGTTGGGGTTCTCCCTGCTGGGTAGAATATCGCTTTGCAGGAGCGAAATTCATTTAACGAGGAGATTTCCGCCTCATCCAATCGCGCAATAAATTGCGCTCCTACAGCCTGATTTTGCCCAATCTGGCAATTCATCGAGATAGCTCATTAGAGAAATTTGCCAGACGGATGATTGCGGTATTTTCGTTGTGAGAGCTTCGCCGCTCCTCAAAGCCTGGTACGCACCAGCCCGATGTGGCTACGCAATTCGTAAATGTGGCTAGAGAAAGCGACCGGTAGGCGCAGGTTGTTGACTTTGCTCTCGATGGCATCGAGCTCCTTGCGGAAGCGCGGCAACTCATCAGGTTGCTGCGAATGGCGCAACTGCATCTCAAGAAAGCGCAACTCGCCATACAACTTGTAGATGCGCGATTTGACCAGCCAGGTGTAAACGGCCGGCGCAATGCGGCTCAAGGGAATGGCGAGTGCGGCCAGCGGCAGCAGGATGATGAGCACGCGGCTGACGAAGGTCGCCGCCCAGAACGGCAGGTAGCGATCGAGGAACGGCGGGCCCGATTCGTAGAAATGCGCGGCCTGACTACTGAGTTCAAATTCCGCATCCTTGTCGGAAGGAAATTCACGGGCCTGCTGCAGCATCCCCGGTGCGCCGTGAACCCGCGAAATCACTTTCAGCACCAGATACACCAGTGCCTGATGCATCGACTCACGCGCCACCAGTGTGACAGTGGGAGCCAGCATTTGCACCTCGTGCGGCGGAATATGGGATGCCAGGCTTAACGCGCCCTCGGGCAATACCAGACGGTGCAGGAAGTTGAATTGGCGCGAGTACGCCTCGGCATCGGTCAAGCTGGCCAGAGCCACGGCGGGTATCTCCGCCACTTCCTGTATCAGCGGGGTCGTGGGCACTCCAGACAGGAATACCGCATCGACCATACCGTTGCGCAAGGCATGCGCCGCTTCATCGTCGCCAATTTCCAGCAGGGTGCTGTTTTCCCTACTCACCCCGCCCGCATTCAGCAACATGCTGGACAGGATGTAACTGCCGCTGCCGGGGCGGCCTATCGCAATGCGCTTGCCCTTCAGATCGGACAGCCGCTCCACTTTGTACTTCTCGTTATGGAATATCCAGAGCGGTTCGTAATACAGGCTACCCAGCGAGACCAGCCCGGCGGTGGTTTCCAATCTGGCCACGCCCCCCGGCATGAAGGCCATGTCCACGTCGGTGCCTTCCTTGCGCAGATCCTCCAGGCTTTGCAACGGCCCCTCGGATTCGCGAATTTCGAGCATCACACCATCCTGCTGGAGCAGCACCCCGTACAGGCTCGCATAGGCCTGGTAATTGCCGTCCTGCTTGCTGATAGAAACGACGATCTTCTTCGGCGGCGCCGGATCGATCAACCAATAACCGGCCACGGCGATGAGCAACAACGCCACGAGATACGGCAATGCCGCCTTGAATGCCTCCAGCGGCAGCGACACATGCAGGTCTTCATGCGCTTCTTCATCGGTGTGAGTTTTTCGCGGCTTGCCCGACACAACACAGCCTTTCGAAATAGTGTCCAGAAAATCCGAGCGTGCAACAGGTGATTATGGTTGCCTCCCACGAAGGCAGAGGCAAACATGTGCCCCCGCACGGGATCAGCCAAGGTTTGACCGACACAACCAACGGCCTGCGTCGAACCATAATGCTGACATCAATAACCCAAAATCTTAACGTCCGGCACCGAGCGCAGCCCCATCTCTAGCTAACAGCCATCCAGAAAACCGAACTACGATAGCTTTAACTGTGCCTTCGATTTTCTGCCAGGCGATGCGGGAGGCGTATATCCAGCTATCCTGTAAATTGTGCCCTCGATTTTCTTGCCCTTCTTAAACCTGATCGAATGACACACCACAACTTCACATTTGGCAGCCAGTTCTGACAACTGCGAACGTACCGTAGCCAGTGAGATACCCGTATCTTCAGCGATGTCCGTATCCAGCCGCTCACCATGCTTTTTCAGATATTGAAGAATTTCATTCATAGGTCAGCCACCATGTAGCCAATAATAGTCGACCCGTTATTGCACACTTATCTTGGCCTGCACAGAAGCGTGAAAAAAGGTCTAAATTTATGGAGAAAATTTCTGGAAATAACGGGATGACTTGGTATACCACAACACCCCAATTCGTGATTCTACTTGTTGGTGCAAAAGACAGAAATCGAACCTGCACGCCTTGCGCTGTTGGAATCTATTTCCTTAATCTGCAGCCTTTGTAAAACTAATGTTCCGGCAGTTTTAGATCATAATCAATAGTCGAATTCGATCAAATAGACCAATACACGACCAATGGCATTTTAGCATGACAGGCATAAAAATATCGTGAAGCGCGGCAAATGCAGTTTTTGGGTAAGAATCGCAGGTTTTTTCCCATTTGGGTTGATGCAATCGCGTGAGTAGCCGGTCCAGCGTGGCCTTTATTGCGGTGTCAGTCAGGGTCATGGGGGCATTTCCTACTGGCTACTGGCCAGTGTTCCTCAATGTTGCACCCCAGTTCCCCAGGATATCAATAGACGGGGCAGTGCTATATTCGGACAAGAAAAAACCCGCAAAGCTATTAACTGTGCGGGTTTTTTGACTTGCTTGGACTGCTTCGTACTGTCCGTTGGTAGGCACGATTGGACTCGAACCAACGACCCCTACCATGTCAAGGTAGTGCTCTAACCAGCTGAGCTACGCGCCTAATGCGGGCGCATTGTATCCGAAAGGTTGTCGCGCTTCAAACAAAAATCTCGCGCAGAATTGAAGATTCACTTTTGCGTTGCTTCACGCTAAATTTATGCTGCGAGCGAGATAACCACTGTCAATATCCCCACCAGAGCAACCAGCGGGAGACTGTAGTGCCGGTATTGCGTTAGTTTGTCTACCTCAATAGCCAGGGCGGTGATGATAATGCCGATAATTGTGGTAGTCATTTGCAAGTCCTCCAATGTTGCTTTTTGCCGATAGAAAATTGCTTATTATTCATTTTGTTGCCTTCAAACCTTGGCTCCCTGATACGTTTATTTGGATACGTTGATTTGTGTACGTTGGTTTGTTGCCACACCACGATATTGAAATTTACCCTATACAATGTCAAAGCCTGCGAGACGAGCGGTCATGCTTTTGGATGACAGGCAAACTGGCGGAATGAACGGTCGAATTTCCGGATGAACGGCTCACATGAAATTTTGATAGCCCACCCAACGGGCATGGCAGCGGCCACCCCTGATAATGAAACTGCTATGCCCGTTTCCCCCTATCCAACTTTCCCCCGCAAGCGGGAGAAAGGGCAAACGAATCGCTGCGCGAGCTTCACGTTAACGAGCCTGCTTATGAAACCAGCCGACATGAAACCAATTGACACCTGCAATGCCTTTGTACCCGGCGAGATGATCACAGTCGCCCCGAATCGTGAGGGAAAACTTTCATCGCTGACCTTTGCGGTAAAGGAGCTTTACGATGTCAAAGGATTTGTCACGGGTGCCGGGAATCCGCGCTGGAAAAATACGCATCCGATAGCACAAACGACCGCGCCCGCCGTCGAAATGCTGCTGAATGAAGGCGCTACGCTGCTCGGCAAGACCATTTCGGATGAAATGGCATTTTCTCTTGACGGCGAAAACTTTCATTACGGCACGCCGTTAAATACCACATGCCCGGACAGGATTCCGGGCGGCTCTTCCAGCGGCTCCGCAGCGGCGGTCGCCGGCAGCCTGGTGGATTTCGCGCTGGGCACCGACACCGCCGGTTCCATGCGCATACCGGCATCCTATTGCGGCATTTACGGTTTCCGCCCGACACATGGCGCCGTTCCGCTGGAGGGCGTGCATCTGATGGCGCCCAGCTTTGACGTGGTCGGCTGGTTTGCCCGGACGCCGGATATGCTGGCAAGAGTGGGTAGCGTGCTGCTTGGCAGCGAAACCCCCGAGTTCAAGGTTGATAAATTTATGATCGCACGCGACTTGTTCGATACCAAGGACGCAAGCATCGCCTCAAAATATGACGCCTTCATCAGCAGCTTGTCCAAACTATCCGTCGAGATTGCGGAGATCGAATTGGGTAAGCCGGATTTTTCAACCTGGATCGAAACGCTGCGGAATATCCAGTGGTGGGAGTTGAATCAGGCACACGGCGCATGGGTTTCCCGGAATCTTGATGCCTTTGGCGCGGAAATAGGCGGCAGGCTGGAAAAAATACCCTCCGTCACCCGCGATGAGATGGAAGAAAAAAAACAGGTCAGGAAACAGTTGATTAGCCAGATCGAAAGCCTTGTTTCCCCCGGTACGATAATTATTTTCCCCACCGCTCCCGGCATCGCACCATTCAAGGGACGCTCCATAGATGAAGCGAGAGCATCGCGCATCAACACGATGCGGCATACCTGCATCGCCGCCGTCGCCGGGCTGCCGCAAGTCTCGATGCCGCTGCTGGAACAGGACGGCTGCCCGCTCGGAATATCCTTCATGGGTGCGCGCGGTCAAGACAGCCAGCTTCTGGCTGCTGCCCAAATTTTCGGAAAAGGTTAAAATACCGACCGGCGTGTCAAGCGCCAAATTATCTTTTTCACCTATGGAGCCTTCATGCCTCTAGCCGCTTATCTCGACATCATGCCCACTCTCGGCACACGCGTTTATGCCCACGCCTCCTGCCAGATCATCGGTGAGGTAAGCATCGGCGATGACTGTTCGATCTGGTGCAACGCGGTGTTGCGCGGTGACGTAAACCGCATCGTCATCGGACGCGGCAGCAACATACAGGATCTCACCATGGGGCATGTCTCCCACAAGACGCCGGGCAAGCCTGACGGGTCGCCTTTGCTGATCGGCGACTATGTGACGGTCGGGCACTCCGTCGTTCTTCATGGCTGCACCATCGGCAATGAGTGCCTGATCGGAATGGGCTCGATTATCCTGGACGATGCATTCGTTCCCGACCATGTCATGATAGGCGCCGGCAGTCTGGTTCCGCAGGGCAAAACGCTGGAAAGCGGAATGCTGTATGTGGGCCGCCCGGCAAAGGCCGTCCGTGAGCTGACCCCCGAAGAAATCGCCCACCTGAGATACTCGGCAGAGCATTACATCCAACTGAAAAACAACTATCTGAGCAAGTTGCCGTAACGGGCATGGCGAGCAGCCACCCCTGATAATGAAACTCGCCATGCCGTCTCCCTCTCCTCAATCCTCTCCCGCAAGCGGGCGAGGAGGCGAACGAATCGCTACGCGAGTTTCACGTTAAGCGCCCGAAAATAGCACTATGTGGTTGACCTGCGTCATGGCTTTTTGATGCAACTCGCATTTATACTTGATGTCTTATCAGCTGAGTCGATGCAATTTGTGACAAGAATACATCCTATTCCGGCTTGTCCGACTTAGGGGGAGACTCCGTTGTAGGAGCGCGGTTTATTGCACGATTTGACCTCCCGCGCAATAAACCCGCGCAACAAACAGGGTTTCATGCCCCCCCTAAAACATGTATTTATTTGACAGCATTTTGGTATAATTTTCTATTGCAGCCGTCGGAGCAAAGCAAGTAACGCGTAACGCACGCAGACGGCATACCCCCAACACTATGTTATTGAGGAGTCGTAGATGCAAGGCATAACCAAGAACGATCTGATTATCCGAATCGGTGGCGAAGGCGGCGAAGGCGTCATTTCCGTCGGCGATTTCATCACCCAAGCCTGCGCGCATGCCGGGCTTGATGTTTACACTTTCAAAACATTCCCCGCCGAAATCAAGGGCGGGTATGCCATGTACCAGGTGCGCGCCAGCACCGAACGGCTATACAACCAGGGCGACACTTTCGACGTCCTGTGCGCGTTCAATGGCGAAGCCTACAACATGAACCGCGCCAGCCTCAGGCCGGGTACCGCCATCGTTTACGACAGCCCGGGCGATTTCACACCCGACATTCCGCCCGGTGTATTCGCTTACCCCATTCCCATGACCCAGACGGCGAAGGACATGCACAACCCGCGCGCCAAGAACATGGTGGCAATGGGCGCGATGTCGGTGCTGTTCAATATCCCCGTGGAATCCTTGCGCGAAGTGATCACCGCCAAGTTCTCACGCAAGGGCGAAGACGTGGTCAAGGGCAACCTGACCGCATTCGAACACGGTCGTGAACTGGCGCAAGCATTGGGTAAAACCGACCCGTGGACGCTCGGCACCCCCAAGGGCAAGCAAGACGTCATCGTGATGTCGGGCAACAACGCCATCGGCCTCGGCGCGTTGATTGCCGGGCTGGATTTTTTCTCCGCCTATCCCATCACACCGGCAACCGAAGTCGCCATCTATGTGGCCAGACATCTGCCCAAGCGCGGCGGCACCCTGATTCAGGCCGAAGACGAAATCGCTTCCATTTCCCAGGTGCTCGGCGCTTCCTACGCGGGCAAAAAGGCAATGACTTCCACTTCCGGCCCGGGCTTGTCGCTGATGAGCGAGATGCTGGGTATGGCGTTCATGGCCGAACTGCCCTGCGTGGTGGTTGACGTGCAGCGTGGCGGACCTTCTACCGGCTTGCCGACCAAGCATGAACAATCCGACCTGTTCCTGGCGATACATGGCGGTCACGGCGATGCCGGACGCATCGTGCTTTCCGTGGAAAGCATCCATGACTGCATTGACCTGACCGTGGTGGCGTTCAACCTGGCCGAGAAATATCAGTGCCCCGTGCTGCTGCTTTCCGATGGCTCGCTGGCGTTCTCGACCCAGAACGTGCCTTACCCTAACCCGGACGATTATCATGTGGTGGAACGCAAGCGTTGGGACGGACAAGGCGAATATCGCCGCTACACGCTGACCGAAGATGGCATTTCACCGATGGCTGATCCGGGCACGCCGGGCGGCATGCACATCGCCACCGGTCTCGAACACAACGAAGCCGGTCTGCCCAGCTATGCGTCGGCCAACCACGAAGCCATGCAGGCCAAACGCTTCAACAAACTCAAAAATGTGGTCAACGATGTCGCCCCGACAGAGGTGGATGGCGAGGGTGCGGCAGACCTCGGCTTGATCGCCTGGGGCAGCACCATCGGCGTGGTGCGCGAGGCATTGCAACGCCTGCGCGCCGAGGATTACAAGGTCAAAGGATTTTATCCCAAACTGCTGAACCCTCTGCCGACACAACAGTTCGAGGACTTCGGCGCATCGTGCAAACGCTTGCTGCTGCCCGAGGTCAACTTCCAGGGTCAACTGGCCCACTTCGTGCGCGCGGAAACTTCGTTGCGCCCCGAGTCCTACACAATCTGCGGCGGGATGCCCTTCACGCCCGAAATGATAGTAAACAAAGTCAAGGAGATACTGGCATGAACGCAATCCTTCACCCACAAATGCACTTGCATAAAGTTGATCTTAAGCCCAAAGATTACAAGACCGACACCCCTTCGTTCTGGTGCGCCGGTTGCGGCCACTACGGCGTACTGACCGGATTATTGCGCTCGCTTGCCGAAATTGGCGTCGACCCCAACCATCTGGTGAGCATTTCCGGGATCGGCTGTTCCTCACGCCTGCCCTACTTCGTCAATTCCTACAAAATGCACACCCTGCATGGCCGCGCCGGCCCGGTGGCAACCGGTGTCCAGTTGGCACGTCCCGATCTTTCCGTGGTCGTTACCGGCGGCGACGGCGACGGCTTTTCCATCGGCGGCGGGCATATGCCGCATCTGGCGCGCAAGAACGTCAACATGATTTACATCCTGATGGATAACCATGTTTACGGCTTGACCAAGGGCCAGTGCTCGCCCACCTCGCGCCCGGTGATGAAGACCACCACCACTCCTTATGGAGGCGTGGAAGAGCCACTGGATCCGATCATGTACATGCTCACCTATGGTGCCACTTATGTCGGCCAGGCCTTCGCCGGCAACGTCAAACTGGCTTCACAACTGATTAAGGATGGCATGGAACACAAGGGATTCGCCTTCGTCAACCTGCTCTCGCAATGCCCGTCTTTCAATGATATTGACACCGCCCAAGCCTTCAAGGAGGCCTGCGAAGAGGTTCCAGAAGGCCTCGACACCAGCGATTTGAATGCCGCCATGAATGCGGTCAATGCGGCAAAAAAAGCAGGCCGCATCCCCACCGGGCTGCTGTACAAGACCGAGCGCCCCACTCTCGACCAGCGCATGGCCGAACTGGTGGAACGCGTTGGTGGGCATAAAGACTACGACCTGAAAAAAATCATCGATCTCGCGCGCCCATAACAAAAAACTAATATGTCGCTCACGACACATGAAAAAGGCCAGCCCGTTGCCCTGACCATCAACGGTCTTGCCGTCGACGCATCCACGGACATGACCCTGGTCGAGGCCGCCTGGCACGGGGGCGTGCCGAGGATAACGAATATCGGCTGCATGGAAGGCGTGTGCGGCTCCTGCCGGGTGATGCTGCGGCGCGGCAAGGAAGTGTCGGTAGGCCTCGCCTGCCAGACCTTCGTCGAGGACGGCATCGAGGTCGTATTCATGCCGCCTGCATCGGCACCCCAGCACCATTACGACATCGGCGACCTCAAGGACGGCTGGGACATCCATGCGCGTTTTCACAAGATATTCCCGGAAGCGTCGCGCTGCCGGCATTGCCACGGCTGCAACACCGCCTGCCCGAAAGGCATCGCCGTCGAAGAGGGCGTGGCGCTGGCTGCGGCAGGCCGTTACCGCGAGGCGGGAGAGAACTTCTTCGAATGCATCATGTGCGAGCTGTGCGATGCCGCCTGCCCGGAACTCATCGCCCCGGCCCACGTGGGTCTGTTCAGCCGGCGCGTGACGGCGCATTTTCACCTGCGCCCACCCAATTTGATCCACCGTCTGGAAGAGTTGCGCCAAGCGCATGCAATCGCGCCCCAGGACAAAAAAGATGAGGAAGAAAATCATGCGAATTGGCCTGCAAAATGAGTAACGGCATCCCTCTGGCCGAGGCACTGGCGCGTTACCGGCCCGACGCGGATCTCGGGCCGCTGCCCGAGCTGGCCGACATCGACGCGCTGCTCAACACCTACCACCCGGATCACTTGCGCGACAGCGTGATCAAGCTGACGGTGGGTGCCAACGCGGGAGACCATTGCCAGCGCGAGCTGGCCGGGCTCCTGCAGGCGGAAGCCTTCATCGACGAGGCCGATCTGGCCGGCACACCGGTGACCGATGTGGATGTGCTGGTGATCGGCGGCGGCGGTGCGGGCTGTGCGGCGGCGCTGGCGGCGGCGGAAAACGGCGCGCGCGTATTGCTGGCCACCAAGCTGCGCCTCGGCGACAGCAACACGGTAATGGCGGAAGGCGGCATCCAGGCCGCCATCGAACCCGACGACTCGGTGCAGCGGCATATCCAGGACACCCTGCGCGGCGGCCACCATGCGGCCAACCCGGCGCTGGTATCCGCCATGGCCGGAGACGGCCCGGAAGTGCTGCGCTGGCTGATCGATCAGGGCATGCAATTCGAACAAACCCCCAGCGGCGACCTGCATACGCGCCGCGCGGGCGGCATGAGCACCGCACGATTGGTGCATTGCCGCGACTACACCGGCCTGGAAATGATGCGTGTGCTGCGCGAAGCCGTGATCCAGCACCGCAGCATCGAAGTCTGGGAGCAAAGCCCCGCCGTCGAGCTGCTGTCCAACGAAACCGGGCAGAAATGTGTCGGCGCGGTGCTCACCTCGCTGCTCGACGGCCAGTTGCGCATCGTCCGCACCCGCTCCGTGATTCTGGCGACCGGCGGGCTGGGGCGGCTGCACCTGAACGGCTTCCCGACTTCCAACCATCTCGGCGCAACCGGCGACGGCCTGGTGCTGGCGTACCGCATCGGTGCGCGCCTGTGCGAACTGGATTCCTTCCAGTATCACCCGACGGGGATGCTGCACCCGTCCCATCTGGCGGGCAAACTGGTGACCGAAGGCGTGCGCGCGGCGGGCGCCCTGCTGGTAAACGGCCTCGGCAACCGCTTCATCGACGAACTTCAGCCGCGCGACGTGGTATGCGCCGCGATTCTGCGCGAATGCGGCGAAGGGCGCGGTATCCGCATCGACGCCCAGCGCGTCGGCGTATGGCTCGACACGCCGCGCCTGGAACGCGCCCAGCCGGGTTTGCTGGAAAAGCAATTTCCCAACCTGATGGCGCGCACCCACGTCGGGGGCATCGACCCGCGTATCGAACCGCTGCTGATCCACCCTACCCTGCATTACCAGAACGGCGGCGCGGTGATCGATGTCAACGGCGCCACCACCGTGCCCGGCCTGTATGCGGTGGGCGAAGTGGCGGGAGGCATCCACGGGCGCAACCGCATCATGGGCAACGCCCTGCTCGAAATCATCAGCTTCGGCCGCCGTGCCGGCATCGCGGCCACCACCAATCGCGACCGCGGCCCGAAGAAAATCACCCTCGAACATGTAAACCGCCTGCGCCGCGCCCTGACCCTCGCCGGGATGCCGATGACACAACGGGCGCCGCAGGTGTTGCCGGCTTACGCAGCGGGAGGCGCATGGAACCGCTGATCGTCGAAACGCCCCAGGTTGGCGCATCCCAGGTGTTGCTCCACCCGGACCGGCGCGTCGGTGCCGACATGGATCGCTGGCGCAATTCCGGCGGCGGCGCGGCGCTGGCGCGCGCCATACAAGAACCGGTCGGCGTGCGCGAAGAAGTGAAGCTGGCCGAATTGCGCGGCCTGGGCGGCAGCGGCTTCCCGGCCTGGCGCAAGTGGGAGGCGGTCGCCGCCGAAGCGCCAAAACCGGACAAATATCTGGTAGTCAACGGCAACGAGGACGAGCCCGGCACGTTCAAGGACCGTTTGTTGCTGGAAGAAACCCCGTTTCAGGTAATCGAGGGTGCCGTGGCCACGGCGCTGGCGATCGGCGCCAACCGCGTCGTGTTCTACGTCAATCCCGACTTGACCCGCTCGCTGGCGGCGATGAAGGCGGCACTCAAACAATGGCATGCCTCGGAATTTCCGGTGCAGACCTCGGCCGCGCTCGGCATGCCGCTGGAACTCAAGCTGCTGCCCGGTTCCGGGCACTACATCGGCGGCGAAGAAACGGCATCCATGGAATGGGTCGAGGGGCGTTTTCCCTTCCCGCGCGGCAAGCCGCCCTACCCGGCGCAATCCGGCGTACACGGCTGCCCTACCCTGATCAACAACGTAGAAACCATCGCCAACGTGCCGCACATCGCGGTACGGGGCGCCGCATGGTTCCGCGCCCTCGGCAAAGCACCGGGCACCGGCACCAAGCTGTATTCGTTGAGCGGCGACGTGCTGTATCCCGGCGTATTCGAGTTGCCGATGGGCACGCCGCTGCGCGAACTCATCTTCACCCACGGCGGCGGCCTGCTGTCGGGCAAACCGCTCAAGGCGGTATTCACCGGCGGCCCGTCGAGCACCCTGCTGACCCCTGTCGATCTCGACGTGGCGATGGATTTCGACTCGCTGCGCGCGCGTGGCGCCAACCTGGGCACCGGCGCGATGATCGTCATTTCGGAAGGCACCGGCATCGTCAAGCGCGTGGCCGAATACGAGCGCTTCTTCGCCCACTCCTCGTGCGGCCAGTGCAACTCGTGCAAGGTGGGCACCGCCACCATGAGCCGCCTGCTGGATCGTATCGACACCGGACGCGGCACGCCCTCCGACCTCAACACGCTGGAAAACCTCTGCACCATGCTGCCCGGCAGCGGCCGCTGCCACCTCATCAACGGCGCCGTGGCACTGCTCGACAGCGCCTTCCACCACTTCCACGACGAGTTCAAGCAGGCGCTGCGTTAACCCGTAGGGCGGGCTCTGCCCGCCGTCAAAAAACATGTCGCATCCCACGCCGCAATCACGCAGATTTCTACGCGCCCATTTTTCGTGGCACACCGATCCTGGGGCAACAGCCCGATATTGGGCATTCAGCACACCGGGGTGAGGTTGGAGTGCAAATCTCGCGCCCGAGAGAAATCATGTTCACATGCAACGAATAGCGAAGCTCTGGCGGAATTTTGGATTGCAGGCGATCCATATCTCGCGGCGCACAGTGCTTGTCTTTTTGCGTAGGTCTGACCCAGCCGAGACGCTTGGCGATACGCCAGCAGTGCGTATCCACGGGAAAAACCTGCCTGCCCAGCGAGTACATCAAAACGCATCGCGCAACCTTTTTTCCCACTCCAGGTAGCGTCAACAAAAAAGCTTCGGCATCCTCATCGCTCATCTTGCGCAATGGCTTCAGTGTGGGCTCGCCAAACTCTGCCACAATGATGTCGAAAAGATCGCGGATCGCCTTGGCTTTCTGGTTCGACAGGCCGCCGCTGACGATAGGACGCGCGATATATTCGGCAGGCGCTTCGGCAATGTGCAGGTGGGTGGGGAAAGTTTGTTTCAGCGAGCGGTAGGTGCTGCGGTAACTCGCCTCACCAGTCTTGGTGCTGCAAATGATGAACAGCAATTCGTCCAGCGGGTTTTTGAGATTGTAGTGGTTGAAGTCGCGGTAGCGATTTTTCAGCGCTGCCGCAACGTCAAAAACGGTTAGAGGATATTTTCGCGAAACCATGTTGGCAGTTTACAGATTTCACGGGCTGGTTCGGACAGGAAGATTATTTCAGTTTCCTGAAATGTAACCTTGAATTTTAATAATTGACCTGTCCGTATGAGCCGATTACAATCCTCCCGAATTGGGAGGGTTGATATGCGTGTAATTGCCAAGAGCACGTTGGTCAAATTTTGGCGTCGTCCGGAATATGCGGATTCGAAGGGCGCTTTGCAAAGCTGGTATGACGAGGCGATCAAAGCTAGCTGGCAAACTCCGCAGGACATCAAGGAGCAGTATCGCAGCGCGAGCATCTGCGGCAACAACCGTGTGGTGTTTAACATCGCCGGGAACAAATACCGCCTGGTTGTTGAAATGCAGTATCGAGCCGGAATGGCGTGGGTGAAATTCGTTGGAACCCATGCGCAATACGACAAAATCAACGTGGAGACCGTCAATGAATATTAAACCCATCCGCAACGACGACGACTTGCGCGCCGCATTCAAGCGGCTGGAGAAGGTGTACCAGGCACAAGAGGGAACGCTACAGGCGGACGAGATGGAGATACTCGTCACGCTCATCGAAGCATACGAGCACAAGCACTTCCCGATTGGCGCGGTCGATCCGGTCGAAGCCATCAAATTCAGAATGGAACAGCAGGGGCTTACCCAGAAAGACCTTGAACCTTATATCGGCTCAAGCGGCCGTGTTTCCGAGGTATTGAACCACAAGCGCAGGCTCAGCCTGCAAATGGTGAAGCGGCTGCACGACGGGCTGAACATCCCTTACGAAAGTTTGCTGTCGGCTGCGTAGCTTGGTTATGCCGCATCCTGTATGGCAAGGCGGTGATTGTACAACATCCACTTGGCGTAGCGCGTTGACCGCAACACCAAAAGCATGGCGCTCGAACATGTGAACCACCTAAGCCTCGCCTCGGCTCTAGCCGGGTTGCCGATGACGCAACAGGCGTCGCAGGTATTGTTGACTTACGCAGTGGAAGGCGCATGGAGCCACTGATCCTTGAAACGCCACCGAAACGCCAATGTCCGCCTTTGTTTTTAACAGGGGTAAGTTTGATCACCGGCGGACGGATTTCTATTTGGCAGAAAGCCAACATTACTACTTTGCGCTAACAAATTCACCCTGCGTATTGATTTATATCGATATTCAGGTATGCTACGCAAAATACAAGCAGCTCAAGGAATAAAGTAAACGGCTCATGGGGAGAGATTACACGTGAAAAAAAGATTGTTTTTTTGCCTGCTGGCAGGACAAATGCTGGCAGCCCATGCGGGAGAATTTGATGCAAACCGCTCTGCGCTCAAATCGAAACTTGTCCGCACCAACGCAATATCCAACAATAACGAAAAACCCGGTATCAATGAAAAATTCGCCTACGCTTCCTCGCCCAAACTGCATTCCTCGATTGCGCTGATTTACGACCAGCAGACACAACGCCCGCTGTACGCCAAGAATTCCGGCACGCTGGCCCCCATCGCCTCAATTACCAAGCTGATGACGGCAATGGTGGTGCTGGATGCTCAGCAGTCGCTGGATGAGGAAATCAGCATTGACGTGGCCGATATCGATACGCTCAAGGGCACGCATTCCCGTTTGCGTATCGGCACAACCTACACGCGCAGCGAGTTGCTCAAGCTGGCCTTGATGGCTTCGGAAAATCGTGCGGCATCTGCCCTAGCGCGCACCTACCCCGGTGGTTACGATGCGGCGATTGCGGCGATGAACGCCAAAGCACGCGAATTCGACATGCCCAATACGCGCTTTCTCGACCCTACCGGATTGAACAGCGACAACGTTTCCACCGCGCACGATTTGGTCAAAATGGTTTCGGCTGCGCGCGGCTACCCTCTGATACACCAATACACAACGACCCCATCGTATTCCGTGGATGGCTGGGGTAAGCGCGAATTGCGCTTCAACAATACCAACCCCTTGGTGAAAAATGCCGCGTGGGACATCGGTGTGAGCAAAACCGGTTACATCAGTGAGGCGGGGCGCTGCCTGGTAATGGAGGCGACCATCAACCAGCGCCCGGTAATCATCGTACTGCTCGATTCCTGGGGAAAAAACAGCCGTATCGGCGATGCCAACCGCATCAAGAAGTGGATGGAAAGCAGCAATACCTACGCCCGCACGACAACGCGCGGCTAACCGGCTATAGCCACCATCAAGAAACGCCTGCGGGGGCAGCCACCTCCCAACGCTGCCCCCTCCCCCTGCATGGCGCGGGAAGCGCCGGACAAATGGTCTGAAGCGCGCTCAACATCAACCTCCCTCAATAATCAGGCTCAGTCTAATTTTTCGCGCACCGCTGCCGATAACTCTAACAAGGGTAGCGCATCGTGCGCAAATCCGCAGAAACTGGAGGCCGATCATGAAAACATTCAGCATGGATATGAGCAGCTATGAAATCGGGCGCGGTGAGCCGATGGTGTCCGGTTATGATGAGGATGTTTTGTGCGCTGGCTGGATTCCCCATCTTGCCTGCCACCAGCCGCACACCGAGAAAGCGGCGCTGCCGGTCGAGTTGGCAAAAGTGGATGTCGATGCCTTTCTGCAGAAGATGTATGCCTACCAATGCTAAGGGAGGCATCCATTAGCCGGCTCGTGTCAAGCGAGCAAACAAATCCATGGCGACGCCAGCCGCCGGTTTTCAATCTCTCCCCGCTCCGCTTGCAGTTGCCGGTCACGCCCGTTTTTTCATTTCGTGGCTGCTACGAATCGCGCCAGACACCCATCAGGATCAAGCGAGCGGCGATGAGGCGAAGCATTCCAGATCGATGATGCGCGCCGTCAGCAGATCATTCAGCGTGGAGATGAGTGAGTGATCTGCTCGGCCACTACGCCTTGCGCCATCATGTTGTGCGTCAGTTCGCGGATGTCTTTGCTGAGCACGATCAGCGTGGCAACACTGTCCGCCTGGCCTTGCTGCGGAGATGCGATCACCTCATCTTTCGCATAATAGGCAAGCTGCGCACGCTCCAGCATCCAGAGCAGATGCTCACGCTCCATGCGGTCGAATGGCGCATGCTTGGCAAGGAATACTTTTGGGGCGCGTGTATCGCACTCAAGGCATTTTCCCCTTTATTACAAGCGAAATTTCATTATGGTGGCCGTTGCAATCAAGCTGGAGCAATATGGCTTCGACCCATTCTACCGATGTACAAATTCACCAGATGCTCGAGTCATATCGATAGGGCGCACGATCAGACAAACGGCTTGACGCTCACCGTTTAAGCTCTTTTTGGAATTGAAAATATTGTATCATTCGGCTGTCAGGCAGGTGTCCCCTGAATCATTGAACCAACAACAAACAGCGTTCCGCTTTCGTTCCTACCCTTTTAGAACAATACAACGTCACTCAGGAGATCGTTATGTCCAACATCCAGTCCGTGTTGCATGAAACCCGCGTTTTCAGCCCTTCCGATGAATTTGTCAAGCAAGCCAATGTTTCCGGCATGGAAAGCTATCAGGCATTGTGCAAGGCTGCGGAACAGGACTACGCCGGCTTCTGGGCGAAGCTGGCACGCGAAACTTTATTGTGGAAAAAATCGTTCACCAAAGTGCTGGACGAGAGCAACGTGCCCTTCTTCAAGTGGTTCGAAGATGGCGAGTTGAATGTTTCCTATAACTGTCTCGACAAGCACCTTTCCAGCCAGCCGGAAAAGACCGCGATCATTTTTGAGGCCGACGATGGCACGGTAACGCGAATCAATTACCGCGACTTGCACGCGCGTGTCTGCCAGTTTGCCAATGGACTGAAATCTCGCGGCATCAAAAATGGCGACCGCGTCATCATCTACATACCGATGAGCATCGAAGCGGTGGTCGCAATGCAGGCCTGCGCGCGCATCGGCGCGATCCATTCGGTGGTGTTCGCCGGCTTTTCCTCCAAGAGCCTGCACGAGCGCATTACCGATGCCGGGGCGTGCGCGGTGATTACCGCCGATGCGCAAATGCGCGGCGGCAAGGTGATGCCGCTGAAACCGGCGGTGGATGAAGGGCTGGCGATGGGCGGTTGCGAAATGGTACACAGCGTCATTGTCTACCGGCGCGCCGCCTGCGAAACCGCATGGGATGCCGGGCGCGATGTCTGGTGGCACGAGTTGGCTGCGGGACAGGGCGCGAGCTGCGAACCGGAATGGGTCGGCGCGGAACACCCGCTGTTCATCCTCTACACCTCCGGTTCCACCGGCAAACCCAAAGGCGTGCAACATTCCAGCGGCGGCTACCTGCTCGTGACGATGCTGTCGATGCAATGGGTGTTCGATTACAAGCCCGCCGACGTTTTCTGGTGTACCGCCGACGTGGGTTGGGTCACCGGCCACAGCTATGTTACCTATGGCCCGCTGGCGATGGGCGCAACGCAAGTGATTTTCGAGGGCGTGCCGACTTACCCCGATGCCGGACGTTTCTGGAAAATGATTCAGGATCACAAGGTGACGACTTTCTACACCGCGCCGACGGCGATACGCTCGCTCATCAAGCTGGGCGGCGACTTGCCGAAGAAATACGATTTGTCCAGCCTGCGCCTGCTCGGCTCGGTTGGCGAACCGATCAACCCCGAGGCGTGGATGTGGTATTACACCGAGGTCGGACAATCGCGCTGTCCGATCGTGGACACCTGGTGGCAGACCGAAACCGGCGCGCACATGATCGCCCCGCTGCCCGGCGCAATGCCGATCAAGCCCGGCACCTGCACACTGCCGCTGCCCGGCATCATGGCGACCATCGTCGACGAAGCCGGCGAAGAAGTGCATAGCCAGCACGGTGGCTTTCTAGTCATCAAACGCCCTTTCCCCTCGCAAATCCGCACCATCTGGGGCGATCCGGAACGCTACCGCAAGAACTATTTCCCCGAGGAAATGCACGGCTATTACCTGGCGGGTGACTCCGCGCACCGCGACGAGGACGGCTATTTCTGGATCATGGGGCGCATCGACGATGTGCTGAATGTCTCGGGACATCGTCTGGGTACAATGGAAATCGAATCGGCGCTGGCCGCCAACCCCCTGGTCGCCGAGGCCGCAGTGGTCGGCAAGCCGCATGAAATAAAGGGCGAAGCGATAGCGGCCTTCGTCGTGCTGAAAGGCGCGCGCCCGGAAGACCCGGCCAAGATCAAGGAAATCGCCGAAGCCTTGCGCAACTGGGTGAGCAAAGAGATCGGCCCGATCGCCAAGCCCGACGAAATCCGCTTCGGCGACAACCTGCCCAAAACCCGCTCCGGCAAAATCATGCGCCGCCTGCTGCGCGCCCTCGCACGGGGAGAGGAAATTACACAGGATATTTCCACGCTGGAAAATCCGGCTATCCTAGAACAACTCAAGAACGCGGTGCATTGAAGAAGGCCGGGAACACAAGACAGCGAACAGATTTTTTCCGCGCTTCTCGCGGGCTAAAAAGCACCGCGCGGCAAGGCGTGAGCAGAAAACATTCAAAACCACCCCCCCCTCCAGCTCCCCCTTGTGCGAGCATCCGCTGCGCGGATTGCCTGCTTACCCCACTTCAGGGGGAGAGCAATGCTCCTCCCCTGACAAGGGGAGGCCGGGAGGGTTTTGATCGCTACCGATAGAATTACACACCACTTTCAAATGCACCCGGTATTGGCCGGTAGGTTGGCGCTGAACGCAGTGAAGCCCAACATCATCCCAGGATAAATTTGTTCTCTGAAATTTATGATGAAAATCAATGACGGTAGGGTGGGCACGCTGTTGTGCCCACGCGGATACCAAACCGCGTGGGCAGACGATAAACCTGTCTGCCCACCCTACGTTATTCTCCGAGAACAAATTTACCCTGAACATCATCCTGATTTCGGTTGACCTGACCGCGATGCATCAGTACCATCACGAAAATTTTGCGCCAACTGGAGCCATGCACGCACCGTTGATCCGACTGATACACTCCGCACTGCTCGCCATCGGCATACTGTTTTCCTTACAGGCCGCGCATGCCGAAGAACAGCTCGCTCTGAGCTTTTCCCTCGCCGACCAGGCTGTTCCCCGGACAATCCCCAACGCACGCAACATCGTGCTGGATATCATTCCAGACAATGAGCCTGCGCCGGGCGACCTTTGGGCGCGTATCCGCAACGGCTTTGCCATGCGCGACCTGAATAGCCCGCTGGTTGCAAAGCATGAACAATGGTATGCCAGCCGCCCCGATTACATGGCGCGCATGACCGACCGCGCGCGCCGCTATCTGCACTACATCACAGCCGAAGTGGAACGGCGCGGCATGCCCAGCGAAATCGCCCTGCTGCCGATGATAGAGAGCGCCTTCAATCCGGGCGCGTATTCCACCGCGCGCGCATCGGGCATCTGGCAGTTCATTCCGTCCACCGGCAAGAGTTTCGGCATGGAGCAAAACTGGTGGTATGACGGTCGGCGCGACATTGTCAGCGCGACCCATGGCGCGCTTGACTACCTGCAAAAACTGCACGACATGTTCGGCGATTGGGAACTGGCTCTGGCCGCCTACAATTGGGGTGAAGGTGCGGTGCAGCGCGCGCAGTCGCGCAACCGCAAGCGCGGGTTGCCGGTGAATTACGCCAGCCTGAAAATGCCGCATGAAACACGCAGTTACGTGCCGAAGTTGCTGGCCGTCAAAAATATTATTGCCGACCCTTCAAAATTCGGTCTGGTACTGCAAGATATTCCCGATCAACCCTATTTCGCCGCCCTTGCCACGCCCCGGCACATGGATGTGAAGCTGGCCGCACAGCTGGCCAATATTTCAATGGAAGAGTTCGAGGCGCTCAATCCCGCACACAACCGCCCGGTTATTTTGCAGGACAGCAGCGAACTGATTTTGCTGCCGGTAGGCGCTGCCGATACCTTTGCCGCCAACCTGGAAAGCTACGACAAGCCTTTGGTCAGTTGGCAAGCCTACCAACCGAAGAAGGGCGAACGGCTCGACAGCCTTGCCCCGCGCTTCGGCCTTTCCGTCGCAAAACTCAAAGCGGTGAACGGCCTGCCGAGATATATCAAGACCAGCACCGGGCAAACCCTGCTGGTGCCGGTCAACGCCGAGGAAGATGAAGCGGGCGAAGAATTCGAAGCGTTCAACATGCACCTTGCACCCACCTATGACAGCGGCCGAGCGATCAAGCACAAAGTGCGCAAGGGCGACACGCTCGGCGGCCTGGCGCGCCGCTATCATGTAAGCATCAGCAGATTGAAGCAGTGGAACGGACCGTTAAAAATTATCCGGATCGGTCAGGTCATCACTGTTGCACAGGCAACGCCCCGCAGCCGCACGGCCAAGTCGGGGAATCGTTCGCGCAAGGTGGCGCAAACGAACAAGGCGTTAGACGGGATCTAGTTTCGCGACGACAACTTTGCCGAAAGCGCAGTGAAATAGCGGTATCCCTTCCACGCCAGCCAGCCACTTCTCACCAATCCCACTATGCCTCGCCGGCGGATAACGAGCAGCACCACGATGCCTGTGACCAGCGCCGGTCTGGCGCGCAGGAAACGTAACGCCACCAAGCCCTGATCGACAAGCGCCAGCGGGGCTTTCCAGGGTGTTGCGGCCTCGGCCAATTGTCCGCGTTGTGCGGCAATTCTCTCCAGCAGCTCGCCGCGTCGCCGCATCACGGCCAGCATCTGACTATTCATGACTGGCCGGGCTGGTCATGGCCGGTATCCAGTTGCTCCCTGTCCTTGGCCAATTCGGCCAGGCTGCCAGAAAACAACCGGGGTTTGGCTTGCGCCTTGCTGCGCAGCAGTATGGCCAGCAGCGTGCCTGCCGCGAAAAAAATGGCACTCAGCGCGCCAAGGGCAACAAGGCGGTGGTCATCCCAGAGCAGCACCACGATAAACATCGTGAGCAACAGAATGCCCATGCCGAAACAGAATAGCGCGGACATGACAAAAAAGAGCATCTGCGTTAAATGCAGACGCTCCTCTTGCAGCTCGTTACCCAGCAGTTCAAGCCGCGTCGAAACGATGGAAGTCAGCGTGGACAGCAACTGCTTGGCCGACCCCATCAACCCCGCGCCCACTTCGGTCATGGCCTAGCGCCCACGCGCGATCAGCATACCGATAATCAATCCTGCACCGGCCGCGATGCCGACGGCCTTCCACGGGTTCTCATGCACATATTCGTCGGTTGCTTTTGCCGCTTGTTTGGTCTTTGCGACCATGGCTTCCTCTGCGGCAACCAGGCGCACTTTTGCCGCCGCGAGATTTTCCTGGATACGTTCACGCGCTGCGGCCACTTTCTCACCTGCCTGCCCGGCCGTCGCACGCAACAATTCCTCGGCGTCCGCCACCACCACGCGCAAATCCTGCATCAGCTTTTCCTTGCTGACTTCATGTTCCATACTTGCCAATTTGGTGCTCATGATTCACTCCTTATAAATGATGAAAAGCAACGCTACTTTACCGCGTTAATATGCCCGGCAACATCCGGTCACTTCATTATCTTTGTAATCCAAAGGCACGGATACGTCAACACAAACTTTTTTACACTCAAACATTTTTTCATGCTTCATCCCAGATAATCCATTGGTGCGTAGGCGGGCTTCAGCCCGACCGCTTCGGCAGGCTCAGGACAGGCATGTCGGGTTAAAACCCGACCTACAACCCATTGATTTTTCAATACCCCAATAGCTAATGAACTATCTGAGTTCATGGCAGCTTACCGTATGCGTTTCCGCGATGCTGCGCTGTTCCGGATAGGTCGTGCGGCAATGAGCTGAGGCGCGCGCGCAGCGCGGCGCAAAATGGCAGCCCGGCGGCGGGTTGGCGGGTGACGGCAGGTCTCCTTCCAGGCGGATGCGTGTCCGCCCCTTGCCATCGATGCGTGGTACGGCGGACAACAGGGCTTGCGTATACGGGTGCGCCGGAGCGCGCAATATTTCTTCCGCCGTGCCGCGCTCAACGATGCGCCCCAAATACATCACGCACACCTCGTGCGCGAGATATTCCACCACCGCGAGGTTGTGGGTGATGAACAGATAGCTCAGGTTCAATTCCTGTTGCAGCGATTTCAGCAGATTCAATATCTGCGCCTGCACCGACACATCCAGCGCACTGGTTGGCTCGTCGCAAATCAGCAGTTGAGGCGACACCGCCAGCGCCCGTGCGATCGCGATGCGCTGGCGCTGCCCGCCGGAAAATTCGTGCGGATAACGCCACTTGGCGGCATGGTCAAGACCGGTTTTTTCCAGCAGGCCGTCGAGATGCGTTTGCCGCGCCGCACTGTTGCCGCCGATGTTCAATGCGCTCATGCCTTCTTCGAGAATTTCCGCAATACGCATTTTCGGGTTCAACGATGCATAAGGGTCCTGAAATACCATTTGCATCGCCTCGCAACGGGTGTGCAATCCGCCTGCCGACGCCCCGACCAATTCGCGCCCGGCGAACTGCACGCTGCCCGCCGTGGGCGCAATCAATTGCAGCAGCGCCTTGCCCAGCGTGGTCTTGCCGCAACCGGATTCGCCGACCAGCGCCACCGTGCGCCCCTGCGGAATCTTCAGCGACACGCCATCCACCGCTTTCACCTGGCCGACCGTGCGTTGCAAAATGCCTTTGCGGATCGGGAAGTGGACTTGCAGATTTTCGACTTGCAAGAGAGAAGTGGGAGTTCTGATAAGGGGTAAGGGGGAAGGGGGAAGGGTAGAGGCCGCTCCAAGGGTTTTCCCTTCTCCCTTCTCCCTTTTCCCTTCCCCATAAAGATGGCACCTCACCCCCCGCCCATCTTTCAGCCCCAACCATTCCGGTGTCTGCGCGCCGCACAACGCCCAGGCCTTGTCGCAGCGCGGTGCGAAGCGGCAGCCCTGCGCGATGCTGCCCAGCGGCGGCACGCTGCCGTGAATGGCCGTCAATGCTTGATGGCGGCGTGCCGCATCGGGCAGCGCGGCAAACAGCTTCTGCGTATAGGGATGCAAAGGCTGAGCGAACAACTGTTCGCGGGTCGCCTGTTCGATAATCTGTCCCGCATACATCACGCCAACACGATGCGCATTCTCCGCCACCACGCCGAGGTCATGGGTAATCAGCAGCATCGCCATGCCCGTCTTATCTTGCGTGGCGCGCAACAATTCCAACACCTGCGCCTGAATCGTCACATCCAGCGCGGTGGTCGGCTCGTCGGCAATCAGAAGTTTGGGCTGCCCGGCCAAAGCCATCGCGATCATCACGCGCTGCTTCATGCCGCCAGAAAGCTGGAACGGATATTCCGTCACGCGCCGTGCCGCGTCGGGAATGCCGACCTGGGTCAGCAATTCAAGACAACGCTGCCGTGCCGCCGCACCTTTCAAATCCTGATGCAATGCCAGCACCTCGTCGATCTGCCGCCCCACCGTCAGCACCGGGTTCAGGCTCAGCGCCGGCTCCTGGAAAATCATTGCCGCTATGCCGCCGCGCACGCCGCGCATTTCGCGCTCGCGCAAGCCGAATAGATCGACGCCATCAAGCCGTACCGAGCCACCGCTATTGACCACGCCACCCGGCAACAGGCGCAGCAGCGACAGCGCGGTCATCGACTTGCCGCAACCCGATTCGCCGAGCAGCGCGAAGGTCTCTCCCGGTGAAATGCAGAACGAAATGCCATCGACGATGGCGACGCCGTTGCGCAAGGAAGTCGTCAGAGATTCGACGCACAAAATTTCGCTCAAGGCCTCACCTGTCCAGCGGGCTGATCACGCCCTTGCCGCCCTTGTTCAGCACATGCGTGTAAATCATCGTGGTGGAAACGTCCGAATGGCCGAGCAGTTCCTGCACGGTGCGGATGTCGTAACCGGATTGCAATAAATGTGTGGCGAAGGAATGGCGAAATGTATGCGGGGTGGCAAATTTGGTGATCTCTGCTGCCGTCACCGCCTTTTTCATCGCGCGCTGAATGGTCTTATCATCGGCATGATGCCGACCTACCACACCCGAGCGCGGATCAACCGACATATTCCTTGAAGGAAAAATATACTGCCAACCCCATGCCTTGCCTGCCTTAGGATATTTCTTGTCCAGCGCCATCGGCATAAACACATCCCCGTAGCCCTTCAGCAAATCCTCATCATGCAATGTTTTTACCCGTTCCAATTGCTGCTTGAGCGACTGCACGAGCGATGTTGGCAACATAGTGATGCGATCCTTAAACCCTTTGCCCTCTCGCACAAGAATCTCGCAACGCTCCAGATCCACATCTTTCACCCGCAGGCGCAGACATTCCATAATGCGTAAGCCGCTCCCGTATAGCAAACTGCAAATCAACCAAACCGACCCATCCATGCGCGCGAGGACAGACTGCACCTCCTTCTCCGTCATCACCACCGGTAGCCGCTTGGGCGCTTTGGCCTGAGTGATGTTATCCAACCACGGCAATTCGATCTGCAATACCTCTTTGTACAAAAACAACAACGCGCTTTTTGCCTGGTTCTGCGTGGAAGCCGCCACCGATCGTTCAACTGCCAAATGCGATAAAAACGCCTCCACTTCAACCGCCCCCATCTCCTGCGGGTGCCGCTTGCCATGAAACCATATATAGCGTTTAATCCAATCCACGTAGACTTTTTCCGTGCGCAGACTGTAATGTTTTACACGCAGACGAGCCACCACTTGCTCGATCAGTTTGGGTGGATGCGGGGTATCAGGGGGAGCGGTCATCAGAGGTGTGCTTCACTTTTCCAATATATCCAAAACAGGTGCGCCAAATTACGCTTATGCTTGATATGAATCAAGGTTTATTTTCAAAAACAGAATAGCCACCTGCCCCGATAAAAGATTAGGTCTTTTATTGGGGCCTACTTAACGTTGAACTAAACCGCTACGCGGTGGTGTTCCGCTCCACCGTCCCATCTTCAACCTCATAACTTATTTGCTGCAATTGACGTAAAAATCTCAGATCCTTGATCGCGGGGGATGTCCCCGATCAGATCAAGGAGACTGAG
>JAUYJO010000143.1 GCA_030700315.1 Gallionella sp.
AAGTTGCTGCATGCGATACACGGCATGTTGAAACACGACAAGCCGTTCGACAACACCCGTTTTTACGCTATTCCAGCTTGAGGTTGAAAGTGCGAAAAATACTGAAAAAATGCTTGCCTTCGAACAGAGTATCTACGTCCAGATAGATTATCCGGAATAAACGAAATGTTCCGGCAACAAACTTTGGAAGGAGTTGAATCATGATCCGTGTACTTATCGTTGATGACCACGCCGTCGTGCGCCATGGGCTCAGAAGAATACTGGGAGAAGCGAAGGGAATAGAAGTTGGCGCCGAGGCTGCCAACGGGGTCGAGGCGTTAAGGAAAATCAGCAATGAAAAATTTGATGTCGTCCTTCTCGACATATCAATGCCCGAAAAAAACGGGCTCGACACCCTGAAACAAATCATTGAGGGGAACAGCGCAGCCAAGGTGCTGATCATGAGCATGTACCCGGAAGACCAGTACGCCGTCCGCCTGATGAAATCCGGCGCTTCCGGCTATATGACGAAGGACGCCGCGCCGGAGCAATTGGTCGATGCGATCCATAAAGTCATTGCGGGCAAGAAATACATCACCCCAAACCTGGCCGAATTACTGCTCCAGGAATGCGGCAACGATACCGGCAAGCCGGCTCACGAGCTCTTGAGCAACAGGGAATATCAGGTATTGCGCTTGCTGGGTTCGGGGAAAAAAGTGTCCGAAATTGCTCAAACCTTGTCGCTGAGTGTCAAGACTATCAGCACCTATCGCGCTCACATCCTCGAAAAAATGAAACTGAAAAACAATGCCGAACTTATTTTTTATGTGATGGGCAACGATTTGAAAGAACCGTAGTGGCACGGCGCGCCGGGCGGGTACAGTTTCATGCTGTTCACCCTGATCTACACCCCCTGCCTGTCCGCCATCGCCACGCTGCGCAGCGAATCCAAAGACATGCGTTTCACGCTGTTTTCCCTCGCCTGGTCGCCGGCTCTGGCCTGGCTGGCGAGCTTCGCGTTTTATCGGGTTGCAAGCGTGTTATTCCATTTCTCCTTCAATAGGAAAATAATCCGTAGGTCGGGTTTTAACCCGACCGCTTCGGCAGGCTCAGGACAGGCATGTCGGGCTGAAGCCCGACCTACGCCCCAATGGATTACTGGTTTAAACTACCAGGCTCCGTGGTACGTGACCGCGATGCGCTGCCCGCCACTATCCGGAGCGGCACACAGTCAGCGGTAAGCGGCACCACTGCTGCCTGAGGCACGGGGTATCCTGAATAACGGCTTCAGGGTCAGTTGCCATTCCATATTTGCTGCCCGTGTATCCTCCAGCACCACTTTGCGCATAGTTGACCCCTCTGTCCCTTTCATATCGGGGTGCCATACCCGCACCGCATACTCTCCGGCCGGAATATCGGCGATAAGGGCCTTGCCATTCTTCGCGCTCTTGCCAAAGAACGGTGTATCCGCAACATAGATATAGCCGAGCATCCAGTCATGGATGTTGCAGCCGAGGGTGACCTGCCCGGCTTTGTCGAACAGCACGGGCGGCGCCGAGGTGCCGGAATAGAGCGGCAGTTCGAATACCTTGGCCGGCGAAAAGGAATACACATGGTGGCGGATGTTATCCTTGTTGGGGAAATACACTTTGGAGCCGACCGTGACCACCTTTACATGGGGCAAGTACTCCTTGTCTATCTGATCCATTTCATTGTGAGGCTGCTTGGGTAACGTGGCATTCTTTCCATCGAGCGGTGTAGCCAGCACGACCGCATCCTCTATCGGTTGCCCGTTCTGGTCTTTAACCAGGGCGTGCAACTCACCGGCGCTGGCCGGGGCTGCCCAGGCAAACATAAGACCGACAATAAAAACGCACAAGTCTGCATTGAACTTTGGCATAGGGGCACCTCTAGAAATTGTAGTTCCAGGAAAGCATAGCCACGGTTTTGGCGTAATTGTTGTCGCCTTCCGCATAGGTCAACTGACGCGCCAGGGAGGTGTGAAACATGCTGTGTGAAGTCACCGCGATATTTACACCCATATTCAGGCCGTAGCTGGTTCCGGCCATCCTGTAGGCATAGAAATCCGGGCCGAACACCGGGTCATCCGCGATAGCTTTCGAGGCAGAGAAAATTTTTCGCCCCCTCCTTGTGGATGCGACCACATCGCCGTGGCGTAACAGGGAGCCGAACGTAAGGAACAGGCTGTCGCTCCAGGTGTATTCTGCGTTGAGTGTCATGGCCCGGCTGGACTGGCTGAATATGTCGCTCGAAATTCCCGGAATATCTTGCGGCAAAGCATTGGCGGTGCGCCGCTCGACCATGTACTCGGCGCGAACATCCCAACGTTCAAAAATTCGCTTCCCGCCGCGTATCGCGATCTGATGCCGCCACCCGTTACGGATATTGTTGTCGTAGTTCAAATGCGCCGAAGACAGGGACAAACCGACCCACGGCGCGTAGGGCCCCAGTGCCAGCTTTTTGCGGAAGGCAAGTGCCGCGCCCAGGGACAGGTTGCTCAACCCGGTGTAGCTGTTGAACGCCTCGCCTTTTAGTTCACCACTTAAGCTCAGGCTGTTACCTGCCTCAAAGGGAAAGAAGTTTGTCGCCGAAATACCCGCGCCGAACACCGAATCGCCCGCAATATCATTACCCGATTGGGCGTTGTTGATATTGTTGTCGTGGCGAATTTCAACTTCTGTGTTACCGGACCATTCCGCCAATACTGCGGTGGGAAGGCAGAGCAACGGGATAGCACAAAGAAAAGCTTTGCCGAGTTTCTTAAAATTTAAAATCCGCATAACTTTCTCCCGTTAAACCCAGATAATCCATTTGGACGTCGGTCGTGCTTCAGCCCGACATGTCGGGTTAAAACCCGACCTACAACCCATTGATTTTGCAATGCCTCAAGAGCCGATGAACTATCTGGGTTAAACCCAACGCCGTCCAATAGCCGTTCTCAACTTAAATCTCCTTCACCGCTTTCCACGGTGCTTGCGCTATCCACTTGAGCAACGCGTCGGCATCCATCGGTTTGCTGATGTAATAACCCTGTGCCAGGTCGCAGCCCATGGCCTGCAACATATCCCAGGTGGCCTTGTCCTCTATGCCTTCCGCCACCACCACGAGGCCCATGTTGTGCCCCAAGTCAATGGTCGAGCGCACGATGGTCGCATCGTCCTGGTCGTCTACCATGTGGAATACGAAAGACTGGTCTATCTTCAACTCGGACACCGGCAGTTTCTTGAGATAAGCCAGCGAAGAATAGCCGGTGCCGAAGTCATCCACCGAAAGGCTGAACCCCATGTTGTGGAGTTCTTCCAGAATAGCCATGGCGCGTTTGGGGTCTCCCATGATGGCGCTCTCGGTAATTTCCAGGCACAGCCAATGGGGCGATGCCCCATACTTGCCCATCAATTCGGCGAACAGCTTGGGCAGATCCGAGTTCATCAGGTCTCGCGCCGATATGTTGACGGAGATGGTCAACGGCAACCCCATTTCCTCCCACTGCTTGCGCTGGCGCAGAGCCGTCTCAATCACCCATCGGGTAATGCTCCTGACGTAGCCGGTATTTTCGGCGTAGGGTATGAATTGGTCGGGAGGGATCATGCCCCGTTCCGGGTGTATCCAGCGTACCAGCGCCTCCGCATGACCGATGGTGCCGGTGGCGAAACCTATCTTGGGTTGGTAATAAAGGACGAATTCGTTCCGCTCGATGGCATGGCGCAATTCGGCCAACAATGATAAATGCTGCTGGTTCTGCTCGATATAGTTCAGATCGAACAGGGCGTAGCCGCTGTTGTCGTGTTTTGCCTCGTTCATGGCGATGTCCGCATGGCGTAACAGGGTATTGATTTCGTCGCCGTGCTCGGGATAGATGGCTATGCCAATGCTGCCGGTGGCGATGACTTCCTGGCCTTCCAGCAGAATCGGCTGCTCCAGCGTGTCCAGAATCTTGCGCACGACAACCATGGCGCATTGCGTGTCGCAGTCCGGAAGCAGCACGGCGAATTCATCGCCACCAAGCCGCGCCAGCGTGTCGGAATCCCGTGTCAGAATGTTGCCCAGCCGTTTGGAAATTTCCTGCAACAGCAAGTCGCCGATGTGGTGCCCCAGAATGACGTTGACCTCATTGAACCTGTCCAGGTTAATAATCAACAATGCAAAATTTTGCCCGGCACGATTTGCCACCTTGGCCGCCTGTTCCAGGCGGTCGTGGAACAGTGTGCGGTTGGGCAATCCGGTCAGTTGATCGCGGTAGGCAAGTTCGGTAATTCTGGCTTCACGCGTCGCCAGGCCATTTTCCATGTGGTTGAAGGCGGAGGCCAATTCGCCGATTTCATCCTGCCGATCAACGGTGGCTGGCTGCGAATAGTCGCCTTGCTGGATGCGGCTGGCCAGCGAACTCAGCTCGCTGATCGGCCGGGTAATGCTGCGCGCAATTTTATAGCTCGCGGCCAGCATGGCGATCAGGGAAATGCCGCTCAGGAACAGCAATAACGCCTGCAAACGCCGCAATGGTTCCAACGCCTGTTGCAGCGACTGTTGCAGGACAGCGACAATGTGCGTGCCGCCATGCGTCTCCAGCCCGGACGTGAGCGTCATGTAATCTTCATCGCCCATGCGCAGTGCGGCGATATCATCCGATCCTGTATCTGGCAGGCTGGACAGCCTGTTGGGCAGCGCAGCGGATGACCCGGAAGGCAGAGTAGTAGCCAATAGCTGCCACTGGCCACCTGATCTGGGCTGTGCAAGAAACGACACATTCAGCGCCGTAAGCGACTGCAGGTTGCGGGCAAATTTGTCGTCAATGCTGAAGCCCACGACCAGCCATGCGATAGGTAGCGGCCCCAGCACCGGCACAACCACCATTTGATAGAGCGCCCCATTGAGCACAACCATGGCTGCCGCCTGTTTCTGCTGTTCCGCAATCGCGATAAGTTCCGGAAGTTGAAACGGCTGGCCGACATGACCCGCATTTCCGGCACCTCTGGCAGGCAGCGTGTCGGCGATCAATTTGCCGTCGGTGTCCACCAACAGCATTACATCCGCGTTGATTCTTGCGCCGTGGTTGGTCAGCACAGAAACCACCGTGCCATAGTCGGCGGTAGCGATAGCCATCCGGAAAGCGAAGTCCGACGACATGATGCTTGCCGATTGGACCAGTTGACGGTTGTTGTCCTCGCGCAACAGATCGAAGACGCGCTGGCCAGCCAGCAAGTTGCGCCTGATGTCCTGGTTTGTGCTGTCCGACAGTACACCGTTGATCATGACCAGACTCACCGCCTGGATCAGCAGCAACAGCAGCGTGAAGGCGAGCACTACCCGTGTCTGGAGTTTGTGGATTTTCACAATTCTGCTTACGCCTTAGGGATACAGAAATTACAAACGTACCGTTTGGTCATGAACCTCACGATGATGTAGGTCGGGATTCATCCCGACGGGGTTGGGTTATGCGACGCTCTGTCGGGATGAATCCCGACCTACGAAACCCGCCCCCGGTTCATAAAA
>JAUYJO010000157.1 GCA_030700315.1 Gallionella sp.
TGTCGTGGCATTGTCCGCAGGTTTGCATGGTGGAAGTTGCATTGTTGCTTTCTAAAACATTTATGCCATTTGAATCAAGCAGGGCAAAGTTTGGATGAAGAACAGACGCCTGTTGTTCAGGAGCAGGCGCGGGCGAGGCGAGAACCGTACTAATTCCAAATGCAAGCGTGAGGATGAGAAGTCCAGCAAGTGAGAAGAGTGTGTTTCGTTTCATAGTTGTTTCCTTGCGGATTAGGTAATCCCTAATTCCTGCTTTATTTTCTTCCGCCCCATTCAATTGGGTCACCTGGGTAGCCAAGAGCTTCCCAATCCATGCGGCCATTTTCACCGTGACAGGAGTCACATTGCAATGCCTGATCTGCAGATTGCACCATGTGGGTAGTGGGCCAGTACATGTAGGTTTCTGTGAAGCCATATTCGCCGCTGTAATCGAGGCCTGTGATGGGAGCGGCTAATTCAAAGGAACTGTTCCAATCGAAAGTTGTAAAGAAGCCCCCTGCGCCAGAGGTGACGGGTTGTAGCAGGTAATTATTTTTTACATCGTAAGGTTGTTTGGCGATGTGCAATTTGAACGGGAAAATTTTTGCGGTTGAATCTTCGATACTGCCTGCGGGTTTGTTGATGTAGGTGGGACCATCCGTGCCGATCTTGTCGCCGAGGATGTAACGATATTCGTTGTCCCCGTTGAACCAGAGGTAGGTGGGAATGAAAATCTTTTCGTAAACAAATTCACCCTTGATTTTGAGATAAGTGAAGTGATCCTCTTCGCGTCCTTCCTGACCTGCTTGTGACCAGTCCCAATAAACTTTGGTTGGGTCTTCGAGCGCGATGGCAGGGATGTGACAGGTTTGGCAGGCTACTGAGGCTAGATGTGTGTTGTTGCGTTCGTCTTGATGTTTTTGGTCAACGTGGCATTGCTCGCAGGAAACTTGTTCTTGCGGGTCAATGGTGTAATTATCTGAGATCAAACGACCCAGAATTTGATGATTGGTTGTGATGTGGCAGTCGGTGCATTGCATGTTGAGTTCGCCGCCCATGTGTATATCGAGATTTTCATCTGGGAAATATAAACTCTCGTCGAGGTCGCCATGTTTGACGCCGTTACCGCCGCCGCCGTCGAAGTGACATTTGCCGCAGTTCTCGCGTGTCGGGGCGCGGACACTTTGCGCGGCAGCGAGCAAGTCTACGCCGTCAGCGGGGTTACCGAACTCACCCTTTCCATAAGCGCCCATGTCAGCATGACACGCGAGACAATCCACATTTTCGGCGCTGGCAAGCGCGGATTCTTTTCCTTTTTCCCAGCCATAACCTGCATGGCAGGACATACATTTATTTTCGTTGCCTTGTGAGCCGATGCAGAAATTGTTGATCTGGTTAATTTTTCCGATAGTCACATCTTCATCGCGCCAGGGAACGTCAAAGGCATTTGATTCCCACGTCCAGTGCGTGGTTTTCATCAAGTCAGTTGCGGATTCTTCATGACATACAAGACAGGCGCGTGTCACATCCTGTCCCGTTTTGAATTCACCTTTGACGATGTCTTTATGATCCACGTGAACGAGTTTGGTAGGGATGTGAGCCGCAGGGTCGTTGGATGCCTGGGCGCGGGGTAGGTAGTAAA
>JAUYJO010000073.1 GCA_030700315.1 Gallionella sp.
TCAACAACAAGATACGAGTCATCCAGCGACGAGCGTACGGGCTGCGCGATGAAGAATATCTGCGACTAAAAATACTCACGTCTATGCTCCCGAGGCTCTGAAAAACATGAAATTTACCCACTCGATTACGCGAAGACCCACTATTGTTTAGATGCCGAGATTGATGAGCTGCGTGACGGAACCGAGCTGTCCCGGTCAGAGTATCTCGTACAGTTGGTCTTCCCTAACAATACAAAAGCACCCGGACCAGGTATTCGGTCAGGGGACTTTGCCGAATTGCTGATCGCCGACTATGTCGAGTACCTGCTTGGGTTCTGGGTACCCAGGGAAAAATACGCCGAGAAGGCAAGTCGCGACGAGTCCGTGAAAGGTGTGGACATACTGGGGTTCAAGTTGATCGAGCCGGGAAAAGAGTTACCTGCCGACACATTATTGGCCTTTGAGGTCAAGGCTCAACTTGGCGGGGGGAAGTACGCAGAAAGGTTGCAGACTGCGGTTGACGACTCATCGAAAGACTATTTGCGCTCAGCGTATACTCTGAACGCAACCAAGCGCCGCTTGCTTAGCGCAGGTGATCACGAACACGCCCTCGTGGTTCGCCGTTTCCAGAACATCGCGGATCGTCCCTACGCTTTCACATCGGGCGCAGCGGCAGTCCTGTCCGACGAGTCTTACGACGAAGCTGCGTTACAGGCCACCAAGACTGCCGGCCACAAGAATGCGGCCAGTCTGGAGCTCATTGTTGTGCGTGGCAGCCAGTTGATGGCCTTAGTTCACGTTCTCTACGAGAAAGCAGCAAATGAGGCCTGAAGCTGCCAGTCGCCGCCTCTTCGGTATCACACGCGCCAAAGGCAAGATGTACGAGTTCGCGCTGCCGGAAGCCCAGCATATTGCGGTGCCTTCCGGCACCGAGCCGGAGTCACTATTCCCGCTGACAGTAGGCACCTTGGGCGACGTTGCCGCGATGGTCAACGAAGTGGAGCCGCCCGATCAGCCTTTACCGCTAGAGACGGCTGAAGAGATTGGTTTTTCAGCGAGTTTTTTCGACGCCTTCCTTGCCTCTGGTTTTTCTAAGAACCTTGCGAACGATGTGATGCTGTTGGCCGCATCGGCCTATTACCTTGCGCGCCGACCAGGTAGCAGTCTTGTATTGGCAAGACGTCTTCCCGAAACCGGTGACGCAGGCGCCGTAGATGCGCTGTTGCGCTGGTTGTTACAAGCAAACTGGAATAGTTACCCTGAGTTGAGTCACCCCATATTCGGAAGTGCATTAGGTGAGATTGCCAGACTCCTTGCTTATCACTTTCACGACGGATCGAGCGGTGATGAACTGGCTGCAGCTTTGCTCTCTCTACGTCGGCGAGCGTACGCTGCCGCGTCTGGCCGAGATCTCTTGCTGATCGACATCGCATCAGCTGTCGTTCGGTTGCGACTCTCCGCATCAGCATGGAACACGCTACCGCAGTTTACTCAGATAACTGCTGAACAATGGGCGCCCGTAATAAAGCGCCCAGGCTTCCCAAAAGAATTGTGGCCTTCCCAGATGCAGCTTGGACGTGCCGGAATCTTCTCTGGGAGCTCCGGGGTGATTCAGATGCCGACGAGTGCCGGAAAAACCCGCTCGGTCGAGATTATTTTACGAAGTGGCTTCCTGTCTGCGCGCGCAAGGTTGGCTGTCGTCGTGGCCCCGTTCAAGGCGCTGTGTCATGAAATAAGCACATCGCTGAGGCAATCGTTCAAAGAAGACGACGTCAAAGTCAACGAACTGTCGGACGCGCTCCAACTCGACTTTCTCGATCAGATCGCCGAGTTGCTGGGCACCGAAGTGCCAACGTCCCGCTATGTTCTGGTGCTTACCCCGGAGAAGTTGTTGTATGTGCTGCGGCAAACTCCCGCGCTTGTGCAAGACATTAGCATTGTTGTATATGACGAGGGGCACCAGTTCGATTCAGGCAGTCGTGGCATCACATATGAGCTGCTGCTGACCGAAATCAAAGACCTCCTCCCCAAAACGGCACAAACGGTCTTGGTGTCTGCAGTGATGCGTAACGCAGAGGAAGTCGGAAGGTGGCTCATCGGTGAGAATGCCAAAATTGTGAATGGCGTCGGACTTCTACCTACTGCGCGTTCGGTTGCTTTCGCAACCTGGTTGGAGCGCCTCGGGCAACTGCACTTCTTTGAATCAAGTAACTACGACAGGTTCGACTACTTTGTTCCAAGAGCCATCGAGCAGCAGAAGCTGGACAGTCGAAGTACGAGAGAAAAGGACCGCTATTTTCCGGAGAAGAACGACGATGCGTGGAAGGAAGTCTCCCTTTATTTAGGCATTCGGCTTGCACCGCAAGGGGCGGTTGCAATCTTCTGCGGACGGAAGGACACTGCAACAGGTATGGCGGAGCGCGCTGTCGAGATATACGAGCGAGGTTATGCGCTTGAGCCTCCTTCCAAGGCGTCCGACCCGGATGAAGTTGGCCGCCTCGTGAACCTGATACGAGGCCACTTTGGAGCGGCGTCCATACTCGTTCGCGCCGCAGAACTTGGGGTGTTTATCCATCACGGGAATACACCGCACGGCGTGCGCCTATCTGTTGAACATGCCATGCAGCATGAGCGAATCAGGCTGATCGCTTGCACATCGACACTCGCGCAGGGCGTCAATCTTCCCATTCGGTATCTCATTGTCTCTGGCATCAACCAAGGCGGAGACCAGATTCGGACTCGTGACTTTCAGAACCTCATTGGGCGAGCTGGGCGCGCAGGAATGCATACCGAAGGACTTGTGATATTTGCAGATCCGCGCGTGCTGGACAAGCGTAGGGCGGAGTCGTGGCGATTTAATGCCGCTGTAAACCTACTTGATTCTGACCAAGCAGAGGAAACAACCAGCTCACTGTTGAGTTTGCTCGCGCCGTTCAAGAGTACCGACGGCCGGACAGAGCTGCCTATCGCGCTGGCAGACCTGCCGAGGCTTCTACTTTCCGACCAAGGTTCCTGGCCTGCGTGGGCCACTGAAGTTGAGCGTAGATTTGCGCAGTATAAGTTTTCGTCGAAAGAAATACTTTCCGACCTCAAGTTTCGACGGCGTCTGCTAGCTGCTGTCGAAAGCTACTTGATGGCCAATAGAGGGTCGGGAGACTTCGGCGAGTTCAAGACTCGTGTGCGCGAGCTCGCATCTTCGACTCTTGCTTACCAGTTGGCCTCTCAAGAACAGCAGCAGGTAATGATTAGCCTGTTTGAGCTTGTGGCCGACTACCTACAGCAAGCAGCCCCTGCGCCAGAGAAGCAGGCAGCCTATGCGAAGACGCTGCTTGGTGTGGAGGCAGCTATGGCTATTGAGGCGTGGGTTGAGCAGAACCGTGAATGGTTGCTGGCGCTTACAACCAACGAAGACTGGTTGAGTACAGTATGGCCTTTACTAAGCGCGCAGATAGACGACAAGTTCTTCGGCCAGGTTGAGCCGCCGGAGCTCCCGATGGAATTGGCGCAAGGGTGGCTACGCGGGGTGAGTTATGGCGACTTGGTGGCACTCGCTGAAACCCAAAATGGCACCAAGCCTTGGGGCAAAAAGCGTAGGCGCCTAACTGATGCAGACGTTATCGACTTCCTTGAGAGTTCTCTCGGTTTCGATTGCTCACTTGTGCTAGCGGCCGTAGTGCAATCACTGTTTGGCGAACGTGGTTCGGGTGACGATGCCGCAGCCCTGACGCTATTCCAGAAATCTCTCCAATACGGCTTGCCTGATTGGTTATCGATTTCCTGTGTTGAGCGTGGGTTTGCTGATCGGGTAGTTGCGCTCGGACTGCGAGACAATTTGATTCAGGTCGGCTATGGAGGCGTCTACTTTGGGCCAGCACTAAAGACCCACAGCGACACGATTGCGGCATTCCTGAAGACTTATCCGACCTACTTTGAAGCCGTTCTTGAGAGTATCGAAGGAACATCTGCGTGAGGGCCGTTCGGTATAAACCCGTTTGTCCGGCAGGTTTCGTACTAATCGAACAGCGGCCACCTCATTGCTGATTGAGTCAGTGAGTAGTTTGAACTAATCATGTGGCCATACAAAATTTACGGCAACGGATTACAACCTCTTCTGCAGATTGCTAACCCACAACCACAACGAACACGAGATCAGGACTATCAATGTGGGCGCCAGCAGCGATGGCATCGGCACCGGAACGATGACCCATCCGGCAAGTCCCGCCAGCACGATCCACATCACCCGAACGCCGAGCTTGTGCCGTATTGGGCTTTGGGCGACGAAGGAGTATTTCCGGATTTCCCGAACATAATGCCCGTCCAGGTAGGTTGCCAACATGATGGGTATCCCCGGCAGCAGCCATCCCATCAACACTTGCAGCCGGTAGGCGATCAGCCCGAGCCACAGCCAGGTTGCCATGATCCGATCCTGTGTCCAGCGGCTAAACGCGGAATTCCCAAGCGGCCCCTGCCCTATCGCTTCCGCGTCACGGATGTAACCCTGGAAGACTCCGGCAAGCGACGTTTGCAGGTCATCGGTTATCCGACCATAAACAGCACTCTCGCCATTCCCGGCAATGGCATATACCTGCGCGCGTTCTTCCATCCACGCACTCCGAATCACAGCAGGCTGGATAAACACCCACGTTGCCACGATCAGAATGAATGCCGAGATGGCGAGGAAAGTGCTCCAGCCAGAATCAGAGTTCTTGGCCATTATCCGTCAGTCAACAGAATGGGAATGCGCCCCTTGAGCGTCCGACCGCCCGACAGCCTCGCGATGAAGTGGAGCGGCGGCAACTCTCCCAGCATCGCCGCCGGAAACAGTTCGGCTTCTTCTTCGAGTATCTGCTCCTGGTAGGACGCGGTGTACTCATCATGGATATGAGTATCGACGTTGTGCCCATACCTCAGCGCCATTGAACGCACCCTGATTTGCGGCATCCCTTCGGCAATGTACTTCTGGGTTTCAGAATCCAATACACGCATGGCGATTTTGCTATTGGTGTTGGCGAGAACCTGCCGCGCCTTGTTTTCGTCACCGAGTCGGCTGGCAAAGTCGGCAAAAGTCTGCGTGGCGATGGTGACCCGAAATTCCGCGCCGCCGCCCTTGTTCATGAGCTGGATGGCCGGTTGATTGAGAACTTCGGCTGCTTCGTCTATGAACAGATTGACGGGTGTCAGCGAGTCAATTCCGTAGTTGTAACGGTCGCCCGCAACGGCGGCGAGATCGGCCAGCATGATGGAGCCGATGGCACTTCCCACCGTCGAGTCGGCAAGTGAATCCAGCCCGATGTAAACCACCTTGTTGCCGCGAATTATTTTTGACATGTCGGTCACCAGTCGCTCATGTCCCGGCTCAAAATCGGGAGAAAGAAGCTCTTTGATCGGTTCGCTGGTGAGCATCGAAAGGATCGGGATGAGCGAAGCCACCATCTTCTGGAAGTGATCCCGGTTGTGCTCGTAGGTCGAGATCAAGCCATCAATATCCACCGACTGTGCCTCATTGATGGCGACGTCCTTGTAGAAGGCGATGTAGGCTTCCAGAAGCCTATCCTTGTTGCGCCGGATATAGGATGACGCTCGGCTTTCCCAATCCTTCACATGGCTGGTGAAGTAAATTTTCAGGACTCGCTGCAAGAGATTATCAGGGCCACCTTCAACGTACCGGCGAAGCTGGACAAGATTTGGCCGATGCCCGGTGGCAATCATGCCGTTCGTGATGTCGTTGAGCACCTTCCATCCAAAAGCGGTGAATGGGTCGGCTCCGGTTTCAGAGGGGATGAGCGCCGCCACGCGGCTGGCCAGTTCGGTCTTGCGATTCCAGTTGCGCAACGGGTCAATGCAGGCAGACCGGTCGGGGTGGGCCGGATGAAAATACACGAACCGATCCCCTGCCCCGCTGGCCTCGCACGCCGCGCGGGCATTTTTGGCAAGCGCATGATCGCCCTTCGGGTCAATGATGATGACCGTTTCTCCCCGGAAAATCGCCTGCGCGATTAGCAAATCGAGCAAGCGCGTTTTCCCAACGCGGGTCGTGCCAACGATCAGCGTATGTCCAACCAGATGCGACAGTTCGGAATACAGGTTGTTTTCTGGAGCGAGGCCGTGAAGCCAGTACGCGCCCTCGGCATGTTGGGCGACTTTGCCGATAGTTCTGACAACACCGAGCGAGATCAGGGTATGCAGCTTGGTCGCTTCGATGTCCGTCCAGGGAAAACCCTTCCCAAGCCAGAAGGATTTCTTCTCAGCTGACTGGCGCGCTTTCACGCCCAGTTCCGGGAGATCGATGAACTCTTTTCCGAACAACTTGAGGCGGGATGTATCAACCGACCTGTTGTAGGCATGGTATCCACGGAAGGCAGCGGCCAACGCACACGCGATGGCAAGCAAGGCCGCAAAATGGGAAAACATCGGGACAGCAATGGAAACCAGCAGAATCAACGCCGATCCGGCGACCCAGACCAGCGCCATCCTCGCCTCGAAATTGGGGCGCCAGGGAACCTCGAAATCGTAAGGCGAAGATGCGGCCATTACCCGATGCTCGATGATGTCCAGAAATGAAGATTCGAGCCCTTCTCGCGATTCTTCTGGAAATAGGCAATGGCCCGCTTGGCAAACTCGGATTCGTTGTCGTACTCGATCGTCATCACCGGGAAGATGACGGGTTTCGCCCGGCGGGACTTGTCTTCCGTATCGAATTTGTCCTCGACATACAGCCGCTCGATAACCTTGTAACGCGCTCTTGCGCCGCCTCTGGTGCCGTGATCAAACACCTGGGTTTCAAGCCAGGAGCGATGGGCATTCTCGATATTGATCCGTGTTAGCGCCATACCCTTGCCCGATCATTGTTCGCGTTGGATAACAGGTGCATGACGGCCAAGCCTGACCAGATAGCGACCAGCCATTCGGCGCCGGGAATCCAGATCGAGAGAATCAGCAGAGCCTGAATGCCCATCGTCAGCAAGCCAAGGGCGGACGCGAGGCGGCGATTGAAAGCGCCGTCCTTTCTTGAGGCAATAAGTACGAGGCCGAGCCACACGAAAGTGGTAACCAGCGCCAAGGTCAAAGGCCTGCCCCTGACAAGCTGCTCGGTCATTCCACCGAGGAACGAAGCGCCCATGGCGACCCAGACGAATCCAGTGGAATCCGGCATCAATTTCAAGTCCCCACGAAAACTCAAAAGCCTCCAGCAGTGATGGATTATTGCCACTACCAGCCCAGATTGTTTGCTTCGCATATTCGCCTCCCTACCTGCCCTTGTTGTCCATGTCTCAGCCCATCTTACGGATTCCTGAAAATATGCAACCCCCGAAATCCGTCCTGGCAGGTCACATTTCGGAAAAAGTTATCCCCAGAAACGGCTCCTGGTCAAAGTTATGCACGTGAAATCTGTCTCAGCGGCCATCGTCCGCAATCACAAACCAGCAGTGCATTCCAAGGAACTGGCAAAATTATCCACGTGAAATCTGTCTCATGAGCATGTGAAATCTGTCTCATGATTACGTGAAATCTGTCTCACAGACCACGCTGCAAGCCTTGACTGGCAAGGTATAGAGGCCTTCCCCAAGTAGTTGCATGTAGCTTTTCATGTAGGTTTACAAATAAATGGGGCGATTTGCTTGTGGAAAACTCATGGCTTGGGCAGCCAAGACGAGAGATGAGCGCGCGGGACTACAACGGAGAAAGTTTGGCTCCACCGGTATGGCGAATACGCAATCGGCTGGCCACCACAAAAAGTCCCGTGTCCTGTGCAGTGACATTGGCCTCCGGGTAAAACAGCAACGCCTCCTTGAGTCTCTGGAGAAAGCGCTTCTTGAAATCAAGCAGGCCGCGCGGTGTATTACCGTAATCGGCACCGAACTGAAGTTTCAATGCCTGCCACGGAATGAGTACGCTGGAACGGTTGGTGACGCGCAGGAGAAATATCCGGTAGACCAGCCACGAATAGACATCCATCGCCAGCGGCGATTTGGAGAGCGCGTGCAACACGCGCATATCAATCGGCACGGGCGACTCGGTGACGTTCCGGAAAAACTCAGCCGATAATTTCAGCGAACTTTCCCAGAGCATCCGGTCATCGGGGCGATGAGGATCCCAAAGCACAAATGCTTCATCGGCAATTGGCATGTTCTTCAGCCCGAAGCGGCCTTGGCTTTGATAGGTGATGGACAGCATTGAAGAGAAAAGCTTCAGTGACTGGGCGCGAAGCCGTTGACAGTCCCGGCCATCAGTTCGCATCCCAAGCTTGCGCAAGAACTCGTTTTGACTCTTTCCGAGACCCAACAACGGGGACTTGGTCTTCACCGCCTCCCTGCATATCCAAGCCAAGAGAAGTCTGGGGACTGTACCAAAGGGAAGACCAATTCTGGGATTGGCGATGATGGACAGCGATACTGCACCGCTTGTCCGCTCGAAGAATGGAACGCCGGGGTCGCTATGGGGTAAGGTTGTCTGGACGAGTGCCTGCCCCATGAATGCGAGCGATCCGGCACTGATCTCGACATCGTTGATATCGGAAGCCAGCGCGATCAGCTTGCCTGCGCGCGAAGGGCCGGTCATGACGCTGCGCCTCTGAGCGCGGACGGGCAAACCGGAATTCGCAGGAGTCGGAAAAATAGATTGGGTGTTGTGGCACAGAAACACATGCCATAACTTTTACATTGACGCTATCTCTGTAGCGGTTGAAATGCGTCTTTTTAGGCTACGTTTCGAACGCGCGGTATCGAATGCTTTAAATCAGTTTGCAGTAATGTTTGCCAAGCAATGACGGAGAGTCAGAGAAAGGCACAGCCATGCTTACCTGTAGATATCCGGCAGATAACCCGGCAACACATAACCAGCATCAGCAGGAGCAGCCGGTACACTGGAGTGTCTTCCGCACTATGTGAAGCCGACAATCTTTCTGCAACACTGGTTGGCCGGATTGAGAAACTGACATTCGAGATATGCTTGCTTAAACATGGGCACTTCCACTCGTGGATAACCGAAATCTGTGTAAGCCACGGCCTCAAATCCATAATCTGCGAACGAGCGCGAAAAAAATCATCGCTTTTGTCATTTTCTGTCAACGGCAGGAGTTGATGATTTCGGAAACCGTGCGCGAAGTCGCTGGGCTAAGGCTCCCAATTCGTCAGTACGTCCGAGGCTTGATTGCACGAGCAAAGCCGCTGTCTTTCGGGGGCCACACCCATGAGCAAGCGCTGCAGCCCAGCCTTTCTCAGCACCCGCCACATCTACAGAGTCGAGGATGTGCTGGAGGCACTGTGGCGCAGCTCCAGCGACGGCTCTGAGGTAGTCAGCTGCCTCGTCATACCAGCTAGGATGCGCGTTCGAGAGCACGCGCCCGGTCGCAGTCACTGATGGTGCCAAGACAGACTCCAAGAGATCCGGTCGCTCGTCAGC
>JAUYJO010000075.1 GCA_030700315.1 Gallionella sp.
TTGATGGGCCCTTGACTGTTAGCGGGTATACTGCAACTTGTTGATCTTATGAATATTAAAAAGCTGTTTCTTGAGAGGTATCGAAGGGTGTGGTGTGTAGGTTGGGTGGAGCGTAGAGATACCCAACAATCAAAATCAACAACAAAACCAAAACCGCCGGGGGTCGCCCGGCAGCTAGTCACTTTTTCTTGCGTCGCCAAGAAAAAGCAACCAAAAAGAAGGCGCCCCCGGTTTGCCGCCGCTGCGCGGTTCCCTGCGTTGCTCGACTGGTCAGGCGGCTGCGGAACTCGCGCTACGCGCTCAGACAGTCCTCGCCGAAACCCCCTGACCAGCCTCCGCTACTCGGCGGCGCTCAGGGGAATGAAACCAAAAACCTGAAAGCATGTTGGGCAATGCCCAACATGCAGCAATGATCAGCCAAGCGTAATCTGTATATAGTCAACGAACCTCATGGCGATATGTATAAAACGCCAGAATTTGAAAAGAAGGAAAGAGCACAAGAAATGTAATTATTGCGGCACTCAAATCGTCACCACCTTTTACAAAATTGGGGTAGATTTATTTTTAAGCCAAAAAATAAATTTACCCTATTCCTCAAAAAACTATTGCGAAGCTGACCCCAATAGTTTCCCCGCATCAGAAAACAAATCCTCGTCGACCAGCGGAGGGAATATGTATCCCTGATCATCGAGCCATTTTCCAAGGCCATCGGCGCCATGACAGGCCTTGCAACGGCTTGCATAGATATTGGTGAGCTTAAGGTGGGTCATGGCATTCTCAGGGCTTGCGGAACAACTCGTCGAGCGGGTTCTTGGCTGCGGGGGCGCTGCCGGAGACGCGCTTCGCCGCGAACTCCTCCTCGATGTTGTCGCGGTAGAAGCTCCAGGCCGCCCCCGAGCCGCTGAACCGGCGCCAGGCATCCTCGCCGACGCCGCCGTACTGCAACGTGCTGCCGTCGTCGAGCTGGACTTGCAGCATCCGGGCGCGCGCATCGTAGCCGATGGCGCGCAGCCTGCCCGAATTGATCTGCTTCATTTCCATGGTGATATTCTGAAAACCATTACGATGCTGGCCACATTAGTTCTGCAATTTTTCAGGCTTGCATACGTATTTTTCTTTGTTTACCTTTTTGCCGCATTTGGCACATACAAACTTCGGGTCGGCCTGTTTTTTAGCACGTTTTTCCGCATCCTTCGTTTTGCACATGGTCTTCGACATAAAACCCTTTCAGTCTAAAAACGTGTGTCCCTTTGCGACCCCATTAGCTGATTCTCTACTGCAAAGGTAATACCCTGAGCGTCATCTCCTCGATTTCAGACCGATTATCAACTGATGAAATATGGAGGCATTCAATAAGCAATAACGTCATTTGCAAATAGTGTGACATCTTGGATAGCTCTGATTTATTGCAAACCAGACTCCCCATCTCCTGCATTAGTCTTCGTGCTCTCAGTAATGCCGTTGTACGGAATTTCTCGGGTATCAGGCTTAAACTACCAGCAATTTCTAAGGCAAGTTCACGCGACATTTCAAGATGCGGAATTTGCATCTCAGCGGAAGCATCGCTTGTTTTCTTTCGATAAGTGTTCTTCCAAACCTGCTGTTCATTATCTATCGCCGTAACCAATTCTACGATTCCAGCCTCACCAGCAACGATTTCCCAAGTTTTCTGGGCAAAAACCGTAAGCAACATACTTGCATTGCTTTGCATGCTTGAGCACATAAGCATAACTTCACGCCATCTTATGTCTTTGATAATGCACTCCACCAGAATGCCTAAATAGCCATTAGCCATATTTTCAGAAATGTACAGTGCTGCAAAATATTCTTGAATAGTCAGATGAGAAAACGAGTAAATGTTTTGCGCTCGTTCAACCAACAAACCATGATGACTCTCTATTGCCTTCAAGATTTGTTCGGCATCCACTTCATTTTTGTCATCCCAATACGGTAGGTTGACAATGAATCGCCTGATCTCTTCGGTAACGACGTTTTTTCTAATTAGGTACTCTTGTCTCGAAAAAGTGTTGTAAGCAACAAATGAAAGGAGCTGTTTCTTTCGGACAGGTTCGAGTTGTTTATATATGTCACCCCTGACAATTGCCCTACTGCTGTCCCATTTCTTTAGTAATGCATCTACAGCTTCAGCATATAAATCAACTCGCCTTTTTGAAAACTGTAGTGTTTCATCAAAAGCAAGGCAGATCAGCGTGAGCAACAATGGCGTTTTTGCTAGCTCTCGAAGCCCATGGTTTTCGACCTTATCCCATTGTGAGTTAAACAACTCCAATTTGCTCTGCTCAAGGGAATACCATTTACAAATAAAAGTCGTTTGTTGCCCTTCATTAAAGTCTGCAATTTCTACATATGTAAAATTATCAAATGAATATTCGTTAGCTGCGACTCGACACGTTATGCAAAAGCGCGAACCCGAATATTGAGTTGTAAATTTCGTTATTGCCTGAAGCATCTTCCGTCGTGCATTTTCTTCATGATTAACCTCATCAAGTCCGTCTAAAAGAACAAGAGCATTCCCATTACTCAATAAGTGTTCAACGACGATTTTTGCATTTGGAAAACCACAAATCTTAAATTGCTCACAAATAAATTCGAGCAAATCCATTCGCGAATCAGACAACTCCTTTAATGAGATATATATCGGCGTTTCTTTGAGTTGGCCTCGGCATGCCAGCATAGCCAGGTGTTTAAGAAATGTCGTTTTCCCCGCCCCAGGCTTGCCTAAAATATACGTGCGGTTGTGCCCCTTTACGATTTCAAGAGCAGACATCCTTATGGTATTAACATTGAATGGGTCGTAGTCAATTGGCTTGCCTTTAATATCTTCAAAATTGAAGCGACGCATCGCAGACAATTTATCGAGCACTTGAACATCGGTATAAATACTCTCAACATCAATCGGCGTTGAATTTCCTAATAAACGTATTGTGCTTAATTGTGAATGAACCTTACTGCGGTATTCATTTTCCGCTCTCAGCCAGTTAAATTTTTTCCATGGAGCTTTGATAACACTAGCACCCAGATTTGAAATCTTTTCTCCAAAAGTATCCCAAAGCCAAAGTGCTGCTGATGGTGCGCTAACAGGATCAGGGCTCATTGTTTATTTTCAATTAAACGGGGTTCAGCATCGCAATAGTTTTCACAGGTGCAACTGGGTCAGGTCTTGCATACGGCATTTTGTAACAACGCCAGAATGCGAATCGATTCCATATCTCACTCTGCTTCCCAGTCTTCCAGCTTCAAGCCTGCAATGCGCGAAAATTCGCCGGTGTTGTGCGTTACCAGAGTGCATTCATTGGCCAGCGCGATAGCTGCGATCTGTAAATCGTAAGGGCCGATGGGGGTGCCTTTTCGCGCAAGGTCGGCGCGGATTTCGCCGGATATGCGCGCGGCTTCGCCATCCAATGGCAAACTGCCGAAACCGGCGAACAGGGTAGCCAGAACAGCAAGATTGGATTCGC
>JAUYJO010000172.1 GCA_030700315.1 Gallionella sp.
AAATGTATTGCGATTGGCTGTGACTCGCCGACGACGGCAATGGTTCGAGGGGCTTTGGGCTCAAGCCGCAATCGATCCCGGCCTGCATCGGTTCGGGCATGAATGAGGGATGATTATTTCTAATGGACAATCTGGGTTCAAGCCTACTACTTCGACCTGAGAGGCTGTGAAATATTCAAATATTTCTTTTTCGCACCACCAAGAAATTTCCTGCCAGCAAAGTCATTATCAAAATAATTTTCTGTATTTTGTCAAAGAAATATTCTTATTCGCGCCAGATCAAGTCTATCCCCCCCGTTTTTACCGCTTTTTCCCACTTATCCTGCCATTTCAGGAATTGCGGACGTACCTGTGCCTATGCCCAATAATTGGGGTGCAAGTTTTGCCATGCGCATGAGGTTGTGCGCCAGTGCGTGCCACAACGCCACGCACTTGACCTTCGCTTTACCCCTGACCGGCAATAACACCAAACCGCGATTGCGTGCTTGCGCGTTCACACATTCCGCCGTCGCCGCGCGAATCTTGTAAATCTCCTTTGCTTCGTCTGTGGCCATGCGCGCACGCCACTGTGCGACCGCCGCACTATCACTCGCCTTGGGTGCGTACTTGTCTATAGTTTTATCGGCTTTATCACCGTCATCGGTATCGGTTTTTTTGGTGCTCTTTGGCTCTGGAACCGGAGCGTATACAGTTGTTTTTTCCGATACCGCATCGATCTGTTCGTGCTTGGCATATCCGCCATCCACGAGCCACTCTTCGGGCGTGCATTTGCAGCGTTTCTGCACTTGTTCAACCATCGGCGCGAGTTGCCCCATGTCGCTTCCAATACTGACGACATCCACGCCAATAATGACCTGGCTATCACAATCGGTGGCGAACTGGGTATTGTAGGCGGGACGAAATCCTCCGTCTCCCATCTTCATGACGGTCGCTTCCGCATCGGTGCTGGAGGCGCGTGCGTCTTCTGTTTTTTTGCCCTGACGGCGTTTGATTTCCTTGATTTCGGGCAAGCAATTTAATGCTGCCCGAACGCGTTCTTCGCGTTCCCGTGCGGCGCGGGTGCGCGCGGCGGCTTGTTTGCGGCCAAGTTCGCCGGGATCTGCTTCGATTTGCAGTTTGAGCGCTCGAACGTGTTCGCGGGCCGCTTTCAGATGCTCGTTCAGTTTGTCTTCTCGCCTGAAGGAAGCCGCGCCTGCGCTGGCCCGCACGCGCACCCCGTCTTGTGCGGCACGCTTGAGTTTGACCGCGCCCACGGTCATTAAAGCGGCCACGCTGTCGGTGAGCAGATCGTCGAGCGCTTCGCCGTGTTCAATTCGGAAATCCGACAGGCTGTGGTAATTGACCTGCACGCCGCCGCATATCCAGCGATAGGCATCATGCGCCGTAGTCAATCGCGCCAGCTCACGCGCGCTGCCGACATGGTCGATGGTGGCATATAGCCACAATGAAAATAATATCTCCGGCGCTATGGCGCTGCGCCCGGCACCGCCTTCTCGCGCCTTGATGGTGTCATATATGCCCTCGAGATTTTGCTGTTCGACGTAACTCCAAACCAGACGCGCCCGATGTCCTTCGGGCAGCAGGGATTCGAGGTTGCTGGGGTGAAGCTCAACTTGCAATCGGTTGGGGGTCAACACGCGTGCGGGAGCTTTGGGGTCGTGGCGGTGGGCTTTGGGGTTTTTGATTGGCAGTTGGGCCAGTTCGGGTAAATCTGGAAATAGGCTGGGTGGCATTTTGGTTGGCATCGGCTGGATTTGTTGCAGTGAACGAGTGTTGCCTTTAACGCTTGAAGTGTAGCTTATGTTGGCTTGGAGTTGTGCTGTTTTGATTATTTCACAGGCTCTGAGTAGTTAAGGAGGTTGGTAGATTGCTTTTGTTTCATCTTCAGGGATGGCTCATGCCATGCACGTAGGGCAAAGTAGCGTCACGTCAAAAATTACACCCACTCCCGTGGCACGATAAATTTGTCATACAGCTCCGCTTCAGCTGAGCCGGGCTGCGGATGCCAGTCATAGCGCCATTTCACCAGCGGCGGCATGGACATCAGGATGGACTCGGTGCGCCCGCTGGTTTGCAGGCCGAAGATAGTGCCGCGGTCGATCACCAGATTGAATTCGACATAGCGGCCGCGCCGGTAAAGCTGAAAATCGCGCTCGCGATCGCCGTAGGGCATATCCATGCGGCGCTCCAGGATCGGCACATAGGCCGACAGGAAGTGATCGCCGACGCTTTGCTGGATGGCGAAGGCGGTGGCGAAATCCGGTTCGCTCAGGTCATCGAAAAAAATGCCGCCGATGCCGCGCTGCTCGTTGCGATGCTTGAGAAAAAAATATTCGTCGCACCATTTTTTGAAGCGCGGATAGAGATCGTCGCCGAACGGCGCGAGCGAATTTTTGCAAGCCTGATGAAAATGCACCGCATCTTCCTCGAAGCCGTAATACGGCGTCAGATCCATGCTGCCGCCAAACCAGAATACCGGCGCTTCACCGTTCTTCATCGCCACGAACATGCGCACATTGGCATGGGCGGTGGGCGCGTAGGGATTGCGCGGGTGCAGCACCAGCGACACGCCCAGCGCTTCCCAGCGGCGGCCTGCCAGCTCGGGGCGGTGAGCGGTCGCGGCAGCCGGCATCTTGTCGCCCGTCACATGCGAGAACGCTACACCGCCGCGCTCCAGCACATTTCCTTCTTCGAGAATGCAGCTGATGCCGCTCCCTTGCGGCCTGCTCCAGTTGTCGCGACGGAACGATTTGCCGTCCACCTGCTCCAGGCGCGCGATGATCAGATTTTGCAGTTCAAGCAGATATTCCTTGACGGCTGCGGTATCGAAGCTGCTCATGATTTCCTCCTGTTTAACCGCGAATGATTTTGCCATCCGCCCAGGCGCGGATTGTGGAAGGCTGCTTGCGCTTGCCCACGCGCCCCGGCAACACCCACACCTTGCGCCCGAATAAACGCCGGCATTGCGCATAAGTTTTGGCGGGGCGCTGGCCGCTGCGATTGGCGCTGGTGGACACCAGCGCGCTGTTTGCGCTCCGGCAGAGCTGTGCGGCTTGCGGGTGTGCGGTCAGGCGTACCGCCAGCGTATCATGCGTGCCGCGCAGCCAGCGAGGACAGGATGGCTTGGCCTGCATCAGGTAAGTGATCGCTTGTGCGCCTGCCTCATGTAGTTGTCGTTGTTGGAGGAGAGTGAGCGGTCGCAGGTAGCGTGCTACTTGTTTGAAGCCAGCCGCAATCAGGATCAGCCCCTTGTGTTGCGGACGTTGTTTGAGCTTGAGCAGGCGCAGCACCGCCGTGCGGTTGCCCGGGTCGCAGCCCAGCCCGTAGCAGGATTCGGTAGGGTAAGCGATCAGCGCACCGCGCCTGAGATGCGCGGCGAGCGCGCGGCCTGACACAGTTGTTCTGCTCATTCTGTTTCAAGCTCCAAGTTTAACGTGAAACTCGCGTAGCGATTCGCTCGCCTCCTCGCCCGCTTGCGGGAGAGGATTGAGGTGAGGGAAACGGGCATGGCAAGTTTCATAATCAGGGGTGGCACACTTGCCATGCCCGTTGGCAACTTCAACGCGTGTTTGAGGCGAAACGTTTTTACGGAGGAAAACTGAAAATCCCCCAAGCGAAAAAAATCAGCAGCAGCGCACAAATCGCCGCCAGCCAACGGTTCTGGCGCTTTTGCTGCTTCAGTATCCGGTGCAGCATCTCCGCGCTATGGGTGGCACCATCGTTGGCCAGATAGCGGTTCAATACTTTCGGCAGTTGTGGCAACAGCGTGGCGTAGTTCGGCGCTTCGGCGCGCAGCGCCTTGAGGAAGCCGCGCCAGCCGATCTGCTCGGCCATCCAGCGTTCCAGCCACGGCTTGGCGGTTTTCCATAAATCCAGTTCGGGATCGAGCTGCAGGCCCAGCCCTTCGACATTGAGCAGGGTTTTTTGCAACAGAACCAATTGTGGTTGGACCTCGATGCCGAAGCGGCGCGAAGTCTGGAACAGGCGCAGCAGCACGCGGCCAAACGAAACTTCGCGCAACGGCCTGTCGAAAATCGGTTCGCACACCGCGCGTATGGCGGATTCCAATTCGTCCACGCGGGTGCCGGCGGGCGCCCAGCCGCATTCGATGTGCACCTCGGCGACACGCTTGTAATCGCGGCGGAAAAAAGCGATGAAATTCTGCGCGAGGTAATGTTTATCGGTGTCGGTCAGCGAACCCATGATGCCGAAATCCAGCGCGATATATTGGCCGTTCGCTGCCACCTGAACGTTGCCCGGGTGCATGTCGGCGTGAAAAAAACCGTCGCGGAACACCTGGGTATAAAAAATCTCCACGCCGTTTGCGGCAAGCTTCGGGATGTCGATGCCCGCCCCGCGCAGCACGTCCACCTGGCTGACCGGGAAGCCGTACATGCGCTCCATGACCATCACATCTATGGTGCAAAAATCCCAATAAACTTCCGGCACCAACAGCAGTTGGGAGCTGGCAAAGTTGCGTTTGAGCTGGCTGCAATTGGCGGCCTCGCGCATCAAATCGAGCTCGTCTGCCAGATGTTTTTCGAATTCTTTGATGACCTCGCCCGGTTTGAGGCGGCGGCCTTCCGCCCACCATTCGATCATGTCGGCCGCCGCTTTCAGCAACGCGACATCGTGCGAGATGATGCCGGCAATGTTGGGGCGCAGGATTTTTACCGCGACATCGCGGCCGTCCGGCAGCACGGCGAAATGCACTTGCGCCACCGATGCGCTGGCTATCGGCGTTTCGTCAAAGCGGCTGAATACTTCGCGCAACGGCTTGCCGTAAGTTGCCTCAAGCAAGGCCACCGCCTGCGCCGAGGGGAAGGGCGGCACCTGATCCTGCAACTTGGCGAGCTCGTCGGCGATATCGGCCGGCATCAGGTCGCGTCGGGTGGAAAGCATTTGCCCGAACTTGACGAAGATCGGGCCGAGATTTTCCAGCGCGCGGCGCAGTCTGACTGCGCGCGGCGCGGAGACATTGCGCATGAACAGCAGAGAATTCAGCGGCGCGCGCAACCAGCGCACCTGCTCGGGCGCGAGCAGGAATTCATCCAGCCCGAAACGCAGCACCACGAAAAAAATTTTCAGCAACCGCAGCAAGCGCAACATATCATTTGTCCCGATGGGTATCACGCGTGGAGCCCCGCGCGGCCGAGAGTGGGTTGAGGCGTTGTTCCAAGCACGTCAGATCGTCGCGCAGTTTAGCCACTTGTAGATTGAATGCCGCGACGTCTTGCGGCCTGGCCAGCAGCGGGTGTTCCTCGGTGCAGTATGCCGCCGCCGCTTTGGGCAGGTTGGCTGCCGCATCGTGCAACTGCTGTCGCGCGCCTTGTACGGTTTGCGCGATATGTTCCGCGAGGGTATCGCCGGTAAGGCGGCTTAAATCCTTGGTTGCATCCCAGCGCAAGCTGCGCGACAGGGAGAAAATTTCCGCCAGCAGCGCGGCATCGCCTCCGGTGCGAATATCGGCCGATGCCTTCTCGTCGTGCAGCGCAAGGCGCGGCAACAGCGACGGCGCGATCACGCATACCGCGTCCGCCGAGTTGTCGGCATCGGCGCCGCGCAATGAGCCGTCCGCGAGGATGGTGTAGGCAAAAGAAAACGGCGCGATGTCGAAGCGCGCCGTCTTGCCCGCGAAACGCGCGAGCCGGGTCAGCGCCCAACTGTTCTGCGCGAGCAGGTGATTCAACGCTGCCGCAGAAGGCCGTGCGAACATAAAAGCTTAGTGCAAGTCAGTTTGCTGAATACCGGCCAGCAGCCATACCGACTTGTCGTCGCGCAGGTTTTTCTGCACATGCCAGATTTCGTCCACGCCTTCCGGTGCGCCGTTGTTTTCGCGCAACTGGCCGGTGAAGCGCACGCTGGCGAGCGCGAAATCGCCCTCGTTGGCCACTTCCAGCAGTTCGCCGTCAATCGCGATCACGTCGGTTTTTTGCGGTGCCGCGCCGCGTTCCTGCAACTGCATCGAGATTTCTGCGAACATTTCCGGCGTAGTGTATTCGCGGATGTCGTCCAGATCCTTGCGGTCATTTGCGGCCTGCAGGCGGATAAAAGTGGTCTTTGCGCTGCGCTGGAAGCTTTCTACCGGAAAATCTGCCGGAATGTTTTTCTCCGACGTTGCCTTTGTCATGCTTGCCTGGCTTGCCAGGCTGCCGGGCAGTGCCGCCGGTTGTGTTTCACCATAAGGTGCGCCCGCGCCGGCATATTGCATCGGTTGCGGGTTAATCGGGCGCACTCCTTGCGGCGGTTTGCGGAATTTTGCGATCAAAAACATCACCGCGCCTGCTGCCAGCAAGGCCAGCAGAATGCCGCCCAGTGCGCCATCCAGCCCCGCGCTCGACAGCAGCGCGAATAAACCTGCGCCTAGCGCCAGGCCGGCCAAGGGGCCCAGCCATTTGTTGCCGGCCGGTTTTGCGGGTGTCGCGCCCGGGGCGGGTGCCGGTGCCGCATCCGGCGCTTTTTGCGCCTGCTGCGGAGCCATCGAGCGCTGCTTGCCGATACTGCCGCTTCCGCCAAAACGCTTGGCTTCCGCCGTCGCTGCAAACAAGCTCACACTGGTCAATGCAATAGTCAGGATCATCAAAAGTCGTTTCATGTCTTCCTTTTTGGGGTGGTTTAACAATTCAGGTGCAAGTATAGCATCAGAGATTGACGCCGCTCCCGCGTTAACTGGGGTAGCGTTAACCGGCGAAAACTGTCATGCGGGTGAAACAGGCACAGTTTGAACAGGGGCTTTTACTCATAACCCGTTCGGCGTTGCGTCAAACCTCTCGGCCCGTTTACCAGGGCGCGGTGGCCACGCCGCTCCACAATTCCTGGACATCGTGAATATTCCACTTTGCTGGGTCTTCGTGCGAAACGATCTTGTCCTGGCAGGTGGGTTTCGACATATCCAGTATTTCCGGTGTAATTCTGCCATTGGATTTGATGGAAAAAAACACCATCAGTATCGGCGTGAGCAGCGATTTTTCGGTTTGTTCGATGATCACGCCGAGATAGCCGGATTCCAGCTTGACCAACGAGCCGATCGGGTAGATGCCGATGCTTTTGACGAAGGCGTGAAAAATGGTGGTGTCGAAATGCCCCTTGCTCCATTCCGCCATTTTGCGGATCGATTCGGCGGGTTCCCAGCCGCTCTTGTAGGGGCGGTTCGAGGTGATTGCGTCATACACATCGCACACTGCGCCCATTTTGGCATACAGGCTGATCTGCGTATCCGCGAGATGCTCGGGATAGCCGCTGCCGTCCATTTTCTCATGGTGATGCAGGCAGACATCAAGCGCCACATCGCCGATGCCGCTGCCTTCCAGCAGCATTTTGTGCCCTTCGGCAGGATGGCTCCTCATTTTGTCGAACTCGACATCGGTCAGCTTGCCCGGTTTGTTGAGGATGCTCAGCGGGATCATCATCTTGCCGACATCGTGCAGCAATCCGGCCAAGCCAGCCTGGCGCACCTGCTCATCGTTCAGCCCCAACTGCCGCGCCAGCGATACCATCAGCGCGCACACCGCGACCGAATGCATGTAGGTGTAATCGTCTTTATCTTTCAGGCGCGCCAAACCGATCAATGCACCGGGATTGCGCGCCACCGATGTGGAAATTTCCTCGACGATGGGCAGCGCATCGTCCGAGCTCAATGCCTTGCCCATGCGCGCTTCCTTGAACATGGAAGTGACGGCCAGTTTGGATTTGGCGCATATCTTGATGGCTCGCGCGGCCTCTTGCGCAACATTGACGCGCTGCACCGTCTTGCCTGACGTGTCGGCTTGCGCCAGCGTGGCTTCGACTTCTGCCGCAATCGATTTCTCATCTTCGCCGCCTTCTATACCCAAGCCTTTCGAGTCATCTATCCATACCTCTTTGAGGCCGGTCGACAGGAGCGTTTTCAGGTCTTTTGGATCGTTCAGCAAAAAAGCGCCGCGCCAGAACGGATGATCCATCCATGAGCCGCACAGCTCATGAACAAACATACCCAGGCGCAATTGCTTGACATGAATGCGGATTAACATGGATGTTTCGGTTTATCGGAAGAACGGCGATTGTAATCTAACGGGCATGGCAGTAGCCACTCATGACGATGAAACGTCTCGCAAGATTGTTCCACTTTTTACCCCGAACCCCTCCCGGCCTCCCCTTGTCAGGGGAGGAGGTGGGCTCTCCCCCTGACAAGGGGGAGCTGGAGGGGGTTTGGGGTTCCATTTTGTGTTGTTTCGCGCTAAGAGTGCGGTTTTAACGCTGCGATGATGCGCAGCGACTGGTCAGTCGCGCCGCGATTTGACCCCACAAAACCGGCGCATTGCCGCCGCATTTCGCCCAGCGCATCCGGATTGGCCAGCAGGCGCCGCAATTCCACGGCCAACTCGCCGCCATCCCGCACCTGTATTGCCGCGCCGGCGGCCACTGCCAGCCGCGTCGCCTCGGCAAAATTGTGGGTGTGTGGGCCGACCACTACCGGCGTGCCGGCCGCACAGGCCTCGATAAGATTTTGCCCGCCGTAGGGCAGCAGGCTGCCGCCGATGAAGGCGAGATCGGCTGCGGCATAATAGGCAAACATCTCTCCCATGCTGTCGCCCAGCACGGCCCGGGTTTCCGGTGTGATGGCGCAACTTTGCCGACCCATTTCGCTCCTGCGCCTGAACGGGATGCCGCGCTGCTCCAACAGTGTAGCGACTTCCGCAAAGCGTTGCGGATGGCGCGGCACAATTACCAGCAGAAGGCCGGGAATATGCACCTGTTGCAGCGCGTCGAGCAACAGCGTTTCCTCGCCGTCGCGGGTGCTGGCGGCGAGAAACACTTTGCGTTCCGCGCCGAACTGTCCGCGCAACTGCCTGCCAAGTTCCAGCATCGCGGGCGGCGGTTCGATGTCGAATTTGAGATTGCCGGTCACGGCGACATTCTGCGCGCCGAGCGCCGTCAGGCGCGCGGCATCGTCGGCGGTTTGCGCGGCGATGGCTGCGAGCTCGCCCAGCGCGTCGCGAGTCAGCCGCGCAAACCGAGCATAACCGCGCGCCGATTTTTCAGACAGGCGCGCATTCAGCAGCAGCAGCGGTATGCGGGTCGCATGGCAGGCGTGGATCAGGTTGAACCAGATCTCCGTCTCCATCAGGATACCGAATTGCGGTTTGAACTGGCGCAAAAATCGGTTCACCGCAAACGGATAATCGTAGGGCAGATACACGCGCAGCACGCCGTCGCCATACAGTTGCTCACTGGCGGCGCGCCCGGTGGGCGTGGTGTGGGTCAACAATATCTGATGGTCGGGATAGGCTGCGCTCAGCCGGGTGATGAGGCTCTGTGCGGCGCGGGTCTCACCCACCGAAACGGTGTGCAGCCAGATAACCGGCTTGTTGCTCCGTACCGAATAAAAGCCGAAGCGTTCGCCGATGTGGTGCAGGTATTCCGGCTGTTTGCGCGCGCGCCACAGCAGGCGCAGAAAGATATACGGCAATAGCAGCCACAGCATGAGGGTATAGAACAATCGGGTGTTCAGCATGCCGCTATGCCTTGCGAAATATCGGTGAAAGCGGGCAGCGCACCGATAACGGCGACGGTATCCGGCGCACGCTCGATGTTGCCGAGATTAACGGCGCTTCGGCCAGCGTACAGGCCGGTCAACGCCGGGTCGGTCGCGGTATAAATACCGACCGTCGGCACGCCCAGCGCCGCCGCGAGATGGGCCAGACCGGTGTCCACGCCGACCACCGCCCGCGCGCCGCCAAGCAGCGCCGCAGCTTCGTTCAGGCTCAAGCGCGGCGGCGATACGGCATCGGGGATGAGCGCAGCGAGACGCAGGCTGCGCGCCTGCTCCGCCTCGCTGCCCCACGGCAAAATGCAGCGAATATTTTTCTCGTGCAGATAGTGTCCCAACTCAATCCAGTTCGCTTCGCCCCATAATTTATCGGCGCGGCTGGTGGCGTGCAGCAGCACGGCATAAGGCGCATCCGCAAGCCAGGCAAACCGCGCGATAGCCGGTGGGCGAATGCCGTAATCGGCTTGCCCTGCCAAGGTATAACTCAGCGCCTGCGCGACCAGTTGGCGGTTGCGTTCGACGGCATGCTGCCCCGTTGCGACCGAAAATGTGCGCTGGTACAGACCGGTTGCCAGCGGCTCGCGCGCGCTGCCCCGGTCGAAGCCGCAGCGCAACCCCTGTGCGCCGCGCATCAGCAACGCGCTCTTGAGCAGGCCTTGCGTGTCGATTGCAATGTCGTAATGCTGCGCCGCCAGCGTGCCGCGAAAGGCACCAATCTCGCGCCAGGCGGCAACGCTCAGCAGCTTGCCGCGCCAGCGCCGCACCGCGACCGTAATGACGTTGCGCACCGCCGGGTGCAACTTGGGCAGCGCGGCAAAACTCTCCTCCACCACCCAGTCGATTTTCGCGTCCGGATAATGGCGCACGATATCGCTGACTACCGGCAGGTTATGCAGCACGTCGCCCAGCGACGAGGTTTTGACCAGCAGGATATGCGGGGTTTGTGTATCGGCGAAAAGATGCGCCATATGGGAACCATGGTTTGAAGTGGTTCGCATCTTATAGGATGAGGTGCGGCTTTAGGAAGCGTGCCTGTCACACCGCGCATGCGACGCACAAAGCACGGCATGTCAGTTTGAGCGGGCGGGGCTTCGGTAAACGCGGGGCAGGCATGGCCGCAACGTGGTTTTGTAGGAGCGGGTTTACCCGCGATAGCCCGCTATCGGGGCTAAAGCCCCTCCTACAAAACCGCACGCCTTCGCATCGCGCCCATGCCGAGCAGCCCCATCAACCCGGCCAGCGCCAGCAGCGCCCATTCGGACAGCGTCGGGATACCCGCTCGCTGCTGCCCGGAACGCTCGGCACGCCGGGGCCGCCCTGATCGACGATGGCGCCGTTGGCCGCGAGGTCATCGTCGCCCACGCCGCCGTCGAAGATGGTCAAGGTGACGGTGTCGCCGGCAAACACCGCTTGTGCTGCTGGCATCTGATACCAATGTGGCGCGGCGCATGCACCGCCCGAGCAGTTGTAACCTGCCGGGCTCGGCCCGTATTTCCAGTACACCGCACCGGCGGGCAACGCGGTTGGATAAGTGATGGTGATAGTGGCCGCAGTTCCGGCTGCGCCCGCGTTCAGGGTGAAATCGAACAACCCATACGTGAAGGTGTATCCCGGCGAGAGATTGGGCGGCGATTTTCCGCTCGGGTCGCCCGAGGCGGCGATGAAGCCGGACGAGAGCGCGGGATCGGCGACCCACGTGCCGCCGGAAACGATGGCGCGACCGCTGCCGCCGCCGCTGGTAGGCTGGTTGGGCGCGGAGCAACTCGCGTTTGTTCCTGAGCCGTTGCATGTCCATGCCCAGGGCGATCCGGCGGTCACGGCGCTGGCCGTGCCAGCCGCGCACAGGTTGGCGCTGGGGGCGAAAGCGGTGGCGATGCCGTTGGCAGAACCGCAGGCACCGTTGACGGGCGCTTGAGTAACAGTGATAGCCTGCGTCACTTGCGGCGCAGGGTTATAGCTGGCGCTGCCCGCCTGATTGGCGGCGATGGTGCAAGTGCCCGCCGCTACGCCGGTAACGGTGCTGCCGCTCACCGTGCAGATGCCGGTCGTGGTGCTGGTGAAGCCGACCGCGAGGCCGGATGTCGCCGTGGCGCTGGCCGTGCCGGTGTCGCCGACGGTGATGCCGGGCGCCGCGCCGAAGCTGATGGTCTGGCTGTTCTTGCCGACGGTGATGTTCTGTGTGGCTTGCGGCGCAGGGTTATAGCTGGCGTTGCCCGCCTGATCGGCGGCGACGGTGCAAGTGCCCGCCGCTACGCCGGTGACGGTGCTGCCGGATACGGTGCAGATGCCGGTCGTGTTGCTGGTGAAGCTGACCGCGAGGCCGGAAGTCGCCGTGGCGGTGGCCGTGCCCGTGCCGCCGACAGTGATGCTGGGTGCTGCGCCAAAGCTGACGGTTTGATTGAGCAGGGCGAGTGGCGTCGAGCAACTTGCGTTGCTGCCGCCGTCGCTGCCGTAGCAGCTCCACGTCCACGGCCCGGAGCCGACGACTGCGCTGGACGAGCCTGTCGCGCA